>JBLHWM010000008.1:0-28422 GCA_047629095.1 Planctomycetota bacterium | reverse complement strand
TCGCGGACGCTGTCAGCCGCTGGGGCAAAGACCTCATAGGCGACAGCGGCTACAGTTCGGTCGGCGCCGTTGTCGGCGCGACTCACCCCAAAGCCCTGGCCGCCATGCGCCAGCGCATGCCTCATACACCGCTCTTGCTGCCAGGCTACGGAGCCCAGGGTGCGGGCGCTGAAGATATCGCCGCGGGCTTCCACAAGGGCGGCTTCGGCGCGGTAGTGAACTCCTCCCGGGGTATCTCTTTCGCCTACAAGAAAGCGGGCCGCCCCAGCACAGAGTGGCGCGAAGCTGCTGTAGACGCACTTGATTCAATGATTGAAGAGATCGGTACCGTGGCCCACGCTGCCGTTTAGGCGCGCCTCGCTTACATGACAAGCCCCAAGAGGTCCCGCCTAGAATTCTTGAGTGCGGACCTCTTCGGCCTCTCAAAGCTCACACTTCACCAGCTCTCCCTTCGCGGAGACTCGCTCCAAGGCGGCACGCCCAACTTGCCCGCCAGCCTGGATGACATCGCCGTCCCAATCGATCGCTTCCTAGCCGATGAGCGCGAAGAGCTCAGCGCAAAAATCGAGGCTCAACTGACGGCTATTGGCTCCCACGTCGCCGTGCTCGAGTCAGTGCGGGCTCTTCGAGAAGAGGGTGCCTGTGTTGTGATTTGCGAAGCGCAACCCGCGCTTCTCGGTGGTCAGCTAGCTTCTATCTACAAGGCACTCACGACGATTCGCCTAGCTAGCTCGCTAACGGAAAAGTGGGGTAGGCCAGTGATTCCGATTCTCTGGAACCTCGCTGACGACCTCGCGCAAAAACCAAGCGTCTGCACGATCACTCCGCACCTAGACCTGCGCACCCTACACTTGCCAGGCGTGCCCTCCGAACATGTGCCCTACTCGGAAATCCGGGTCGACCAAGACGAGCACCGTTTGACCTCGTTGACCGAGGTGATGCGGGACTCGCTTGCCGCCGATCTGTACTCCCACGAATCCTTGACGCGATTCGCTCCCCGTCATGGCGAGACCTTGGCCGGTGCATGGACCCGCGCCATGACAAGCCTGCTCGGCCACCTCGGGCTGATCGTGCTGGAACCAAGCTGGCTGCGAACGGACCTGTCCCGAGCACTCGCAACTGTTGTTGCGCCAGACCCCATGGGCGCGCTCGCAAAGACTAGGGTGGATTTAGTGGCGGCAGGATTCGATATCGAGCCAAGCCTCGACGAGGCGGCGCCCGTCTTCCACTTGCTAGATGGCGAGCACCACGCCCTTCGCTTCGGCGGCGAGGGTTACCGCTATGACGACGAGCCCGGCTCGCGAACACCCGCGGAGCTCGCCGCTGAAATCGTGACTGCGCCCGAGGCCTTCCGATCCGGTCCACTGCTGCGCCCACTCGTCCAAGACCTCGCCCTGCCCGTAGCCGCACATGTTGGCAACTACGACGAGCTCACCAGGATGGCTCAAGTCTCCGACCTCCGCATAGCCCGGGACGTGCCCTGCCCGGCTTTTGTGCGGCACATGAGCTGCACCCTTCTAGATGGTGCGACCGAGGACACACTCGTCCAGACCGACTGCCTAGTGGGAGACTACCTTCGAACGCGAGGTTCCGCCGCCGAGCCATTAGCTTCGAATGAGAAGCAAATCACCGGAGAGCCGACCGAGGACCTCGCCGCGGAGATTCACGCCATGTCCAAGGCGTTCCGCAAGGAGCTCAACGCCTTGCGCCCCCGGCTCGGCGAAGTCTCTTCGCACCTACCGCAAATGTTGAAGCACGCCAGCCGCCAGGTGCACGGGCAACTTCAGCGCTTTGCCGAGAAGGTCGACCGCGTCTGTAGCAACAACGTAGGTGGGGCGAGGAGGGACCAGCGGCGCCTGGCCTCGCACCTCCTGCCCGGTGGGGAACCCCAGGAGGATGTGCTCACAACGGTTCAGTTCTGCGCACGCTTTGGCACCGACTGGATTGACGATCTCTTTCAAGAGACCGACCCGCTGCCTGCCGAGCACGTCGTCTTCCGGCTCGGCCAAGCCCCCAAACGGCTCAGAAACCAGAACGATGGGACGGGCTCTGTAGTGGACAAACCAGACAAACCGTAAGCGCCCAGACGGATCCCGCTACGTACCCATAGGGTCTGGCTGGAACGAAATCCAACCCAAGGGCAGTCCGGGGGCAGCACTTTGGGCCTATTGCGGATATCCTCACTCCTAGCGAAATCAACGCCCGCAGCCAAGGGTCCCTAATCGGGGGCCCCGGTAGCGAGCCCCTCTGCCCACTCGGGCTCCCCTCGAACCAGCCATGACTATGCGACGCATCGCGCTCGTCAATCAAAAGGGCGGGGTCGGTAAGACGACCACCGCCGTAAACCTTGGGGCTGCCCTCGCCCTTGCGGGCCGACGGGTTGTCCTGGTCGACCTCGACCCCCAGGGCAACCTATCCACGCACCTCGACATCGAGGTCCCCGCGGGAGAGCCCTCGACCTATCGTGTGCTTTGCGATGGCATGGATTTCGGCGACGCCCTACGCGACACGGCAACACCGGGACTGCGCGTTTCGCCCACGAACATTGACCTCTCAGGCGCGGAAATGGAGCTCGCCGCAGCCATTGGTCGCGAGAGCATTCTGAACGACGCTATCGACGCCTGGGCTACCGCCCACGAGGAACAGCATGGCGAGCAGCCAGCCGACTACGTGATCGTCGACTGTCCGCCAAGTCTTGGCCTGCTCTCCGTGAACGGACTAGTCGCCTCGCGCGAGGTCTTCATCGCACTGCAGACGGAATTCTTCGCGCTGCAGGGGATGAGCAAACTCGTCGAGATTGTGCAGCTACTCCAGCGTCGCCTGCAGCCGAAGCTGGCGATCACGGGCATCATTCCGTGCCTGTATGACAGCCGCCTGCGCCTTGCCCGTGAAGTGCTGGCTGAGATCCGCAAGTACTTCCCAGGCCCTGTCTTCAATCGTTCGATCCGCAAGAGCGTCAAGCTGGCAGAAGCCCCTAGTTATGGGGAGTCTATTTTCCAGTACGCGCCCAAGTCGCCCGGCGCTGGCGACTACGCCGAGCTCGCCGCTGAGGTCCTCGCCCAGGAGCCCGGCGCTGTCCCGGTGGGGACTCCCGTTGCCAAAGCTCCCGTTGCCAAAGCTCCTGTTGCCAAAGCTCCTGTTGCCAAAGCTCCTGTTGCCGAGGCTCCCGTTGCCAAGGCTCCCCAAGAGCCGACGACTCAGTCGGTGAACTTAGAGCCCGCGCCGCAGACTCTTGTGCCAGCCATTCAGAACCAGCCGACCGAGCAGGAGCACACCCTCGTGCCCGCTCCTGTCGTCCCTGAGGTTGACCCAAAAGCGGAGGCTCAATCCGAAATGGAACAAGCGCAGCAGCCGGAACCAAGTGCTCCCGCGAACCAGCCCTATACCGACGAGGGCACCGTGACGGCGCCGCGACGCTCGGCGCCATTGGCTTCCGAGTTGCCGCCCCTGCCCGAGTCCGCTTTCCGAATCGTCGAACCCTAGGCAATCGGGCCCCGGTCCGGGTTGCGCACGAAAGAGCAAGCAACCGAGAGAAACACGTCAGTTCGGCCAGCCATGTGGACCGATACGAAGCGCTGAGAAGAGAGGTCTTGGAGAAATGAAGCGAGTGTATTTGGATCACAACGCGACGACGCCTATGCGCCCGGAAGTCCGGGATCTGTGGGTAGAGTTGCTTGGGAAGCACGGGGGAAACCCCTCGAGTTTGCATGCTAGTGGGCGACTGGCGCGCAATCTCATTGACGATGCCCGGGCCCGCATAGCAACGTGCCTTGATGTCAGCGAATCGAGCGTTGTCTTTACCTCGGGCGGAACCGAGGCTAACAACCTCGCGATCTTTGGCGTGGGCAGCACCCTGGGACCGGACCGATCCGTGCTCACGAGCCCGATCGAACACGCTTCCGTTTTGGAGCCCATGGCACGCCTCGCGGCTGGCGGTCGCAAGCTGCACTACGCCGGCGTGAGCAAGACCGGGCGCATCCATCCCGAGCAACTGGCCTACAACATCGAGGCAAACTCCGTGGGGTTGGTCTCCCTGCATTTAGCCAACAATGAGATCGGTGTTGTGCAGCCGATGCGGGAGCTCTCTGCTGGCATCCAAGCACTGCCCGAAAAATCTAGGCCTGTCCTGCACGTGGACGCCGTCCAGGCCACGGGCCGTATCGACGTTTCGCTCGCCCTAGAAGGCGTCGACCTTTACACCATGTCGATGCATAAAATTGGCGGCCCTTTGGGCGTCGGCGTGCTCGTCAAACGACCCGGCACGGCGGTTGCTCCCCTTGTCCACGGCGGTGGCCAGGAGGAAGAGCTGCGCGCTGGAACCGAGAACGCCCCCGCCATCGCCGCGTCTGCCCTGGCCATGGAGTTGGCCTTAGCTGAGCAGGCCGTGACGGCCCAGAACCACCGCCTGTGGTGCAACCAAATCTGGCGCATTTTGAGCGCGCGCTTTCCGGAGCTTGAACTCTCTGGACCGGCCCTGGAAAAGACCACTGACCGTCTGCCGGGAACGATGAATATTCGCATGCCCGGCACCGAGGCGCGCATGCTCGTCACACGCTTTGACATGGAGGGCGTAGAGCTCAGTGCGGGCTCAGCCTGTGCCTCCGGCGCCGTAGAGGCGTCTCACGTTTTGCTTGCCTTGGGCTTGTCGGAATCCGACGCTCGCTCGGGGCTGCGCATCTCGATGGGTTGGAACACTTCCGAGGCCGATTGCAAGCGCGCGGTGGAACGAATGGTGAAAGTATTTTCCTCGTCGCGCGCAACCTGTGGCGGCGGCTAAGCCTTGTGAACAACTCGTGAATCCTTGGGGATAACTTCGTTGCGCCAGCCGGACCGGTTTCCATAATGGGTCTCCGTCGAGCTACCCTTCGTCGGCTCTTTCTTCCACTGGTCCGACCAAGGCACCTCCACTTCCCCGTCCTCTTCTAGGGACACACCAAGGGAGAGGACCCGCCATCGTTTACGACAGATGCCCCCTTAGGGCATGCGGAGGGGATGGGCTGCCTTAAGCAACTCTACCCGCGAACCTGGACCCCCCCCTCCTATAACGTCCTCCATGTCGAACTCATCCTCCCCCCGTGGACAGTCCCCTGTCCACACGCCAGCGATGCAACCCGCCCAGACTCCGCCCCAGGCTGCCGAGTCCGAACGGAATCTTTCTGGCGAACGGTTGGATCTCGAGGCGACTTGGGAGAAAGTTCGTGCCGTGCTGCGGGAGACCATCGACCAGACTCCCTTCTATACATGGTTCCAGCAGGCGGTCCTGCGCTCGCTCACCGACAGCACCCTGACCGTTGCCGTGCAGAACGACTTCACCCGGGACTGGCTCATCGACAACTACATGGGCCAGATCGAGCACTCCGTACATACGGTCCTGAGCTCAAATCTGAAGGTCGAGGTTGTGGTCGATGCAGAACTCGCCGCCCGCAAGGCACCCCGTCGCGAGCGGGCAGACGAGACCGTTGCGCCCGAGGCTGATCTGGAAGCCAGCAAGAAGCCCGGCCGGAAGCGTGCCGGCCTGCTGCGTTCCAGTGACGTGGTGCTCAACGCATCCTATACCTTCGACAACTACGTGGTCGGGCCCTGCAATCGCTTCGCCCACGCGGCCGCAGTCGGCGTTTCCGAGTCTCCAGGTGGGCCCTACAACCCGTATTTCATCCACGGTAGCGTTGGATTGGGGAAGACACACCTGCTGCAGTCCCTCTGCCGTCAGATCCTAGACGACGACCCGAGCACAAACATCCTGTTCCTGTCCTGCGAGACCTTCATCAATCACTTCATTGATGCTATTGGTAAGGGCGATCAGACGAAGTTCAGGCACAAATACCGTGATGTTGATGTGCTTGTAGTGGACGACATCCACCTGCTCGCCAACAAGGAACGCACCCAGGAAGAGTTCTTCCACACGTTCAATGCCCTCTACAACGCGGGCAAGCAGATCGTGCTCTCCTCTGATAGTCCCCCCAAGGACATCCCTAGCCTAGAAGAGCGCCTCGTATCTCGCTTCAAGTGGGGTCTCGTCACCGAGATCGAGCCCCCCTGCTACGAAACGCGCATGGCGATCATCATGCGCAAGGCCAACGAGCGCGGTATCGAGCTGCCGGAAGAGGTCACCAAGGTGCTCGCCGAGCGCCTTGATTCAAATATCCGCGAGCTCGAAGGTGCTGTCAATAAACTCAAGGGCTTCTCTAAGCTGATGGGGGTTCCTATCAGTATGGAGCTCGCTCGCCAGTGCCTCCAGGACGTATTCTCCGTGCGCAGAGGCCCTACATCCATGGATGACATCGCCCAGCTCGTTACGGAGCACTTTGACGTGCGCCTCAGCGAACTCCAGTCCAAGAAGCGACACAAGGCCATCGCCTGGCCTCGCCAGGTCTCGATGTTCCTGACCCGGCGCATCACCAAGCGCTCTCTACAGGACATCGGCGGCTTCTACGGAGGCCGGGATCACTCCACAGTGCTGCATGCCATCAAGAAGGTGGAAGAGGCCCTCGTCGACGATGGGGCCCTTGCAAACCTCATTGCAGACCTCGAAACACAACTTCGACGCGCCGCACTCGTCTAAGCTATCGTGATTCTGCACCACTCGCCCCAAGAGCCTCGACAGCACCATGTTGGGGCTCTTCTCGTAGGCACACAAACTCTTCGCCTAAAGCCCGCACAGGCTCTCCAAAGAAGTGGATTCGGGAACCCCTCCCTCCTTATAATGGCGGGGCAAAATCAGACCCACGGTCTGCCCACCTGCACCCCCATACAGGCATCCGTCCTCGCCGGTTCTAAAGAGATTAACCTCTCTCACCCAGCAATCGGAGCCTCGCTCACCGAGCGACTTGTGGATAACTGTGGGGATGACCTCTGGATAGAGCGTGGTTTCGGCGCGGATAACTCCACCGCCACCTGTGTGAATCCTAGGGATCAATTCTGCATAACTCAGCTTCGGCGAGCCCCTTTCCAACAGGCGCCCGCAACCCTCTGGATAAGCGTTGACAAGTCTTCGAGCTTCCACCACCTATCCACAACTTTCCAAGGGCAATCCACTACCTCGTGAGTAGCCTAAATCACAATCAATCAACGACTTACGTCTCACCGACGTCAAGTTGTCCCCAGCGAAAGGGGCCCTCTGTTAATACTACTAATATATTAAAAGAGGTTATCCCCAGACCAACCCCCAAGCATCCATGAAGGTCCTGTGTAACCGCGAGCAACTCCGGGAAGGCCTGTCCATTGTCAGCAGCGTCATCCCGAGCAAGAGCACTCGCCCTGCGATCGAGAACGTCTGCATTGTGGCAACTGAGAACGCCCTAGAACTTGTAGGCACTGACCTCGAGGTCGCGATCCGTTTCCGGATCGACGACGTCAAAGTCGCCGAGACAGGAACCCTGCTGATCTCGGCAAGGGTTGCGAACGACTTCGTTCGCGACTTGACCGAGGACACCGTCACCCTCGACTCAACCGGAGACAACTGCGTGATCACCAGCGGCGGCGACCGGGCCGAGCTTGTGACCGTGGACTCGGATGAGTTCCCCGTGGTTGCTCGTTTCCAGGAGGAGAACTCCTACCCGATCTTGGCCGAGACCTTCAGCAAGCAAGTCTCCCGCACCGCCTTCGCCGCGGCCCGCGAACCTGGACGCTACGCCATGCACGGCGTTCTGATCGAGGTCGAGGAGTCTCAGCTCCGCCTGGTTGCAACAGACGGTCGCCGTCTTGCCGTGACCACGACTTTGCTGGACTGCCCCGAGGGAACCACCGAGCGATCGATCGTTCCCACCAAGGGCCTTCAGCCCTTTACCCGCATTCTCACGGACCCCATGGCCCGTGTACGCATCTCCTTCGACGAGACGCAGTTCTCGCTGAAGACGGATCAAGCAGAGATCTTTGCGCGGCTCATCGACGGCGAGTTCCCGAAGTACTCTCAGGTCGTTCCCCCCGAAGGCAAGTGCAAGATCGAGATCGATGCGGGGCTATTGATCAGCAAGCTGCGACTAGTCTCAACCGTGACTAGCGTTGACGCCCGTGCCGTGCGCCTGTCCTTCGCCGAAGACCATCTTGAGATCATCGCCAAGGCGGCTGGTCGCGGCGAAGCTACGGCACAGATGGATGCCAACTACCAGGGCGACGAGGTCGACATTGTCTTCAACCCCGACTTTTTGATCGACGGCTTGAAGCAGTGCGAGACCGACACCGTGCACTTTGAGTTCACCGACCGAACGAGTCCCGGCAAATTTCAACTTGGCCAGGGCTATATCTACGTCGTGATGCCCATCACCATCGATGCCTAGGAAAGATCCCGATCGCGGAAAGATGATCTCCATGAGCGATGCCCTCGATCGCTTTCTCAAGGAGAACGATCTACGGCGCTCGGATCCCAACAACGCAATCTTCACTACTTGGAACCAAGCGATCGGACCTGCACTTGCAAAACGTGCAGTGCCCGTTCGCTTCGAGCGCGGCGAACTCACGGTTCTCGTTGAATCCGCCGCTCACTACCAAGAACTCACTAACTTCACAGGTGCCCAACTTAGACGCCAGACCAACGAACTGCTCGGTGCCAACCGCATCGAACGCATCTCGTTCAAGTTGAAACGCTAAGCCCCCCAGACCATGTCAGACGAAGAAAAGAAAGAGCAAGCCAACTACGGCGCAGATTCGATCACGGTACTCGAAGGCCTTGAGGCCGTCCGCGTTCGCCCCGCCATGTACATCGGCGACACGGATATTCGAGGTCTGCACCACCTGATCTGGGAGGTCGTCGATAACTCGATCGACGAAGCCCTGGCTGGCCGTGCAACTCGATGTGATGTGACGATTAACTCCGATGGTTCGCTTAGCGTTCTCGACGACGGCAACGGAATCCCAACCGCGATCCATGCCGAAGAAGGTGTTCCCGCGGTCGAACTCGTACTCACGAAGCTTCACGCTGGTGGTAAGTTCGACAACGATGCCTACAAGGTCTCGGGCGGCCTACACGGCGTTGGTGTCTCTTGTGTGAACGCACTCTCGGAGTGGCTTGAGGTCACGGTCTATCAGGACGGCAAAGAGCAGAACATGCGCTTCGAGCGCGGTGCCAAGGTGCGCGAGCTTCGAGTTGTTGGTGACTCGGACAAGACGGGCACACTGATCACGTTCAAGCCGGACGGCCAGATTTTCACGACTGTGGACTTTGACCTCGAGATCGTGACAAAGCGACTTCGCGAGACGGCCTATCTCATGGGCTCCCAGGGAGTGGCTCTGTACCTGGAAGATTCGCGCATTGGCAAGTCGGAGAAGTTTGTCTACCCGACAGGCTTACTTGCTTTCGTTGACCAGCTCTGCAAAAACAAAGAGCGCGTCCTACCGGAGACGGTGCACTGGGTTCGCGACTTAACTAGCGACGAGAATCCTGGCGCGTCCTATCGGGCCGAGCTCTCGTTCCAGTACACGGACTCGTACTCCGAGCAGATCTTCACCTTCGTCAACAACATCAACACCCACGGTGGAGGCACGCACCTCGCCGGACTGCGCTCGGGATTCACGCGCACTTTCAACAGCTACATCAAGCGAGAAAAGCTCGCCAAAGAAGGAACCAAGCTTCCCTCGGGTGATGACTTCCGCGAGGGTATCTGCGCTGTACTTTCGGTCTACGTTCCCGACCCTCAGTTCGAAGGCCAGACCAAGGACAAGCTTGGCAACCGCGAAGTGCAGGGGCTCGTCGAGTCGTTCATTGGCGACTGTTTCCAGACGTACCTGGAAGAGCATCCGGTACCGGCTAAGTCCCTGGTGACCCGCGCACTGCGCGCCATGGAAGCCCGGGACGCTGCACGCAAAGCGCGCGAGCTCGTGCGACGCAAGACGGTACTTGCGAGTGGCAACATGCCCGGCAAGTTGGCGGACTGCCAAAGCAAGGACAAGGAGAAGTCCGAGATCTACCTGGTCGAGGGTGATTCGGCTGGTGGCTCCGCAAAGGAGGGTCGCGACCGTAGGTACCAGGCCATCCTGCCCCTGAAGGGTAAGATCCTAAATGTCGAGAAGGCGCGTCTAGACAAGATGCTGCATCACTCGGAAATTCAGATCATCATCTCGGCGCTTGGCTGTGGCATCGCAGAAGAATTTGACCTCGAGCGCCTGCGCTACGGTAAGACGATCATCATGACCGACGCCGATGTGGATGGTTCCCACATCCGCACTTTGCTCTTGACGTTCTTCTTCCGGCACATGAAGCCGCTCATTGAGGCCGGCCGCCTTTTCATCGCGCAGCCGCCGCTCTACAAGGTCAAGAAAGGCAAGACCGAACAATACCTCTCGGACGAAGCTGATCTCAGCGACTACCTGGCGAACCTTGGGATTGGTGCCATTGTGCTCCACGACGAGAACAGCAAGAAGGACTGGAGGGAGGCGGAGCTTAAGCAGCTCTTCGATGACCTCTCTCGCCTTGAGATTCTCTCCACCCACTTACTTCCGGCTTGGACCCAGGTGCAGCCCGATACTCTGCTTGAGTCTTGGGATGGCACCACGATTCCGACCCACTGGGTTCGTACGGACGCGGGCGACAACTTCTTCACGGATTCAACCGAGCAGAAGAACTTCCTCGAGCTGCAAACAAGCCTCGTTGCCGAGGGCCAAGAGCTGGCCGTCTACACTGGCCCAGAGTGCGAAGTCTCTCCGAAGAACGCCGACGTTAGTGTCAGTGCCGTTGGCCATGTGGCCGAGGTGGTAGAGCTACTGACGAAGGTCGAAGGCTATGGTCTCTCGATCAAAGGTGGTGGTGATTGGCTGCTCGAAGGCGTCAAGGGCGGCGGACCGATCAAGTCCCTGCTCGAACTCGCACGAGCACTGAAGCGTAGCCTCCAAGATCAGATCGACATACAGCGCTACAAGGGTCTTGGCGAGATGAACCCGGACCAGCTCTGGGAGTCGACCATGGACCCCAAGACCCGTCGACTCTTCCGCGTCGAGCTCGAAGATGAGTTTCGGGCCGACGAGATCTTCACGATCCTGATGAGCGCCGGAGTCGAACCGCGGCGCGAGTACATCGAGCGCCACGCCCTTGAGGTCAAAAACCTCGACGTCTAGGTACGCCGTTCCATCGTGGCTAAGCCGAAGATTAATTTTAGCGAGTCCAAGCTCGCCCGCAGTCTTGTGGAGCGTGGCGTGATCCTTGGGGACGTGCTCGAAGCGCTGTTTCAGAACTGCGCCGAGTCCGACGGGTTGCTCACGGAGGCGCTTGTGAAGGGCGGCTTCGTCACCGATTGGGAGCTGTCGAACATCGCGAGCGAAGTGTTCAACTTGCCTTTCTTGCCGGTGGATGTGCACAGCCCTACGGACGAAGCTCTAGAGGGACTCTCTCCTGAGTTCTTGAAGCGCTGGTGCATCGTGCCCCTTGCGAAGAACCAAGACGTCTTGACCATCTCGATCCCGGGCTCCATCTCACCGCAAGCCTACGAAGAGCTCGCGGCAACCTGTGGCTGCTCCATCGCAGTGGTTATCGGCACGGTGCTCTCGAACCGACTCTGGCTCGACACGAAGTTTAGCTAGGGTCCGAGTCCGGCCCAGGGCTCTTGGACTCCGTGCCCTTCGGCTTCTGTAGGTCTTCCGTTCCGACGGGCTCTTGCTTCGCGTCCGCGACCTCGGGCTTGTCGGACCTGCCTTGGACCTCGATCACCTCTTTTGCGAGTGCGTCGGGGTGGGGTGCCACTCGGGGTGATGGTGGACGCCAGCTCGCGGGCTCCTTCTTGAGCTCCTTAGCGGCTTCCCGAATCGGGTTGTCCACCAAGCGCTTAGCCTTGCGGATCTCCTCGTCGAAACCACTCTCGCGTTTGAAGTCGTTCACTCCTCTGCGCAGTTTCTGTAGCTGCACCGCGCCCTTGGCGGCAACCTCGGGCAGGCGCCTTCCGAAGATCAAGATCGAGGCAATCAAGACGACGATAACCTCGCCCGGACTCAGATTAGAGATGATGGCCAACATGGTGGTGCATTATGCCGGAATCAGCGCGGCTCGATGTACCCGATTCTGGAAGGTCGGAAAAGCAACTCTGGACGGAGCTTCAGGGTGAAGGTGCTGCCCCCTTCACCGGTCGTTTTGGAAACCCCAAACTCAACCAGAAGGTCATGGCCAAAGCGCCGCACGATGACCTCGTGCCCCAGTTCAGAGTCCTCTCGGAACGAGAGTGTCTGGCGCGCCTCGAACTCCCACTTGGGCGTCCAGCGATAGCGCGCCTCCACCGTGGCGGCCTCGTAGTGCACACCCAGCAGGTCATCCAGGGCGTAGTGGTGGGAGACTTCGAAAGCGAGGTTGTCCATCGGCACGAAACCGAAGCTCGAGCGGGACAGCAGGGAGCCCTCACCCTCAAGGCCGTAGCGGCCGTTGTGGGAGAAGCCAACGGGCATCTCGCCGAGCTTCGTCTTCAAGCCCGCAAACACATCAGCGCTCTCCCAGCCGGAGCCAAGATCGCCCTCGGCATAGTTGGTGGCGACTTCCATGTCGAACTGTTCGCCGGGGGCCCAACCAAACAGTCGCGCGCTAAACCCAAGCTTGAGCACGTCGTCGCCCGTAGCTAGATCGACCTCGTCAAAGACGACCGGAGTCCCCTGCTCGTCCTCGTGAATCAGGGACGAAGAGAAGTCGACGAAGGGGGAGAATTGGGTTGTGGTCTCGCCATCTCGGCGCCAAAAAGTGTTGGCGAGCCGCATGCCGGCGGTGACGTCCACGCGTGTCGGGGACGAGTCCTCTAGGGTGTCCTCGTCCCAGGCTGTACCGCGGAACTCCGAGTACGGGGTCAGACTCCAGTTGCCCGCAGATCGCCCAAGGGTAATCGGGTGCTCGAAGCGGTGGGTTGAGTCTAGGCGCGTTACCTCGCGGTCGCCCAAGCCATCGGCGAAGGGCGCCGGCGTGGCGAACGGGCTCTGGTAGAGGCTGCTCCCCTCCTTGCGATGCAGAAGGTCTAAGGTGGTGTTCGAGCTGTACAGTAGCTTGCCGCCCCAAGGCAGGTCAGCCACAGGGCTGCGATCCCAGAGGGCACGATAACTTGGTAGCTCTTCCACTTGGGTGCGAGCAGAGTCCACTTGCAGCTTAATGCGCAGGGACTGAAACAGCGGGCCCTCGGCCTTGCGCCAGTTGACGTAGTTGTCGCGTTCCTCGTATTCCAGGAACTCATCTTCCCAAAACTCCGCCTGAACACCAGGATCGCTTTCGGTGCTTAGGGCGATGTCCAACCACGAGGAGTCGTCCAAGATGAAGCGGCCCCGAGAGCGCAACCATAGGCGTGCCGAGCTTCGGTCGGCTTCGTCTACACGCAGCAGACCGCGATCCTTGTCTCCATCCGAGAGGCCACCCAGAGAAGTCTCGAATCGGTACTGACCCTCTGCCTCGAGATCAAAGCCCAGGTCTACCAGTACACCTCGCGAACCGAGCCATGACAGCCTTGCGTGGCCGTCGGAGCGCAACTTGCTTTTTGGTGCGGAGTCATCAATGGCCTGTCCGTCGGTTTCGTCGCCGCCGAGTAGGTTGTGAAACCACGTACCAACATCGCCGGCGTCAAAGTCGATGGAAGTGTCGATGAAGGTTCCGAAGCGCGCGCTGTCGCCTGCACTGATCTGGGGAAAGACTGGGTTGCCCTGCTCGTCGGCACTCCAGGAGATGGGGGGCAGGGGCAGCTTGGCTACGCCATAGGCACGCAGCGAGTTTCCGCTAAGGGAGACGTCGAAGCTGAAATCATCTTCTTCCGAAGCGCGCACCAACTCCAGGTGTTCGGTCTCAATGTAGAGGTGCCGATCTTCAAAGGTGCACGTGCTGATGACCGCGTCGTTGGAGTGCAGAGTTCCGTCGTCCTCTCGGCGCATCCACTCTGCGCGCGCGCGCCAGGTGACCGGGCGGTCTCGGAGGGTGCGCTCCATGAAGAGCTCTGCGTCGGCGATCCACGCCGTCTCGTTTTCTAGGTTGAGATAAAAAGCATCGGCAGCTCCAACGCGCTTGCCGCCAACGCGGTATTCGATCGGACCTTCGAAGTAGGCCTCCCGAAGAATTTTAGACACCGGGTCCTCGACCATGTTGTCGAAGAGGTCTTGAGGCGTGACGACCGCCGACTTTTTGCCAGGCATGACACGACGTGATTCGAGGTCAGACTTGTCAAGCCAGAAAATCGCCATAGCGGCTCTGAGCTCGAAGTCGCCCCGAGACAAGATCGGGTCCCGCAAGATCTGAAGAACGGAGTCGCCTTCGACGCGATACTGTACGCCGGAGTAATCGAGAATATAGGGAGCGTTCTCCGCGTTCTCGTCCATGAAGGTTAGGCCCGGGTTTTGGGCAAGGCAAAGGCCAAGGGCAAGCAGACTCACGGTTTTGGCTCCGGGGAAGGCTTCTCTTTCTCGTCACCCTTGTTGAGAAGCTCAAGTAGTAGTGGGTCCATGGACAGCCGGCCGCGACCACATTCGAATGCCATGAGCACCGGATCAAACTCAATCCAAGAGCTCGTTGCGCAAAGACCAGCGTAGGAGATCGAAGCCGGACGTCCGGCGATGCGAACTTTACTTCCGCCACTCTCCACAATCAGGTCGGTACCAAAGAGTTCGAACTCTAACCCCTGGCGAAGGCGTACGTCGCCGTGGGCAAGGAAGGAGACGGGGAAGGGCAGGTCGGACGGCTTGCCATCTACTTTCTGGAGAAGCGCATTCGTGAATGTCGCGTGGTCGGACGTAAGCACGATATCCGGGGTGTCCCTCGTGTCTCCGACGAGCCTCACATTGCCGTCGAGTTGCAAGGTGCCGGGCACTCCCTCCAGCAGGTCGCTGCGTAGGCGCAGCGGTTTATCCGCATCGGAGTCCATGAAGGAAAGCCCCACAACATTCACATCCACTTCGACGGCACGCAGGCTTGTCTCCGTTGCTTCCAACCACAGCACGTTGCCCATGTAGGTCACGCCTTCTTGGCTGGGGATTGAGCCCTTAACTTGGGCGCGCTGTGGTCCGCCATCGAGTCGAACGAAGTAGCCGTCGACGCGTTCGAGTCGCAAGGATTCGCCGGCGCCCGCAAAGCCGCTGGACTGCTCCTGGATGGTGACCTTGCCATCGGCGAGCAGCCGGAAGTCTGCGTCTAGCAGCGCCGGCTGTTTCGCGCGCTCCGTGGGGGACAAGCCCTGGAGTTCTTCGCTAAGCCGCTCGGTTACAGTGGCCGTCAACTTGCCCGCGGTCATACTCCACGACTTGACCTTGCCGGTCTTGGCCTGCTTCGATTGCCAGGTGGCCGAGCGAACGGCCACAGCGTTGATTACGACCTCGGCCTGTCCAGTTTCAAGCACGCCTTGGTTAGCGCTCACTAAATCGCAGTCGAGGTACAGCAGGTCTTCACCGACTTCGACAGTGCCCATAACCTCGCCCTCCGCGGAGAAGCTCAAGCCCGCATGGACGAGGGCGTTGATCTCGTCATCGGTCAGGCCGCCCTCGCGTTCGGGGTCGGCTGTCGGCAAGCCGTCCACGCGAAGCTTGTGACAAGTAAAGAGGAAGAGGCCCGCCTCCGAGTCCAGGCGCGCATCCACTGCACCGCTAGCCTCGAGCACCGCGGCTTCCCTGGAAATACGCAAGGCTGAAATGTTTGCACCGGCGGAGCTAAACTCGGCCAAGGTCTGCTCGGTTCCCTCGATCACCACGGAGTCCAAGCCCTGCATGCTGACGTGGTCGCCGGAGCCGCTTCCGGTCTCGCCGTCGCGCACAAAGCTAAAGACGACATCGCCCCGCGCATCAAGCAGCCTTTGCCTTGGATCAAAGTCCGCCAGGTCCGACGCCCGCGCGTTGAGTTCGCCGGTGGCGTCACTCGCCGAGAGCACAATGTCGTGAGCTTCGGGAATCGTCCAGAGGTCACCTACTTGGGCGAGGCGCAAGGAGCGGCCCGTCGCGCCCTTCATGTGGATTCCTTCATTGACGCCCATGCCTTCCACCGTGAAGTTCGCGGCGCCCGTACTGGTCAACGTGACCTGTCGCGGCGAGTCGCCTTCTTCGGCATAGTCGAGAAGCATCGTCTCCGTTGCAAAGTGCACGATGCCGGACTCGTCCTCGCCGTCCAGAGTCACGCCGCCGGTGGCTTGTACCGAGAGTCGGGTTGCCTCTGGATTGAGGCTGCCGTGGATGCCGGTTTGGGCGACCAGCTTCGTCTCGGCCCAGGTTAGGGTTGTGACGGACTTGGTCTCGAAGGTTCCGTACAGGTCGAGGCTGACGGTCAGTGGCCCGTCGCTGTCGAGCTCCAAGGGCGGCGTCTGCTCGGTGGACCGGTTGAGAGAGGCCAGGTCGAACTTGACGTTAGGTGTGCCGTCGACCGTGATGGAGCCGCTCTCACCAGCCTCGTCAAAATCGAAATCGAAAGAGGAGCCCGTAAACGTAGAGGCGCCGTAGACCAGCACACCCGTTCCGTCGACGCGGACCTCGGACAAGGAGAGCTCACCCGAGGGGAGGTGCTCGCCCGTCAAGGTCAATGTGTTGCTCGAGAGGGTCGCCGTGAGCTCGCCGGCCATGGTGAGCTTGGCGTCTCCGTCGATGAAGATTTCAAAGGGAGCGGGGGTTGTTTTTGGGTCTAGCTCAAGGGGAGCCGGCGCTGTGTTCTCAACGCGAATAGAGTCACCGGTCAAGCGGTAGAGCTCCACTCCGAGCTTGTCAAAAACGATCCCGATCGCGTCGCCGGTAATCAGAAGGCGCTGGGTAATCCCGTCGAGGTCGATGCTCGCCGCCTCGAAATGAAAGCGCGGCGAAGAGACCGACGGGCGTGCCTGTTGGTCCCCTTCGGCTGCACTTCCCTCGACGAGAAAGGTCTGCTTCGGCAAGTTGCCCTGGAGCCTCGCACCGGCGACCGTCATCGGCGCAAGGGGGTGGCCGGACTCGAGCTTCATCTCTACATCTTCCAGCGAGACCGAGTCCCCCTTGATCGAAGGTGCGAGTGCGCCGGGCAGTTTGATCAGACTTGCGCGGCCCTTGGAAGCGGTAAGCACACCCTTGCCGAAGTACTCGAGGTTGACATCGAACAGGTCAATGGCGCCATCGACGTTGGTCTCAGCATCGGCGGTGAACGTGTAGACCGCTTGGCCGCCTTGCTTTGGATAGTAGGTGTCGGTGATACGACCGTTGATGCCAGCGCTGGCCGCCGGGGTGTCAACTTCGCCGGTCTCCGTTTCGCCGGTTTGCACGGTAGCGGCGTCCTCGATGGCTGGGACTGGCTTGCCCGGAATCCCGATAAGTTTGTCCTCGAGCTCTCCCACTTGGCTGGGTTGCTCGTTCCAATCGGGCGTCTTAGACGCGCCACCTTGGAGCTTCACCAAGAGCGCAAGGCCCGAGGCGAAGAGCAGGACGAAAATCAGAATCCGCTTCATGGGGTCGTGCTTGGTCGCGGGCTAAAAACGATCTAGGACCTTGTCCCATTGGCCCTTGGCCGAGAGGATGGCATCGCAGAGGTCGCGCACCGCGCCTCGGCCGCCATTGCGAGTCGCGACGAAATCGGCGCGAGCTGCGAGTATGTCGTGGGCGTCCGCCGGGCAGGCCAAGACGCCGGCAGCCCGGGCCATGGCCAGGTCGACGATGTCGTCGCCCATAGCCGCGGTCTCGTCAGGTGTGACACCGAGTCGCGCTTGCATGTCGCGCAAGAGCGGCTCCTTGCCGCCATGTGCGCGCAAGTGCAGCTCCTCGATACCGAGCTCGCCTGCACGCCGCCGCGTAGCCGCGCAACCACGCCCCGAGATCCACGCCACATGGACGCCAGCCTCGCGGAGCAAGTTGATCCCCAGCCCGTCCCGGGCGTGAAAAGCCTGGAGCTCGACGCGGCTCTCGCCACCGGCATCGTCGTAGTAAACACGGCCATCCGTGAGCACGCCGTCGACGTCCAGCACCAAGAGCTTGATCTTCGCAAGGCGGGGCTCGAGATCCGCCGAAACCATGGGCTTACCGGTCATGGCTAGATCCTCACGTCCAAGAGGTCCTGGATGTCGAGCAGTCCAATCGGCTGCCCGGAATCATTCACCACCGCCACCTGGTCGATGTGGTGGTCGTGCAGAATGCGAACGGCCTCGTCCACAAGGTCGCCCTCGCTGACGGTCTTCGGGCCACAGCCCATCGAGTCGTTGATCGGTGCTTCCAAGCGGTCGGTCACCGTGTGCCCGTCCTTCTCGAACAGGCGCCGCAGGTCGCCATCGGTGAAGATGCCGATCAGCTTGCCGTCGCGATTGATGATCAGACCGGCGCCAGGCCTACCCGGCGTCTTGGACATCTGCACGAGCGCCTCGCGCAGCGGCATTCCACTGGCAACCAGGGGCAGCTCCTCTTCCTTGCGCATCACGTCGCCGACCCGCAAGAGCCTGCGCCCGAGGGAGCCGGCCGGGTGGAAGCGCGCGAAGTCCTCGCGGGAGAAGCCGCGCTCGGCCTGGATAACCATGGCCAAGGCGTCCCCAAGCGCGAGCATCGCCGAGGTGCTTGCCGTGGGGGCCAGGCCCAGGGGGCAGGCCTCGTCCATGGCGCCGATGTCGAGCACGCAGTCCGAGTGCCTCGCTAGGCTGGAGGTGGCCCCGCCGGTGATGGCGATGATCTTGGCGCCGATGCGGCGGATGGGCGGGATCAGGGCGCGAATCTCGGCGGTCTCGCCGGAGTTGGAGAGGGCCAGCACCACGTCGTCGGGCCGAATACGCCCAAGATCGCCGTGCACAGCCTCGGCGGGGTGCAGGGTCAGGCTCGGAGTGCCCGTAGAAGCCAGGGTCGCGGAGATCTTGGCGCCAACCAGCCCCGCCTTGCCCATGCCGGTCACAACGACCCGGCCCTGGTCCGAATCGAGGACCATAGTCACAGCCGCGTCAAAGGCGGCGAAATCGGTCCCCAAGCCGGTAGCCAGGCGACTGATAGCCGCGGCTTCTTGATCTAAGACCTCTACAGCAAGGTCCAATCGGGACTTCGTCTCTTCCTTATATGTCGTCAAGTTGCTTCTCCTCGAGTTCTCGGTTCGCGGACAGGCCGCTAGGGACCGAGCTTCGCCCAAGATTGTAGCCATAGTTGGCCCCGGTCTCGAAGCTGTGAGCCCAAAGAAGGCGACTCGGGACCACTTCCCCGATAAACTGCCTACTTCGTGAGTACACATAATAAAGAAGAGGCCGGCCCTTCGCCGGATCTAGAGACACGGGGCCGCCGCAGGTTTTTTCGCCGAACGATGGCGCCGGGAGCCATGGCTGGCCTAGTGCTCTTTGGCGGGCTGCTACCCGCGCCGTTCCTGGCAGGCCTTAATGGTCTCGACAACACGGGTACCGGCCTGGTGATCGCGCTGCTTGTGGTTTGCCTAGGCGTCCACGAAGCTGCCCACGCATGGGTCGCCAACCGCTGCGGGGATTCCACGGCCAAGGACCTCGGCCGCATCACGCTGAACCCGATCCCGCACATCGACCCCGTGATGACGATTCTTTTGCCGACGTTCCTGATCATGTCGGGCTCGAACTTCCTCTTCGGCGGCGCCAAGCCTGTGCCCGTGGCCTACCACCAGCTGCGCAATCCGCTGCGCGACATGATGCTGGTAGCCCTAGCTGGCCCAGCCTCGAACTTCATCATGGCGATCCTGTTTGCCCTAATCTCCGGCATTCTGCAGGAGTTTCGGGTCTATGAGCCCGACCAAATGATGTTCTACATCCTGGAGTACGGGGTGATCTTCAACCTGCTGCTGGCCGCATTCAACATGATCCCGATCCCACCCCTCGACGGATCCCGGGTGATGGCCTGGCTCTTACCGTCGAGCATCCGCAGTAGCTATGTCGCCCTTGAGCGCTTTGGCCTATTACTGATCATGGGCCTCCTGATCATGCCGGGCCCGGGCCACTATGTGCGGAGCGCTGTCGGGCAGATGATGGACGGGATGCGTATCGCCGTCGATTGGATGGTAAACCCGATCGTGAACTTCCTGGGCTCCGCGCTGTGAGTGAGATGAACGAGACCAACCAAGACCAAGCGCCCGCGGTCAAGCCCGACGCTACAGCGGAGTACCCGGAGTCCGAGTCGGACTTCACCGTGCACCTCGACCGCGTCTTCCAGGGTCCACTGGACCTGTTGCTGCACCTGGTGCGCGAGCAGGAAGTGGAGATCCACGAGATCGAGATCGGCAGCGTGATCGAGGGCTTCATGGACTACGTCAAGGCCCTCGAAAAGCTCGACCTCGAGTTCGCCGGCGACTTCGTGGTGATGGCCGCGACCCTGATGGCGATCAAGTCCAGGTCGCTGCTTCCGAAGGAAGAGGTGGACCTCGAGGAGGACCTCGACCCGAGGGACGAGCTGATCCAGCGCTTGATCGAGTACCGCAAAT
The DNA here is from genome assembly GCA_047629095.1 of Planctomycetota bacterium. Taxonomy (GTDB): domain Bacteria; phylum Planctomycetota; class UBA1135; order UBA1135; genus CALBMX01. The sequence goes on along the minus strand of JBLHWM010000008.1, from coordinate 8,147 downwards.
TTAAGAGCGCATCCCAGGACCTGGAAGACCGGGCCGAAGAGCGCGAACAGCTGCGCGGCCGCGGTTGGCGCGGCGAGGTTAAGGCCTACGAAACCGAGCCGGTTTTGGAGATGGGCGACCTGACTGCGTGGGATCTACTGGGCGCATTTTCGCGACTCATGCGCGAGGTGGACACGGGACGCACGGAGAAGATCTATCGCGACCCGCGACCCATGCGATGGTACGTGGAGAGCCTAGTCTCGAACATCAGGAACTCGGGCACGATGAGCCTGCGCGCGGCCACCGAGAGTCTTGGGGATGGACTGACCAAGGAGAGCCTGATCGGAACGTTTTGCGCTCTGCTAGAGCTCGTTCGGCTTGAGCTTGTCGACGTCATTCAGGACAAGCAGTCCGACGATATTCTGTTGAAGATCAACGAGAAGGGGGACGCCGCAAACGTCATGGCAACCACCATTTTCGATGACGACGCCGAGCTTGACGAGGAAGGCGAGCCGAAGTCGGAATCGGACGCTAGCGACGAGAGCTAAACGTCCGGTTTGGGCCCCGAATCATCGATTTGGGGTCTATCGTTGGTCTGGGCATAGATTCCTCGATTGCCTGACCCAGCCCAGGCTTTCACCTCGATCAGTCAGCTTCTGGAAAGGGTCCAGCGAAGGTGAGGAAGGTCGCGAATCCCTCAAAGTCGAGGTTCGGAAGTGGCTTGTCTGGAGCGTGCTCGGCTTTGAAAGAGATCACGACTACCTTTGCGTCGGGCCGGCGGTTGCGCAGGATCTGGACAATGCCTCCATCGTTGTTCGCATGGTAGCTTCCGACGGCGAGGAAGACCCGCCCGGCGCCCGCGTCGAGGGCGGACAGAACGGTGTCCGACATCGTCCCATCCCAAAGGGACTGGGAGCGAAACTTGGCGATCAGTTCAGGCGTTGGTTCGGAGGAGACGGCCACGTCCTGGCCACCGGAATTGTCGACGGCGCCATGGTTCGAATCGAACCCCCTCATCATCTCGAAGAAGCCGTCTCGGTAGGGTCCAGTCGGCATCACTTCGGGAACGTGGAAGAGGCGCTGTTGGGCGGTGCTTAAGACGGCCAAGGCCTCGTAGCCCTTAGCCTTCGCCGCGCGCGTATAGATTCGCGGAGAGTTGGCGGCGAGTACCCGGACGCCGTTCTCGTGGGCGAGCTCGATCAAGGGGAGGTGCGGAGCGGCTGTACTTCCTGGCGCAGTGTCGAGGGTCTCCTGGACCGCGGCGCCGTCTACGATTCCGTCGGCCCAAGCATCGAGTAGGTATTGCCAATCCCGGGTAATGAACTCTAGGCACAGGGCGGCGTCGGGGTCGAGCTGAAGGCTGCGCTCGAGAACCAAGGCGTGGTAGGGCAGCCCGACCGGATGCCCATGCAGTTCGGCTAGCAGGATCACGTCCGCGGCTAGGGTCGCCGCGATGACCTCGTCCCAAGTCGCCGACTCCCCCGTGCTGCAGTTGAGGGTCGTGAGTGCAGTGGGCAACAGCGCCGCAGGCAGGTTTGCCGACTGGCCTGGAGCAGCGCAACTGACCGCTCCAGCGAGCAGAAGCGCTGCGTAGAGGGTGGAGGGCGCCGCGCGATGGAGGGTGTTTTGCATTGGGGGGCTGACGGTCAATGGGCCAGCCAGCCGGTGGGGCAGGTGGCTGACGGTCCCTGTTGGAGTGCCTGTAAGCGAGTTGGCACTCTAGGGCACCTCTCGCGAATTAATTTAAGCCAAGGGCAAAAAGGCGTTACGCAACCGGAACATACCGGGTCCAGGGGCCCCGGGGCTGCATCGCACCCCCCCACTTGGGTTTGAGGCGACAGTTTGTCAATCAATTCAGGCGTCCATGGAGTTTGGAATCGTCGGTCCTCAAGGAATACATTGAATTACACCAATGAAGCGGTCTGCTTGGTCCGATGATTGGATTGAGCAGTTCACTCACGGGCCCGAGGGAGGGCACTTTGGAAGTTGATCAACCGGGTTAGCGCAGACAGGCGCTAACCCGGTTGATCTTTTTAATGTGGCGAACGGCTCCAAGGCCCAGCTTTCCTGTGCGAGGAGCACAGCTTTCTTTCAATCAATCGAACGAGCCAGACATCGCTCAGCTGGCCCCCTGGCTTGAGACCTGCCGTACCGATTTCCTCTGTGAATCTCGCAAGCGCTCGCCGCTCCTTCACGGCCCTCCCGGCTAAGCCACGCTCGGTCCTCAAGCCCGCCCCGAGCAACATCGTCGTGTCCAAAGAGGCGATTCTTTGATTCCGAAGGCGAAGAGGTCTAGGGTCGCCCTGTACGCTTGAAGGTGCCCCGCTGGTCATCCCTCCCGAAGCTCTTCTTACCCCGAGCAGGAGAAGCGCCGGTAGCCGGGATCCCCCCCCGCGCCGCGCCCCAAACCAAGCCCAAGAATGTCCACGGGCAAGGGCGCCCCTGAGAACGAGAAAGAGCGACCCAAACCAGCCACCACGCCATCCACTGCCATGGGCACCCCAATCACCCTCCCTTTCTGGCTTGTCGCCCTACTAGTCACCCTAGCCCTCTGGTCCACTCTCACCGTAATCCTGCTGCCCAGCGCCCGCTGGTTCCTCCGCCGCCGCGTCAATCGCGTTCTAGAGCGCGTCGACCAAAAACTGCACATCCGCCTGCAGCCCTTCAAGATGACCAAGCGGCGCGTGCTCATCGATCGCCTCGTCTACGACCCCCAGGTCCTAGCCGCCATGGACGCGCACGTGCAGGAGGAGTCCATGCCAAGGGAGGTCGCCCTAGCCAGGGTCGAACGCTACGCCCGCGAGATCGTGCCCGCGTTCAACGCCTACGTCTACTTCGCCTTCGGCTACTGGTTCTCCCGCAAGCTCGCCTCGAATCTATATCGCCTACGCATCGGCCAGGGCGACGCATCGAAGCTAAAGGAGATCAACCCCAAGGCAACCGTGGTGTTTGTCATCAACCACCGCAGCAACATGGACTACGTCATGGTGAGCTACCTCACCGCGTCGAAGACGGCCCTGTCCTACGCGGTGGGGGAGTGGGCACGCACTTGGCCCCTGCAGCAGCTCGTACGCTCTATGGGCGCCTATTTCGTCCGTCGTAAATCACGCAACGCGCTCTATCGCAAGGTGCTCGAGCGCTATGTGCAGATGGCCACGCGCTCCGGCGTGACCCAAGCCGTGTTCCCCGAGGGTGCTCTCTCGCGCGACGGCAAGCTGCGCGCGCCGAAAGTTGGGCTGATCGATTACATGGTGCGCGACTTCGATCCGAGCGAGCTCGATGGCCAGCACGACGTGGTCTTCGTGCCGGTCGGTTTGAATTACGATCGCACCCTGGAGGACCGGACCCTGCTGAAGACAGACGCGCGGCTCGAGTCCGGATCCAAGGAGAAGAAACCCGGCCGCCGCTTCACGGTCTGGACCACCGCGCGCTTTGTGCTGCGCAACATGGGTCTGATGGTGCGCAACAAGTGGCACCGCTTTGGCTACGCCTGCGTGAATTTCGGCACGCCCATTTCGCTCAAGCAGTGGCTTGAGCAGAGGGACATCGAGGACCCGCGAAGCATGCCCAAGGCCGAGCGCTTCAAGGCCGTGGAAGTACTCGCGGACGACCTGATGGAGGCTATCGGCCAGGTGATCCCCGTGCTCCCCGTTGCCCTGGTCGCTGAGGTCTTCCTGGCGAGCGACGGGCCCATCGGCGAACTCGAGCTGTCCGCCCGGGTCTTCGAGCGCATGCAGACCCTGGAACAGCGGGGCGCGCATCTGTACCTGCCCCGGTCGGACCGTCGCTATGCCATCGAGTGCGGGTTGCGCATGCTGGTTCTACGCCGAGCGGTGCGAGAGCAGGATGGCCTCTACGTTGCGGAGCAGGCCGAGCTCAAGCTGCTGGCCTACTACGCCAACTCCATCACTCACCTTTAACTGGACGGGCCGCGTATCAAGCAGGGGGAGCAGTCCGAGCGTCCCAAATGTGCCCCAGGAGGGTAAGCCTTACATCGATTGCACGGCTCACCCAAGGAATCCTGCACGCGCCCCCTTTACGCCGCCCCCTCTCTTGTCCATGATGGTCGCGCTCGACTTGGAGGTCGAGCAACTCTCTCCATAACATCTCCACACCGAACACCTATATGAGTCAAGCCGCCGACGTCACTGATGCCCAATGGGACAGTGTCGTACTTAAAAGCGATGTCCCCGTTCTCGTCGACTTTTGGGCCGACTGGTGCGCACCCTGCAAGGCCATGGGGCCCTACGTAGACCGCCTCGCTGCTGAGTACGAGGGCCGCCTTAAGGTTCTCAAGCTCAACACCCAAGACAACCCCGACGTGCCGGCGAACTACGGCATCATGTCGATCCCGACCTTCCTGATCGTCAAGAACGGCGAAGTGGAGAAGGTTATCGTTGGCAGCCAGCCTTACGACCAGCTCAAGGCTGCCGTCGACCCCTACCTGTAACAAACAACTGCTCTCCGGCGTCCCGTCACCTTGCGCGTTCTCTTTCTAGGATCCCCCCCCTTTGCAACGCCAGTTTTGGCTGCGCTGCTTGAAAGCCGGTTTCGTCCGATCGCCGTCGTGACGCCACCGAATCGCCCGCGGGGACGTGGGCGTCGTGTAGAGCCTTCACCGGTCGCGTCCCTTGCGGACGAGGCCGGTGTTCTTTTAATTCAACCCATCTCTGCGAAGGACTTGGACTTCCAGAGCCAAGTGCGCGAGCTGAAGCCTGACGTAATGATGGTCGTGAGCTACGGGGAGATCCTGAACCAGGACTTTCTCGACCTTGCGCCCGCGCTCAATATCCACGGCTCCCTGCTGCCGCGCCACCGTGGCGCATCGCCGATCCAGACGGCAATTTTGCAGGGCGACCAAGAGACGGGCGTCACGATCCAGCGCATTGTGCTGGCCTTGGATGCGGGTGACATCTTGCACGAGAAGCGCACAAACATTGGCGCTGGGGAGACCTCGGGCGAGCTCTTCGGGCGCCTGGAAAACCTCGGTGTCGAGGCCGCCCTCGAGGCCCTCGAGATGGTCGACTCGGGCAGGGCAAACTTCGCGCCCCAGGACGAATCCCAGGCGACCCACTGCCACAAGATCAAGAAGCCCATGGGCATCGTGGACTGGTCCCGGCCCTCGGCGGAGCTCGACTGCCACGTGCGCGGCATGAATCCTTGGCCCTCGGCGCAAACTTCTATCGAGGACGGCCGCGGCCTCAAAATCCACAAGGCCCGGGTTTTGGCCGGCGACGACCTGGTCCAGGCGATGGCCTCGGAAGTGGCCTACAGGGGCCCAGGCACGGTGATTGAGGCGGACAAGCGCTTCCTCGTGATCACCGGGGACGGGGTTTTGGAGCTGCAAGAGGTGCAGCTCGCGGGCAAGCGGTCCATGGGAGCGGCGGACCTACTTCGCGGACTCTCCCTAGCTGTTGGCTCCGCCCTTGGCTCGGGCGTTTAGAATCTTAGGCCAAAAGTGTGGTCCGGCCCTACAAGGGGGCGCTCCAGACGAGCCTACCGAGATAGCCAACGTGCAAACAGCGAACAAGATATGGTCCGACAACTAGCCTGGGAAATCCTGCGCTCCGGCAGCGAAACGCCCCTACGTGAGGTGGACTTTGCCTCGGAGCAGGTTGGCCTCAGCCCCCGCGACCGGGGCCTCTTGCGCCGCATCGTCGGCACCGAGGTTCGCCACCGTGCGACCCTGCGCGCGATCGTGAACCGCTACGCGCGGGGCAACCCCAAAGCGGACTTGCGCGCCCACCTGCACGTGGCTCTGGCTCAGATCTTTTACTTGGATCGCGTGCCCCATCGCGCCGCAGTCTCCGAGGCCGGTGACGCGACCCGGCGCACCCTCGGGCCCTCGAAGGTGCCGTATGTGAATGCGATCCTGCGCACGGTGCTCCGCGAGCGCCGGGTTGGCTCCACCGGCGACCCCATGTGCGACATCTACGGCACGAACTGGCACCTGGAAGAGCCCCTCTACCCGGACCCCAAGGAGCACCCCCTCTTGTGGATCGAAGAGGCGCTCTCGATTCCCTCGGTCTTGGCCAAGCGCTGGGTTAAGCGTTACGGATTCGAGCGCACGGTTGAGTTGGCAAAGTACTTCTCAGCAGAGCCCGCACTCTCCTTGCGCGTGCACGGTGATCGCGACGCTGTGCGCGCAGAGCTTGAAGCACACCTTGCGGCCGACTTGTTGGAACAGGCAGCGGCAGCAGTTGAAGTCCCTGTTGACGGCGCTGTCGAGGCTCCTGTTGACGGTGCTAGTGACGAAGTTGTCGAAGCCCCTGTAGAGGTCGCTGTTGAAACACCGGTAGATACCTCCGTGGACGCTTCGGCAAAACCTGCAGTTGACGATGCTATCTACGGCTCAAGTTACGCTTCTGCTCGCAGTGCTGTTGCTGGCACAGTTGCCGCCCCGGCCAAGGCCAACGAGACACCCCAGGCTGCCCCCACGCGCTTGCTTGATGGCGCGCACCCGCAGTTCATCTTGGTCGACGGCGCCAATCAAGGCGCCCTCTTCCACGCAGCGGCTTTCACCGAAGGTCGCATCACCGTTCAGGGTGAGCACGCCTTCCGCGCCGCGAGCTTGATGCAAGCGGCCGAGGGCGAAGAGTTGCTCGACCTCTGCGCGGCACCCGGAGGCAAGACGGCCGTTATGGCCGCAGCTGGCGCACGGGTCACCGCATGCGATGTCAGCGAGAAGAAGCTCGCCCGCCTTGGTGAAACCATCGCGCGCCTCGGCCTCGAAGACCTCGTGGAGTGCATCGAGCTTGACGCTGAGGCAACTCCCAGCGACGCTGCCCTTGGCGAGCGCGACTTCGACGGCGTCTTCGTAGACGCGCCTTGCAGCAATACAGGCGTGATCGGCGCTCGTGCCGGCGCGCGTTGGCGCTTCGGCAAGGCCAACCAGGCCAGCCTGCGCGAACTGCAAGCCAAGCTGCTTGCCCAGGGAGCGGCCCGAGTTCGCCCCGGCGGTAAGCTCGTCTGGTCGACCTGTAGCCTGGAGAGCGACGAGAACATCCAGCAGATCAAGGCTTTCCTGGAGACCAATCCGGACTGGACCATCGAAGAAGAGCTCGAGTCGATGCCCAAGTGGCCAAGTCACGGCGGCCCCATCGACGGCGGCTACTCGGCACGGCTCCGGCGCGGTAACTAATCACGCAATCGGGTGTAGACTAGTCGAACCCGCTCAATCCAACCCCAGCGCTCCGCACTCGAATAATGACTCGTAGACCAGAAGACCGCCGCCCGCAGAAGAAGTCTGGAGTCGGGGCAATTATCGCAGCCTTCGGCGTACTGGGCATACTCAGCGCCATCATTGTTCTAGGCATCATGGCCTCGAACAAGTCCAAGCTGGACAACAAGGAGCCCGTGGTCGTCGTGGTTGATGATCCCTTCGCGGGCCTAGCGCCCGACATCCCAGTTACGGACAAGAAGCCGATCGCAGGTGGTGGTTTCAGCGGCATGGATTTCGAGTCACAGGCTGATGCCTGGACCGAAGCTCAAGACATCCAGGCGCGCGCCGCAGTGCTGCACAGTCGGTCCTCGGACCTGCGCCTTGCCGGGGACGCCGAGTGGCACGACGTCGCGAAGGAGGCCAAGGATCTCTATGAGGAAGCTGTTGAGAAGGCCCGCGCGTATCGCGTGATCTACGCCGGCGAATATGGCGAGGACTCGACCTTGACCAAGCGGCTCGACAAGAGCATAGACATCTGGAACCTCGCCCTAATCGGCCTGCACAAGACGACTCGGTGAGGGCGTGACCGTAGCGAAGAAAACCATGGGGGAGGCCTAGATGCCTCGCTTCGCCCTAGTCACTGGAGCCTCGTCGGGTATCGGTGAGGCCACGGCCAAGCTGCTCGCCTCCGAGGGCTACTCGGTCGCTCTCTTGGCCCGCAGGCGCGAACCCCTAGAGCGCGTGCTCGCCGAACTTCCCGCGTGCGAAGGCGGACACGTGGTGGTGACTTGCGACCTGATGGATGCCACGTCAATCGCCAGCGCTGCGGTCGAGGTTAGCCAGATTTTCGGCGGCTTAGACCTGGTCGTCTGCAACGCGGGCGTTGGGTATCGCGCCTTGGTGGAAGAGCTCGACGACGACCTACTCGACGCGGTCTTTGCCACGAACGTACTCGGCCCGATGCGGCTTGCCCGCGAGCTGCTCCCGATCCTGCGCCTGAGCGAGC
>JBLHWM010000007.1:0-30102 GCA_047629095.1 Planctomycetota bacterium | reverse complement strand
TTCGCCGAGGCGCCGGCGCGGCGCCAGGTTTTTGTGTCCCCGCTTGCGGCGCCCTTCGACTTGCCCTCTCCAAGCTCCAAGCCGAGGCCCCAAGCGCTGTTTCGATCCGTGACGCCCCCTGTCCCGCGAAATGCAAGGGACTCGCTCGCAGGCGCCTGCGGCGACGACAGGGCCCTTGGGCCTCCCCGTCCGCCAACAGCATGGGCTACGCCGCCACTGACCTCGCTCGACTCCTCCTCTTCCTCGGCCTCGTCGGCGCGCAGCTTCTCCAAGATTGCGTCGCCCAGGTCCCAGTTCAGGGTCCCCAAGGGTCCCTCTTCCAGACCTGCCCCTTGAGCGTGTTCAGAGGTCACCTGCTGCGGGGTATCGGCACGCGGGATGGCGCATTGGCCAAGGACGAGGACGGATACGAGGGCGATCAATGCGTAGAGCTTTTTCATAGGATCCGGTCAAACGGCGGCGGGGGCTGGAGGTTCAGGACAAAAACGCCAAGGGGGGACCGGAACTTGGTTTTGGGCCCGATTTAGCTGCCGTACCGCAAACATACCGAGCCGCACACTTCCGCACCGCACACAACCACTCCCCCTGCCTCTCCCGCCACAAGCCCCACACCTCACGCTATAAAACCCACCTAGGGCATCGTCCGGGGCCGCTTTCCTGGTGCGAGTGCGGTACGAAGTGTTGGAAGAGGTGACGAGAAGTGTCCGGCACTTCATAGCTGGCATGGCCTCGTCATTGGCCCTTGAATCGCGTTCAGGGGCCTCATTTCGAGCTAAAGGGCCGCTGGGGGTTGACCGATGGAAGAAAGGCCCTACCGTAATGGGCCTCGACCTTGCGCCGCAGCCATCTGCCGCAAGCGCGCGCAGTGACCCCGCCCCGAATCGGCGCCGGACCTGCCCACAGAGAAGTAGACGACTCGCCGCCCGGAGTATGGGTGGCAAATGAGCGAGCCCTGGAATCCTTAGGATTCCCACCGGCCCCCTCAACACCCACAATCCGACCGGTCCAATGCGCGTGCGAAAAGTACTGCGCGGACCCCGAACAAGACCTGCCGAAAAGCGCAGGCAGGAGGCGCGTTATCGCTGCCGAAAACTCAAATGGACGAGGCCGCAATAGCGCGCCTCGCAAAAGTGGTTCTAGTAAACCCACCACCCAGCGCCGCGACCCGGCCCTCGAGCTCAACCCCGACACGAACATCCCCGAGATCGAGTCGTTCACCGAGTGGGCCCTCTGCGACGAAGTCCAAACCGCCATCGCCGGCATGGGCATCACCAAGCCGACCCCGATCCAGTGCTTGACCACGGGCCCCGTGCTTGCACGTAGAGACGTGATCGCCAAGGCCGAGACCGGCACTGGCAAGACCCTCGCCTTTGGCGCGGGCATGGTCAGCATGATTGACCCCTCGCGCTCCACCGTGCTTGGCCTTGTGCTCGCCCCCACCCGCGAGCTCGCTCTGCAGGTGCACGACGTGCTCTGCGAGCTCGGCAACTCTCGCGGCATCAAGACCTGCCTGATCGTTGGCGGCGACCCACCCCAGCCCCAGGTCAAGGCCTTGCAAGCCGGCGCCCAGCTCGTCGTCGGTACCCCCGGCCGCGTGATGGACCTCTACAACCAGGGCTTCCTGTCCTTCCCATGGACCGAGTTCGTGGTGCTTGACGAAGCCGACGAGATGCTCGAGATCGGCTTCATTGACGACATCCGCAAGATCTTGTCTTACACGCCAGAGGAGCGCACCACCCTGCTCTTCTCCGCGACCTTCCCGCCGGCGCTGCTCAAGCTCGCCAGGGACTACACCCGCGATCCGCTCGAGGTTGCCACCGCCAAGGGCGTGGCCACCGTCGATCACATCACCCAGGGCTGGCTCAAGGTCGACGATGAGGACAAGTGGCTCGCTCTGACGCGCCTCATTGAAGCCTCGGAGCCCGAGGACACCTTCCTGGTGTTTGGCGACCGCCGCACGGACGTGGATCAGCTGATCCGCCGCCTCGAGCGCATGCCCTTTCCCTGCAAAGCCTTGCATGGCGGTTACGACCAGGCCTCGCGAACCCGCGTGATGACCGCCTTCCGCGCCAAGGAAGTCAAGTGCCTTGTGGCCACCGACGTGGCCTCGCGCGGACTCGATGTGAAGCACGTCTCCCACGTGATCAACTTCGGTGTCCCGAGGGATGTCTCGTCCTACACCCACCGCATCGGCCGCACCGGCCGCGCGGGCGCAAAGGGCACGGCACTGACCATGGTCACCCGCCGCGACCTCGGTCGCTGGACCGACCTCACCGACCAGATGAACTGGGAAGTCGAACTCCAAGAGCTGCCTGAGCGCGCACCGCGTCGTGGCCAAGGCGGCCGCGGTCGCAGTACGTCCCGCGACCAGGGCGCCTCCCGCGACCGCAACGAGGCGCGTCGCCCTCGGCGCGATGCCGAAGAGACTGCGAGCCCCGAGCGCGGCGAGCCCGTGCGCAAGTCCTCGCGCCGTCCCAGCGAAGAGAGCAGTGAACGCAAAGAGAGCGCAGAGCGTCCCAAGCGCGAAGAGCGTGGCGAGCCTGTCCGCAGGTCAACGCGCCGCCCTCGCGAAGAGAGCAGCGAACGCAAAGAGAGCGCCGAGCGTCCTAAGCGCGAAGAGCGTGGCGAGCCTGTCCGCAGGTCAACCCGTCGCCCTCGCGAAGAGAGCAGCGAACGCAAAGAGAGCGCCGAGCGTCCTAAGCGCGAAGAGCGTGGCGAGCCTGTCCGCAGGTCAACGCGCCGCCCTCGCGAAGAGAGCAGCGAACGCAAAGAGAGCGCAGAGCGTCCCAAGCGCGAAGAGCGTGGCGAGCCTGTCCGCAGGTCAACCCGTCGCCCTCGCGAAGAGAGCAGCGAACGCAAAGAGAGCGCAGAGCGTCCTAAGCGCGAAGAGCGTGGCGAGCCTGTCCGCAGGTCAACCCGTCGCCCTCGCGAAGAGAGCAGCGAACGCAAAGAGAGCGCAGAGCGTCCCAAGCGCGAAGAGCGTGGCGAGCCTGTCCGCAGGTCAACCCGCCGCCCTCGCGAAGAGAGCAGCGAACGCAAAGAGAGCGCAGAGCGTCCTAAGCGCGAAGAGCGTGGCGAGCCTGTCCGCAGGTCAACCCGTCGCCCTCGCGAAGAGAGCAGCGAACGCCAAGAGAGCAGCGAACGCCAAGAGAGCGCAGAGCGTCCCAAGCGTGAAGAGCGCCCGGAGCCCAAGCAAGCTGCGCCCAAGGCACCTGCTGCTCAGCCCAAAACCAGCCCCCCCAAGTCCCAAAAGCAAAGCGCCCCGAAGGCCGTAACCGCCCCCCCACAGAGCGATGGCGGTGGCTTCGGTGCAGGAGTCTAGACCATGACCTACAAACTCACCATCCGCGCCAACGGCGAGGAGTCGACTTTCGAAGTCGACGCCTCCCAAGCCCCCTTCGGTCACGACGGCGAGCCCGGTAGCGTGCTCGACGTAGCCCTCGGCCAGGGTATCGAGATTGACCACGCATGTGGCGGCGTAACCGCCTGCTCCACATGCCACGTCATCGTGACCCAGGGCCTTGACACCATGAACGAAGCGGAGGAGGAGGAAGAGGACCAACTCGACCTAGCCCCCGGCCTCACTACCCGCTCCCGACTGGCTTGCCAGTGCGTACCAGACGGAACCGAAGATGTCATTGTCGAGATCCCGAGTTGGAACCGCAACCACGTCAGCGAAGAGCACTGAGAAGAGCGCTCCAGCGCTAGATCTCCAAAATGCAAGCGGCCGGTCCCTGATTCAAATCAGGGACCGGCCGTTTGCTTGTACCACGCACTTCCGCTCAGTTCAGTTCGTCTTGTCGGGCTCGCCAACATCATTGGCGCCTTCGATTCCCAGTTCGGCGGCCGGCGGTCCCTGCATCGCCTGGGCTTCATCGGTCAGCATGCGCGAGGCACCCAGGACACAGGTCAGTGCAAGTCCTGCGTAGAAGATCGCGAGCATCGAGCTGGCAAGGGGAGCGCTGCCCGGGGCGCGGCGCTTGTTGAGCTCGGAGAGGGTTGGGAAGGGAGACATGGTTTTGAGGCGTGAAAATAGAGCGCTTGCCCAATTTGAGCAAGGGTTGATTTCAGTCCCTCCTGGAATCGCCTTCCTAGGGCTAGAGAGCGGGGAAAGATCTAAAATTTGGCGGCCTTGGTCCCGTCCGGTTTCACCCCGAAGCTAGACTGCCAAGACTCAAATCCCATGCTGAAAATCATCGACAAGCTCCCACTCCCAGCCCTGGTGATCGGTGCCCTCTTCCTTGGCGGTGCGCCCTTCTCCCCCGAACCGCACCTACTTGAGAAGCTGCGCATGCTTACCCAGGGCAGCCTGCGCGCACCGATGGATTGGTTCGACTTGGTGATGCACGGGTTCCTGCCCGCGCTCTTGCTCTTGCGGCTCGGCCGGATGGCCTTGCGCCCGAAGCCCGAGTCGAAGTAGAAGCTACCGGGCCTAGGCCGGGTGGGCCTTCCCCACCAAGGCCCGGGCGTAGTCCACACCGGCAGGCGTGCGCGACCCGTGCCAAGACAGGTACTCGCCATCGGCAATGTGAAAGCGCTCGGGCGCGAAGCCCGTGGCTGCGGCTAGCTCGTCGATGTGCTTTTGCTCGAAGGGGAAGGGCTCCGTGCAGAGGTAGATCTGGTTGGGATTCGCCTCGATGAGAGCGGCGATTTCGAAGGCGGGGAAGCGTTCGGTATGGCTTGCGAAGACGTTCTGGCCGCCGGCTTGCTCGAGGATCGCGCTGGGATAAGTGTCGCCGTTCACCGTCATGTAGGGCTTACGCCAGATCAGGTAGGCGAAGGTCACAGGCGCGGACGTGGCGGCCGCAGCGATCGCCTGGGCGCAACGACTCTCGATGTCCAGAGCGATGGCCTCGGCGCGCTCCGTGATGCCCTGGGCTTCGTCCGGGCCTTCGGCCAGGTCCGCCAGGGCCTTGCCCACATGGCGTACCATAGGCGCCGTCTCCAGGGGCGTCTTGGGGAAGGTGTTCACAAGGTGGATGCCAGCCTCTTGCAGAGCTTCGGCGTCCTCGATGCGGTTCTCCTCTTCGTTGAGTAGAACCGCATCCGGCGCGAGCGCGATAATGCGCTCGACATCCGGATCCTTGGTTCCGGCGACCTTCTCGATCTTGGCCACACCATCCACGGGGTGGACGCAGTACTTGGTGATCGCCACAAGCTGCTCTTCCAAGCCAAGCGCAAAGACGAGCTCGGTCAGGCTCGGGCATAGGGAGACGATTCGCATGGTTTAGATCGGTGTGGAGACGTAGCGGCGTTCGGGCTTGGAGATGCGTCCCGCGGCGAAGTGCTCGTCGTGGTAATAGAGGTTCAGCCAGTTGTCTTCGGCGGCCTTGGCGAGCCACTTCGAGCGCTGCTCAAAGCTGCGCACCACGTCGATGTCGTAGGCCATGATAAAGGCCGGCTGGATGTGGTGCGAGGTCGGGATCACGTCGCCCCAGAAGGCCGCGGTTTCGCCCTCCCCATCGGCGTTGATCGTCAGGAAGCTCGAGCCATCGGAGTGCCCACCGATGGTGTGCATGCGGAGACCGGGCAGCAGCTCGACGCCCTCCACCCCATCGTCTTTGCTGGCATCGAAGGCATCCAGTAGACCGGCGCTCTCCACGGCCAAAAGATCCTCGGCCCGATAAGACGCCTTGCGAGCGTGGCCTGGCCTGCGGACCATCTCGACCTCAATCGAAGGGAAGCGATGCACGGCCTTCGGGAAGAGCGGCACGAGCTCGTGTTCGACCTCCACCACCATGGCACCGATGTGATCCCAGTGGCAGTGGGTCGCGAACACGTGGGTCACCTGGTCGGGCGCGATGCCGCAGGCCGCCAAGGTGCTCACGAGGGTGTCCTCGCGAACCATGTGGTAGATGCCCTTCCACTTGGGCTCCCAGCGATCGCCGATGCCAGGCTCGAGCACAACCACCTGACGATCCGCGCCCTCGCCACGCTCGAGCAGGAACGGCCGCGCAGCCAGCTGGATTGTGTTGTCCTCTGCTGGCGGCGTCAACTTGCGCCAGAGGTTCGCCGGCACAACGCCCCACATGGAGCCGCCATCCAGCCGAAAGAACCCATCACTGAGCGGCGTCACTTGCCACTCACCCACTTGAAACGTCTGCTTGGTCCAGGTCATAGCGTCCATTGTACGCAGTACGCTCGGACGATGTCAGCGACTTCCGCGCGCCTGCGCCAACCGAGGACACGCAGAATACGTGACTGCGACCCCGTCTCACTTTTCCGCGAGCTTCGTAAAAGCCAGCTTGAGCCACGAAAATGCGCCCGCTCGAATCTCCACTTGGGAGTCGAGCGGGCGCTGCTTGGATGGCGTTGAGCTACCGGCGCAGGATGTTGCGCGAGATGATCAGGCGTTGGATCTCGGAAGTGCCCTCGCCGATGACGCAGAGCTTGGCGTCGCGCCACATGCGCTCGACCGGGTACTCGCGGGTGTAGCCGTAGCCGCCGTGGATCTGGATCGCGTCGTAGGTGACCTTCATGGCCGTCTCCGAGGCGTGCAGCTTGGCAATGGCGGCCGCGGGACCGAAGTTCTCGCCGGAGTCCTTGAGACGCGCTGAGTGGTAGACCAGGTGGCGCGAGGCTTCGATCTGCACAGCCATGTCGGCCAGCTTGAATGCGACGGCCTGCTGGGCTGCCAGGGGCTTACCGAATGCCTCGCGTTCCTTGGCGTAGGCGACGGCCTCCTCGTAGGCGCCCTGGGCAATGCCAAGGCTTAGGGCGGCGATCGAGATGCGGCCGCCCTCAAGGGTCTTCATGAAAGTGCTGAAGCCCTCTTCCTTGGGACCGAGTAGGTGGTCCTTGGGAATCACGGCGTCCTCAAAGACCAGGCTAGCCCAGTCGGAGCCGCGCATGCCGAGCTTCTTCTCGCCTTTCTCGAGGGAGAAGCCGGGGGTGTCCCGGGGCACGACGAACGCGCCGATGCCCTTCGGGCCCAGGCTCTTGTCGTAGACCGCGGTCACAATGAAGGTGCCCGCATGGTTCGCATTGGTGATGAAGCACTTACGGCCGTTGATGATCCAACTGTCGTCCGTCTCCGTGGCGGTAGTCTGGGTTCCGCCGGAGTCGGAGCCCGCATTGGGCTCGGTCAAACCGTAGGCGCCCATGTACTCGCCGGAGATCAGCTTCGGCACGTACTTCTGCTGCAGGCTCTCGCCGCCCCACTTATAGATTGGGTAGGTGCCGAGACTAACCTGGGCAGCCAAGGTTAGGCCGGTGGAGCCACAGACGCGGGACAGCTCTTCCACTGCCAGGATGTAGGCAAGGGTGCCGCCGTCCGAACCGCCGAGGTCCTCGGGGAAGGGGATGCCGGTCAGGCCCAGCTCGACGATCTTCTTCCAGGTGTCCGTGTCGAAGTGGTGCTTCTCGTCCACCTCGGCGGCCTTCGGCTTGACTTCGTTCTCGGCGAATTCGCGCACCATGTCGCGGATCATCACCTCGTCTTCCGTCAGTCCAAAGGACGTCTTGATATCGGGCAAGTTGTAGTTGCAGTGGCTAGCGGTCATGGTCATTTCTTCGTCTTAGGTTGCACCCCAGAGTGCCGTAGACGGACGGCATTCTCAATTTTGAGGCGACTTGCTATTGGATTCGGTGCACCCGCCGTCACTGGCGAGCTTGGTCTTTTGGGCAGGGCCGGAGCCTAGCCGTTCTTCATTTTCCAGCTGCCGGCATCGAGGCTGGCGGCGGGAGCAGTGGACGTGCGGTCAGGCTTGTAGAAGGACGAGCTGTCGCCACTACCAACCCAGTCGATCAGGGCTTGGCGTGAGAACTTCCACTCGCGTCCAACCTTGCGTGCGGGTACGCGCTCTTGGTGCAGGACCTTGTTGAAGGTCTTCACGCTGACGCCGAGCAAGGCCGCGGCTTCGTCCACATTCAGGATCGCCTTGGCGGTATCCAGCTCTGGTTTCGGAGTCACCATGGCCTAGGCCTCCTCGCGCGCCCAGCGCTCTTGGACGGCTGACTCGATCCACGCGACGATGTCCGTGGTGCGTGTGCCGGGGCCAAACAGCTTGGAGAAGCCGTCGCCTTCCAGGGCCGCCATGTCTTCCTCGGGAATGATGCCGCCGCCGGTGAGCAGCACGTCGCCCATATCGCGCGCCTTCAAGGCTTCGCGAATACGCGGGAACAGGCTCATGTGGGCGCCGGACAGGATCGACAGTCCGACCACATCCACGTCCTCTTGCAGGGCCGCCTCGGCGATCATCTCAGGGGTCTGGTGCAGGCCCGAATAGACGACCTCCATACCCGCGTCGCGCAGCACCGTTGCAACGGTTTTTGCGCCGCGGTCGTGGCCGTCGAGGCCCGGCTTGGCAATTAGAACTCGTATCTTTCTATCGCTCATGGTGTGGAATCTTGGTTAGCGGAGCGGCGTGGGCCGTTCCAGTGTTGGGTTTAGAGGATCTTGGGCTCTTTGTACTTACCGAAGGCGTCGCGCAGCACGTTGCAGATCTCGCCGAGGGTGCAGTCCGCGTGGGCGGCGGCAACGAAGCGCTCTAGCAAGTTCTCATCCGTGTCGCAGGCGGCGCGGATCTTCACGAGCTCGGCCTGGGCCACAGCTTCGTCACGATTCGCGCGCAGCTCTTTGAGGCGAGCACGCTGCTCGTTCTCGACGTGTGCGCCGATGCGGTGGATGTCGATCTCGGGCTTCTGGGCGCCCTCTTCGTAGATGTTTACGCCGACAACCTTCTTCTGGTTGCGCTCGACGGCCAGCTGGTAGATCACGGCCGAGCGGTGGATCTCGCGCTGGATGAAGCCCGCATCGATGCAGGCGACGATGCCGCCGCGCTCGTCGATCTCCTTGAAGTAGGCCTCGGCGTCGGCTTCCAACCTGTCGGTCTCGGCCTCGACAAAGTAGCTACCGGCGAGAGGGTCGACGACGTTGGTGACCCCGTGCTCCTCGGCGATGATCTGCTGGGTGCGCAGGGCGATCTTGACGGCCTTCTCGGTGGGCAGCGAGAGGGTCTCGTCCATCGAGTTGGTGTGCAGGGATTGCGTTCCGCCGAGCACAGCGGCGAGGGCCTCGATGGCCGTGCGCACGATGTTGTTCTCGGGCTGTTGAGCGGTGAGCGAGACCCCGGCGGTCTGGGTGTGGAAGCGCAGCATCCACGACTTCGGGTTCTTGGCACCGAACACATCGCGCATCTTGCGCGCCCAGATGCGGCGGGCGGCGCGGAACTTGGAGACCTCCTCGAAGAAGTCCAAGTGGCTGTCGAAGAAGAACGACAGGCGCGGCGCGAAGTCGTCCACGTCCATGCCGGCGGCAACCCCGCGGCGCACGTACTCCATCCCGTTGGCCAGGGTGAAGGCCAGCTCTTGGGCGGCCGTCGAACCCGCCTCGCGGATGTGGTAGCCGGAGATCGAGATCGTGTTGAAGCGTGGCGTGTGCTTGGCACAGTAGCTCATCACGTCGGTGATCATGCGTAGGGCCGGCTCCGGGGGAACGAGCCAGGCGTGCTGGGCCTGGTA
Organism: Planctomycetota bacterium; assembly: GCA_047629095.1. GTDB lineage: Bacteria > Planctomycetota > UBA1135 > UBA1135 > CALBMX01. The sequence continues at coordinate 20,640 of JBLHWM010000007.1, read as the reverse complement.
CTCCTTGAGGATGTCGTTCTGGATCGTGCCGGAGATCAGCGCGGGGTCCACGCCTTGGCGCTCGGCGCAGGCGATGTAGAAGGCGAGCATCACCGGCGCTGGGCCGTTGATGGTCATGGACGTGGAGACCTTCTCCAGGGGGATGCCCTCGAACAGAGTCTCCATGTCCTTGAGGCTGGAGATCGAGACGCCGACCTGGCCGACCTCGCCCAGGCTGATCTCGTCGTCGGCGTCGTAGCCCATCAACGTCGGGAAGTCGAAGGCCGTCGACAGGCCGGTCTGGCCGTGCTCGAGCAAGAAGCGAAAGCGCTCGTTGGTCTGGGCGGCCGTGCCGAACCCAGCGAACTGGCGCATGGTCCACAGGCGACCGCGGTACATGCTGGGGTGCACGCCGCGGGTGTAGGGAAACTGTCCCGGGTAGCCGAGGTTCTCATCGTAGTCCGGCGAGACGTCCTCAGGACCGTACATGGTCTTGACCTCTTCGCCCGACAGGGTGCTGAAGTCCGTGTCGCGAACGCGCCCCTTGGCGAGGGCGTCTTCCCAAAGTTCCCTGGGGCTCTGCTCTGTATTGATTTGACTCATGCTGGCTCCGTTACTGGTTCGCTGATTGTTCGTTTGCGTTGTCGCCCTGGGCACTTCCACCCAGGAGCTTCTCCACCACTTCGTCCGCTACGCCGTAGGCCGTCGCTCCTTTGGCGAGGGCTTCTTCTACGTGATTGCCGAGTTCGGCCGTACTCCAGACGCGCTCGTCGAGCAGGTCGTCTACCACCCGGCGCACCTGGGCGACGCGCTTCTTGAGGCGCGCCTCTTGCAGACCGTTCGGGCCACGAGATGCAAGCATCGCGCGGTGTGCGGCGACGGCTTCGAGCACCTTGTCGATGTTCTCGCCCTTGCCTGCCGAGGCGAGCACCACGGGCACGCTCCAGGCGTCACCGGTCTCGCTCAGCCACTCTTCGCTGCGGATGGCGCGGGTGTGCACGGCCTCCGAGAGGTCGCCGGCTAGGCGCTCTGCACCCGCTTGGTCGGACTTGTTCACCACGAGCACGTCGGCCACCTCGAGGATGCCCGCCTTCATGGCCTGGACACCGTCGCCGGCGCCGGGGCACATCACCACGACCACCGTGTCGCAGGCGCCCATGACATCGTATTCGGCCTGGCCCACGCCGACCGTCTCGATCAGGATGCGCTCCATGCCGTAGGCGTCCATCACGTCGCAGGCATCCACGCCCGCGCGCGCCATGCCGCCGTGGCTCTTGCGGCTGGCCATGGAACGAATGTACACGTGCTTATCGCCCGTGAGTTCGTCCATGCGGATGCGGTCGCCAAGCAGCGCGCCGCCGGTGAAGGGGCTGGAAGGATCGATGGCGAGGATGCCGACCTCGCGCTCGCCCATCTCTTTCGAGCGCAGTGCGTGGGCGAGCTCGTTGACGAGGGTACTCTTGCCCGCGCCCGGAGGCCCGGTGATCCCCACGCGCCAAGCATTACCAATCGACGGATACATCGCCTCGAGCGCCTCGGGAAAGCGCTTGTCCCCGTTCTCCGCCCAGGAGATCAAACGCGACAAGGCGCGACGATCCCCCCCGACCACGCGTTCTGCGTAGCCCTTGGCTGAGTGCTTGGGATGGCTCGTGGTCACGGTCAAGTTCTTGGCGTTAGCCCAACAGGTTGCGGCTGATCACGATGCGCTGGATGTCGGTCGCGCCCTCGTAGATCTCGGTGATGCGGGCGTCTCGGAACAGGCGCTCGACCTGGAAGTCGTCGGTGTAACCGGCGCCGCCGTGGATCTGCAGGCACTCGTCCGCACAGAAGTTCGAGGTGATCGAGGCGAACAGCTTGGCTTGCGCAGCGGCCTGGGTGCAGACCTGGCCGTTGTCGCGCAGCCAGGCTGCCTTGCGCACAAGCAAGCGCGATGCTTCGAGGCGCGTGGACATGTCCGCGATCTTGAACTGGATCGCCTGGAAGGCGGCGATCGGGCGGCCGAACTGCTCGCGCGCGTTGGCGTACTTCACCGAAGCGTCCAAGCAAGCTTGGCCAATGCCGACGGCCTGGGAGGCGATGCCAATGCGGCCGCCGTCCAGGGTGTCCATGGCGATCATGAAGCCCTTGTTGACCTCGCCCAGGACGGCCGAGGCCGGAACGCGCACGTTCTGGAAGACCATCTCCGTGGTAGAGGATCCGCGGATGCCGGTCTTCTTCTCCTTCTTGCCCACGGTCGCGCCCTCGGCGGACATGGGCACGAGGAATGCCGTCACGCCCTTGGCCTTGGAGACCGTCGTATCCGTACGGCAGTAGACCAGGCAGAGTCCGGCCCAATCGCCGTTGGTCACAAAGATCTTCGTGCCGTTGATGATCCAGTCGTCGCCGTCTCGCACGGCGCTGGTGGCAACCGCCGCCGCGTCCGAGCCGGCGTTCGGCTCGGTCAGGCAGTAGGCGCCAAGCAGCTCGCCCGTAGCGAGGCGCGGCAGCCACTCTTGCTTCTGCTCGTCGGTGCCCCACTTCGTGATCGGCGAGCCCAGCAGGCTGTTGTGCACGGAGACGGTCACGCCAACCGATGCACAGCCCGCGTTCAGCTCTTCGAGGGCCACGGCAAGCTCCATGTTGCCCATGCCCGCGCCGCCGTACTCTTCTCCGATGGTCATTCCCATCAGGCCAAGCTCGTTGAGCATGGGGAAGATCGCCGGATCGATCGTCTCATCGATGTCGTGCTGCTTGGCCCTGGGGATTAGCTCCTTTTGGGCAAAGTCACGGGCCATCTCTCGGACGAGGTTCTCTTGTTCACTTAGTTGAAAATCCATAGTCGTTATAAAGCTAGCGCTGTTTAGTTGTAGTCGTAGAAGCCCTTACCGGACTTGCGACCGAGGTTGCCCGCAAAGACCATGCGGCGCAACAGGGGGCAGGGTCGATACTTCGAGTCGCCGAAGCCCTCGTGCAGTACCGTCATAATGTCGAGGCAGACGTCCAGGCCGATCAGGTCCGCAAGCTCCAGCGGTCCCATGGGATGAGCCATGCCGAGCTTCATCACCGTGTCGATGCCCTCGGCCGTCGCGACGCCTTCCATCAGGCAGTAGACCGCCTCGTTGATCATCGGCATCAGCACGCGGTTCGAGACAAAGCCCGGGTAGTCCGCGGCGTCCACCGGCGTCTTGCCAAGGGACTCCGAGCAGCGCAGGATCGTGTCCAAGGTCTCCTTCGAAGTCTCGTGGGCGTTGATGATCTCCACGAGCTTCATCAGCGGCACGGGATTCATGAAGTGCATGCCGATGACCTTGTCGGGGCGCTTGGTCGCGGCCGCGATGGCGGTGATCGAGATGGACGAGGTGTTCGTAGCCAAGATCGCGTCGGGGGCGCAGAGCCCATCCAGCTCGGCGAAGATGCTCGACTTCACGTCAAGGCGTTCGACGACCGCCTCGACCACAAGCTTCGAGTCCTTCGCTGCTGCAATCTCCGTGCTGCCGGTGATGCGCGCGAGGATCTCATCGACCTGCACCTGGGTCATCTTCTCCTTCTTCACAAAGCGCCCGAGGCTCTTTGCGATCGTGGCGAGGCCGCGCTCGAGGGCGTCCGCGTTCACGTCGATCAAGTTCACCCGGTAACCCGAGGCGGCAAAGGTCTGGGCGATTCCGTTGCCCATGGTGCCAGCGCCGATGACGCTGACTTCTTCAAATATTGGGGAGGTCATAACTTAGAGGGAGGGTTGTTTTTAGAGCGCTTCGACGGCCAGGGAGACCGCGTTTCCGCCGCCGAGGCAGAGCGTAGCCATGCCGGTCTTCGCGCCCTTCTGCTTCATTGCGTGCAGCAGGGTCACAAGGATGCGGGTGCCGGAGCCGCCGATCGGGTGGCCGAGGGCAACCGCGCCGCCGTTGACGTTGACCTTCGAGGCGTCGAGCTCGAGGTCCTGAAGCAGGGCCAGGGCAGCCGCACTGAAGGCCTCGTTGATCTCGTGCAGGTCGAAGTCCGTGGGCTCGACCCCCAGCTTCTTCGACAGCTTGCGGATCGACTCAAGCGGAGCGAGCATGACCCACTCCGGGTCCATGCCGCCGGTGGCGTAGCCGGTGATGCGAGCGAGGGGCTTGCAGCCGAGCTCTTTCGCCTTGTCGGCGCTCATAACCACAACGGCTGCAGCGCCGTCGTTGATCGAAGACGCGTTACCCGCGGTCACGGTGCCGTCCTTCTTGAAGGCAGCGCGCATCTTGCCGAGGGACTCGGGCGTCATGCCCGCGCGCCAGTTCTCGTCGACGCTGAACTGAATCGGGTCCTTCTTGCGCTGGGGCACCTCGACCGTGAAGATCTCCTCTTCCAACAAGCCGGCGTTCACCGCAGCCTCGACCTTGTTGTGGCTGGTCGCGGCGAAGGCGTCTTGGGCCTCGCGGGTGATGCTGTACTTGTCCGCGGCGTTCTCCGCGGTGATGCCCATGTGGTAGTCGTTGTACACGTCCCACAGGCCGTCGCCGACCATGGAGTCGATCAACTGAGAGTGGCCGAGGCGCGCGCCATTGCGAGCTTCAGGCATCAAGTAGGGAGCGTTGGACATGCTCTCGAAGCCACCGGCCACGATGCAGTCGGCGTCGCCGGCGCGGATGGCTTGGGCCGCCAACATCACGGTCTTGAGCCCGGAGCCGCAGACCTTGTTTACGGTGAAGGACCCAACGCTGGTGGGCACACCCCCGCCGATGGCGGCTTGGCGTGCGGGGTTCTGGCCTAGGCCAGCCTGCAGCACGTTGCCCATGATGACCTCTTCCACATCGCCCGCGCTAATGCCCGCGCGGTGGATCGCTTCCTTCACGGCGAGTGCGCCGAGTTCAGTAGCTTTAAAGGAAGCCAGGCTTCCTTGGAATTTGGCGATGGGAGTCCGGCAAGCGGCGACGATGACGACTTCGGTCATGGCAGGGGACCCGGGGGCGCAAAGCCACGGGCAAAGGGCAGAGGGTGTTCGAGTGAGTGTGGCATTCCCCTTCGAGAGATAGGAAGCTAGGGGGCGGTTGAGCCCCGGCACTTAGCTGATCCCTAGAAAAGGCGAAGCATTATAGCGGGTGCCCTTGATCCCGGCTATGGCCGCTGAGCACTTCGATGCGATCGCCCACCCAAAGCCATCCTATAGCGAATCTGGGAAGTTTCCGTTTTCGAAGATTTCCGCGAACTTAGCCCTTGGAATCAAGCCATATCAGGACGATACTATCCCCAGACCTTGAGCCCATGGGTTTCGCCACCCATGTGCCCTTCACAGGGCAGGTCCGAGCCAGTCAATACAGTTTAGAAGTGCCGGGAACGCATTAATCATACTGGACAGGCTTGAGGGTGGTTCACCCCGGGGGGGGCTATGAGCCACTTCAAGGTCGCATTCAGGCGGGCGGGAGCAACTTTGCTCTCGCCCGTCGGTCCTTAACCTAGGTCCTGTCGGCAGCTCGCCATTTGTCGTAGAGATCCCCGCGACGATCCTTGCCCACCGGTACGCGAATACGCTGCTTGTGACCCAACTCCGGATCAACCAATCCCAAAATGGCGCCCACCTCGCCCCGGCCCTCTGCCAGGGCCTCACCCGCCGCCGAGGCTACCAAGGAGTTACCTGGAAATGCGATCACCTGCCCGCGTTGACCCAGGGGTTCCGAGCCGGTCCGGTTGGCCGCCACGACGGTGAATTGTCCCTCGACCGCGCGCCCCAGCACCAGGGCGCGCCAGTGGTCCGCCCGGCGCGCCGCCCACTGGGCGGGTACCACCACCAGATCCACCTCGGCCCGGCGCATGGGCACGAACAGCTCGGGGAAGCGCAGATCGTAGCAGATCGCGCCCGACAGGCGGCCCGCGCTGGTCTCCACCACTGGGGGCAGCTCCGCCCCGGCGGCGAAGACCTCGTGCTCAGCGGTCGGCGTGAACAGGTGCACCTTGTCGTAGCTCAAGCGCAGCTCGCCGCCGTCGTGGACCAGCAGTCGGTTGTAGAAGCGTCCACCCGCGCCCTGGCCAAGCCCGGCGGCTGGGGCGAGATAGGAGCCGGCGATCACGAGGTTGAGCTCGGCGCTCCAGCTAGCGGCCATGGCGGTGGCCTCTTCGGCCGCGGCTAAGAGCGCGGCGTCCCCAGCGGGCTGGCCGGCGGGAAAGGACGTGGCCCAGACCTCGGGTAAGACCACGAGGCGCGCACCCGCCGCGGCGGCAGCCCGCACGGCAGATTCGGCTGCGGCTAGGTTGTGCGCCGGGGCGGTGGGATCCGTGGCGGCACGCTGAACGTCAAACTGTAGGGCGGCAACTTTCATGGCATCCAGAATAGAAAGCGGAGAGCCCGGACCAAGCCCGGACTCTCCGCTTTCGAACAACAAGTCCGCGGACTAGTCCTTGGACTTAGACTTGGGGTTCGTCAGCGGTTGCTTGACTTCCTTCACGTCAACGTAGTTGGTGTCGACGAGTTCTTCGTCGACGATGATCTCCTCTTCGATGACCTCTTCTTCCTCGATCACCTCCTCCTCGTAGCCGTAATCGTAGTCGTCGTACACGCCCTCGTAGTCGTACTCATCCGGCACCATTCCGTACTCATAGCCATAGCCGTAGCCATAGTCGTAATCGCTTGAATACCCCGTGTAGTAAGCGTCGAGGGTGTTGCTGTGGATGTTGAGGAAGCTGTACTCGTCCTCAGGATCCGCGGGAGTCCAGAGGTAGGGCTCGCCCCAGGGATCCAAGTTCACCCAGCCTGCGCGGATATGGACGATCCCATTCGCATCGGGTTGCATCATGGCCTCGATGCTTGCGGGATATTCGTAATCGTTCGCCATGGCGTAGATCTCTGCGGCGCTGTAGAGCATCGCGATGTCCGCCTCGGCCGCGTCGTACTCGGCCCGATCCAGCGTACTCATCACCTCTGGCACAACCGTTCCGGCGATGGTTCCTGCCATAGCCAATCCAACCAGCGGAGAGTTGTAGACGAAGCCTGCAGCACCCACCGCATTGACTAGGTGCGAGCGATCGAGCCGGTAATCGTTGATATAGTCGCCCCCATTCAAGTAGCTCAAGAGCAGGATGCCCTTGGCGTCCTTCTTGAGCGCGGGGAGGGTCGGCATGACCATGCCCGGATCGCGGCTCTCATCCATCGGCGAGCGCACCGCATTGGCCAGGGCGCTGGTCATCATGTTCACCGTGCCGTAGCCTTCGTTCATGAGGCGCGGCGTGTCGATGAAGAACATGGCTGCGAGCTCGCCTTCAAAGGTGCCGAGTTGACCTTGGAAGGTCGCGTTCTCCAACACGCTCGACTGGGGGGCCTCAATCTGCTGCACCGCAACGTGAACGGCCTGGGGAGTCGCGCCGAAGACGGCGAAATCGTCCGTGACGGCCATGGTGAGTTCAAGCGGAACGGGCAGGCCCGGGAACACCAGTTGGTAGGCATCCACGCCCGCCAAGGTGATCCTACTCACGCGCAAGTAGCCGTCGACTTTGGCATCGCTGAACATGTTAGCCAAGTCCTCGGACATGGCGATCAACTTGAGGAATGCGTCCCGATCGCCTAACTCAATCACAGCGACCGTGGCCATCGGGCCACCGCCGCCAGTTGCGTCCGATGAGTAGATTGCGTGCCGTGAACCGAAGGCGCTGAGGATATCGCGCTCGACGTTCATGCCGAGCTGCTTCTCGATCTCGGCGCCGACATCGATGTCCATTGGCGCGAGCAGACCCTCGTAAAATTGGAAGAGTCCCGTCGGGTCGAAGGACAGGGCCATGGCCCAGGTCGAGTCCATGGGGATCGTCTCGAGTAGGTCCGTCTGGACGCCGCCCTCGACGGCCACGCCCATATCCTTGAGCACGTTGGCGTAGCCAGGCAACACGGTCGTCATGTACTGGCGCTGCTCGTCAAAGCCCATGGCGAATTCGTAGCGCATGTCGAACAGCGACATCATGCCGGAGATCACTCCAAGCTCGGCGTCATCTACATCTATCATGGACATCAACTGCTCCATGTAGGCCTTGTAGTTGAAGTCGCCGCTCATGTACGTGGTGGAACCTGCGGGCAAGAGTTGAGGCGCGGGTGTCTGCACCAAGGCCTCTTGGCTTCCCACACGCAGCACGAAGTCATCGCCCCGAGCGCCCATAAAAATGGGCACCGGCCCCTCGAGGCCCCAGAGTTCACCCGCACCGGGAACCAGCAGCGGTGCGCCGAGGCGGTTCAGCATCGAGGTCAGGTTAGCCGTCGCGTCGTTTGCGCCAGCTGCAGATCCCTGCCCCAAGCGCATGTCCACCAGAATCGGAATCGGCATGCCCTGGATCGGCTCACCTCCAAACCCGACGTCTAAGGAGTAGGGACCCCCAAGCATATCGAGCCCCATCTCAAGCATGCCCGGCGGCAACTCCCAATCGGGGATCTCGGCCGGCAGCTCGCGTAAACGGGCCTCGCCCATCTGTAGCGCACGCAGAAGACCGACGTCCTTGCTATCGGTAAAGAAGCTCTCAAGCCCCCCCATCCGAATCGTCATGAGGTGTTCAACGGCCGGCGCATCTTGAGCCGGTATAGCGAGTGGAGCGAGTACACAAAAGGTGGAGAGGAGCATGATTCGTATCCGTGTAGAAGTGTTGCGTTGACCCCTCAAGTCTACCCAATTCTGCGTTCATCGCATCAGTCCTCTACAGCCCCACAAATCGAACCACAAAGGCGCTCGAAATCGATTTCACCCACAACCGAACGATCTTCCCTCCCCCGTGACACCATCGCTGTAAAACCAACCGCGAGGCTGGCGAACAGGGCCAGGTAGCCAAATGCACAACCCCGCGGTCTCGGCGAAGCTGTACTGGTTGGCGAAGTGGAAGTCGACAGTGCCCTCCACGCTCAAAAGCGAGGGGATGTAACGAAAGAGGAGTCTCACAGCACGATTACCGCAGCGCAGACGAACCAGGCGATCACGAGAGCTATAGCTTGTTTGTGGGTATCGCGTCCGGGGGTTGATTGGCTTGGACGGCGCTCATGGGCCGAATACTAGCGCGTCTCTCCCTGCCAACCATACGCAGGATCCGGCGGCTGCGCTCAAGTTTGGAGGGTGTCCGGTCTCCATCCTGTACGCCTTTTCGAGGCGATAGCAGCTTTTCGAGCGGCCCGCGATTCAAGCGCCGGGGCTGCGCCCGTAGAATGCCGACATGCCTTCCTCCGCTTCCCCAAGCCAGCCCGGCCTCCAGCGCGCCGCCTGGCTACTGCTGCTCTGTGCTTCCCTGGCCACGCTCTATGGTCTCGGGCCGGTGGCCGAGGCTTGGGGCAGGGCCGGGCCCGTGGAGCACGCGGTTTCGGGCAGCCTTGGCTACTTGATCGCGTTGGCCGCGACCGGCCGCATTCTGCTCGCGTGGCTTCCGCCGGGATTCCCCGGTGAGCACGGCCTCTCGCGACGGGACTCCGGCGGGCTCTTCTGCACCTGGGCCGCGAGCCACGCCCTTGGCCTGGCCGCCTTCGGCTTCGCCGCGCCCGTGGTAGCGCTCTGCGGTGTGTGGCTTGGCATCTCGAGTACCGCCTGTATCGTGGTGCTCGCTTGCGTCTTGGCCCTGCTCTTGGCCGCCAGCCTCCTCACGCGCCCCGGCGCCATGGTCCCGCGCCACGGCATGGCCGGCATCGAGCGCTCCACGCCCCTGGCCGGACTGCTGCTCGGCGCCACAACCCTGGTCGCCGTCGTGCCCCTCGCTGGTTTGATCACGGGCACGGGGCGCCCCCTGCCGATCCTAATCGCCCCCTTCACTGATCGGCCCGACACATCCAATTGGATCGAGTCCGCCATCGCGAGTCCGGCCGCGACCGCCGCAGCATTTGCGGCGACCCTCGTGCTGCTCGGTCACGCCCTCGCCGCCGCCCACCTCGGGGCCCTCGCGCGCCGCAGCATCCTGCTGCTGTTCGCACTGCTGCCCGCCGGACTCGTGCAGACCTCGTACCTGTGGGACGCCAGCTTCTACAGTCCCGTCCCCAAGCTCGCCCTGCTGTTCACCGGCGCCACGGCGCTCGGCTACATCGGCCTGCGCCGAGCCGACCGCCGCGCCGCGACCCTGGCCGCCATCGCCTTCACGGCCCTGCCATTTCACGCGCCCCCGAACCTGGCCGGCACCGCGACGGGACTCGCCCTGACCGGCGTGCTCAGCCTGTTGATCCTGACGCCGAGCACGGGCCGCGCACGCAGCGTCAAGCTGCTCGCCACCTGCCTTGCGGTCACCATCGCCGCCGGCATCCTGCGCTTCCCCACCGAGCACTTCGCCGCGCTTCCCGCCGATGACCTGCCCGCCTTCTCCACCATCTTCACATCGGCCTACCTCGGCTACTCGCCCACCGGGTTTGGCATCCTCTTCGCACTCATCGATGCCACCGGACTCGCGCTCCTAATTCGCCGCCCATGGCGCAGCTCGCGCACCCAGATTCTTCCGCGCCCCGAGCTCGCCTTCGTCTTCGCGGTGGCCCTCGTCGGCTGGCTCCTACCCACGGGCTTGGAGATCGTGATCGAGGGCATGCACCTCGGCGCCCGCGTCCAATGGCAGCAGTCCATGTCCCAGTTCCTCGTGCTGCTCGCTGGACCGGGAGTCCTGCTGATCGCCACGGGCCTACCCGCACTCTTCCCGGTCACCAAGGTCGACCCCAGTTGAACATTCAAGAGACTCTCGAGCGCAAGCTCAAGGAAGCCGACGCCGAGGCCCAGGCCGCACTTGTCACGCTAGCCACGGAACTCGGCGAGGCCCTGAGCCCCTCCGTGCACGGAATCCTGCTGGCGGAAGCGCTGGTCCCCACGCGCGAGCGCGCTTGGCGCGAAACCGCCGAAGAGTGGCTCCTGAGCCTCTCATCCTTGGATTCGGCGCGACTTGCTCAAGTGCTGCGGCCCAGTCGTGGGGCCTGGCTGCTCAGCGTTGAGACCCCCGAGCCCGGCACGGCGCTCTTGATTGGCAACAGCCTATCGGGCACGACCATTGCCCTGGCGCGCCTCGGCTGGCAGCTCACGCTCGTGGACAATGATGCGAGCCGCCTGGCCATTGCCAAGCTGCGCACCGAGAGCCTCGTTCCCGAGAACAAGACTCCCGTGGAGACGCACCTCTGCACGACCAACGATGGATCCCTGGACGGCCGGAGCTTTGACCTTGTCGTCATGGAAGAGGCGACCGCCGGATCGACCTGGACGCTGAAGCAGGCCGCGCAGCTCGTGCGCGGTGCGGGCCAGGTAGGCCGCAGCTCGGGCATGTTAGCGGTCACCGCGGACAACCGTCTCGCCTACAAGGTCTCGACCGGCGAGCGCGGTGAGTTCAGGCTCGTGCGCCCCTTACCCTTCCTCAAGCGCGCCTTCTTCGGAGACCGCATCGGACGGCCCCACACGCCGACCTCAAGCCGTACCCTGCGCGCCCACCGCCGCGCCTTCCGGGACCTGGGTAGCCCGCGCCCGAAGGCCGTCTCCCTGTACCCCGATCGACGCGACTTCTCCCACGTGGTGGACCTCAATGCGCCGGGTACTCTGCGCCTGACCTTGGGTCCCAAGGAGCGCGCGAATCGCGTCAAGATGCTCGGCCAGAGTCTGGGCCTCTTTCCGGTCTTCACGCCGTCCTTTGCGCTCTGGAGTCCTGTCACGATCGACGGTATTGTGCCCTTGGTCAGCAGCGGCGAAAACGCGAATCTGATCGGCCGAATCCTGAGCAGCATCGCCGACAACTTCGGCGCACAACCGCCCCCTCCCGAGCACCTTGTTGCGACGCGGGGCAACACCGCCATGATCTTCACCGGCGGCGACAAGGGCTGGGTCGTGCGCGTCCCCTTGGGCCACCGCCCCGCGGAAGCCACGCGCTTGAGCCTGCGCCACACCAACTGGCTCGGTGGTCGCTTCCCCAAGTCCAAGCTCGAGGCCGTGCTGCCGCGCCCCTTGTTTGAGGGTCAAGTGGACGGTGCCTACGTCGTCGCCGAGACGCGCATGCCGGGCTACGGCGCGGGCCAGCTGTCCGGCGATCCCGAGGCCATGGGCCGCGTCTTCGCCCAGGCCGGCGAGCTGCTCGCCGAGCTGGTTACCGAGCCCGCTGCGATCTTCGACGACGAGGCCTTCGACGGCCACTTCGGCGCCGCCTTTGAAGAGGTCAGCCTACGCTTGGGCCGCGGCGACCAAGACGAGGCGGGAAAGCGCTACTTGCCGGCTAATCTACAGCGACTGAAGCAAGAGCTGCGCGCCCTTGTGGTCGGCCTGGAGATACCGCGAGTTGCCGCCCACAGCGACCTGCGCCCCAAGCACGTCATCGTGCAGGCCGAGGTCGAAGCTGGCGCGCCCGAGGTCGGTACCATTCGCGGTATCGTCGACTGGTCCTGCCTCACGCCGAACGGTCTGCCGCTGTTCGACCTTGTGCACTTGATCTTGCAAGAGCGCGCCTCCTGCTCGAGCTCGAAAGATGCCTGGGAAGACCTGCAGAATCCCGAGCGCTTGACCACAGCGGAGAGCGCAGCCTTGGACGCCTACTGCGCGGCCCTGGACCTGCCCGACGCCTGGCGCAAGGCCATCTGCCTGGGCTACCCGATCCTGTTTGGCGCCGTAGCCGAGCGCCACTGGGAGTACAGCCGACCGCACTGGCTGCGACGCGCTTTCGGCATCTAGCCCAGTGCTCTAGAGGATGCGCGGAAGGGCCAAGGCACATGGGGGGCCTATCCGTCATTTACGGACACGCGGGTACGGTTTCGACCCGCGCTTGGTTCTAGCTATTGGGCCTGCCTAGGCGTTATGATCACGCCACGAGCCCTGGAGATCCGGGACTCAATTCACTCAAGGGGACGTAGCTCAGCTGGTAGAGCGCTGCGTTCGCAACGCAGAGGTCGAGGGTTCAAGTCCCTTCGTCTCCACCATCCTCTTGGCTAGCTCGGCTGCTAGCGGCGGCGCTTCTTGCGCCGATCGAAGTCGATGCGACCTGCGGCCAGGTCCTCTTCGAACGTGATCGCCAGGTGCAGGAGATCGTCGCCAAAGCGCTCGAGCTGCCAAGCTCGAAGGCCATCCACAGCGCCGATCGCTTCTAGGGTTTTCGGCCGCTCCATGGCCAAGCGCAGCATGACGTGTCGGTTGAGCACGAGGGACGAGTCCATGCCCTCCTTGTCCGAGCGCTCGCGGCGCCAAGTGCGCAGGCGCTCGTGCAGCTCGAAGGGCTCATCATCCAGACGCGGGGTGCGCGTCTTCGGCTGAACATTCTGGTTCACGGGGGCCTGGCGTCCACGTTGGACAGCGCTAAGCACATCGCGACCTAGGGCCCGTCGGCGTCCCTTAGGGAAGCCCTTGAGGCCTTCGATCTCGCCCATGGTGCTGGGCATGCGCACGGCTAGGTCCATCAGGACATGGTTGCCGAGCACTTTGAACGGGGGGACGTCGCGCTCTTCGGCGACGCTGTTGCGCAGGCCGAATAGCTCGCGCAGAACGCCCTTTTCGGCGGGGCTCAGGCTGTTGCTGCCCTTGATCTTGGCGTAGCCGTCGGGGTCGAATTCGCGGACGGGCGGCACCAGCTCTTCTAGGCGTTCGCACTCGCCGTCGAGGATCATGCGGCGACCGGACTCTTCCAGATCGGCCTCCATGCGCTCCATGAGGGCCATAAGGTAGCGAGTATCGAGGCGGGCGTACTCGATCTGGCTCTGCTTCAAGGGGCGGCGGCTCCAGTCGGAGCGCTGCTCGCTCTTGTCGACCTCGACGCCGAAGTAGCGGTCGAGCACAGCGGCGAGTCCGGGGCTTGCGATGCCGAGGGCAGCGGCCGCGATACGCGTGTCGAAGATGTTTTTAAAGCGGAAGTTGAAGTCGCGGCCCAGGATCAGGACGTCGAACTCGCCGTCGTGCAGGATCTTGACCACGGAGTCGTCCCCGAAGATCTCTCCGAGGGGCGAGAGGTCGAGGCCCGCAAGGGGGTCGACGAGATAGTCGGTCTGCCCTGCTGTGAGCTGGATCAGGCAGACCTTCTCCGTATAGGAGTAGAAGCTGTCCGCCTCAGTGTCCACACCGAGCACTTTGACTCCCTGCAGATCGTCCAGAAGGCTAGCGAGGGCTTCGGGCGTCTCAACCATCACCGGCGGAGCCAGGGTGTCTGGGTCGCTTTTAGGGTTGGTGAAGGGTGCGGTCATTTCGGTTTCCAGGGCAAGGTAATCTGTCGGCACAATCGCACCAGAGCCCAACGAAAAAAGCTCCGTCCGCCTAAAGGGCAGACGGAGCTTGAAAGTGGCGAGGGCGACGGGACTTGAACCCGCAACCTCCGGCGTGACAGGCCGGCACTCTAACCAATTGAGCTACGCCCCCGCTTTCAGGTTTCCCCGTAAGGGGGCGCGAAGTATAGCGGGATCGAGGTCGAGGTCAAGGAGTTCGGCGGGGGCTCTTGATTTTTTGCTCGTGAATGTTCGAGGTCAGGCCTTCGCGGGGGGCCGGATGAGCCTAGCCCCCGCTTACGGCCTGCATAATCAACAGCGAGTCGCCTTGGCCCAAGAGGGTGCTCAAGTTGGGTAGCCAGCGGGTGTTGGTGGAGCTGGTGGCTGTCTTATGGAAGCAGAGCACGTGCTCGCAGAAGATGCCGGTCTCATCAGTGAGCAGGTCCTTTGGGGCCGGGTGCACGGCGTAGGCGCACTCTAGGGCGGCGACGGTGCCTGTTTCTACGGTCAACTGATCCGTGCCACGCAGGTGGGCGATGGCGCCGGGTAGATGGATTGGACAGAGCATCGGGGCCTAGGCGGGGCTGGCGAAGACTTCGACGCAGAGCATTCCGGGTAGGGAGCCGGGCAGGGTTTGCCAGGTCTCGCCCAGGTCGCTCGAAGCGAAGAGGTTGCCGGCTGCATTGCCAAGGCAGACGCCGCCCTTGCCTTGGACCCCACTGAGGTGATCGACGGCCATGGCCTGGCGCAGGAGGTGGAGAGGAGCTGCAGGCGAGTGATCATTGGGCGAAAGTGGTGATGGAGTTTGACGGCAAAGAAAGATGCCGCACACTGCCCGCCGTGTCTAAGGGCGATCAGTGTGCGGCATCGTCTCCCTCGAGACAGTCCCTCTAGCAACCTTCGAGAACGTCGCCAAGGGTCACGTCGAAGATGACCTCAGCGGGCACCGCTTCGGCGGGCTCCATTTCCAACTTAGCCGCCTTGGCGGGAGCGGGAAACTTGAACCCCTTAGCGGTCGCCTTGTCGCGGAATGCCTTGCGAAGTACGGAGTCAAAAGCCTCGGACTCGTCCGCCGAGAGCTCGGCGCGCTTCATGCTCAGGAAGGCCTCGCGCTTCAATCCAAGGGCTGCAATCTCACCCTGGATACGCGTGCGGTCTGCGCGCTTCGAGTCGATCAACTTCGTCAGAGCATCAGCGCTTAGTAGGCGAAGCTCCTCGGCAAGTAGGTTCGAGTCGATCTTGCCGATCTCCAGTTGACCGGTGCCCAGGGCATCGATCAGATCCCAGGAGCACATATAGAGTTTGCCCCCCTTGGTCATCGCTCTGGATGCTGCGTTCTCCAGGTTCATGTTGACTGCATTCGCGTCCTGGGCAGCTTGGTTGCTGACGTTCCAACGGGAGTTCTCCCCATAGGCGATGTAGGTCTCGTTGATGTCCGTGGAGAGCTTGACCAGGCTCTCGTCAAAGGGAGTCTCCATCACGATGATGCCCGAGTCCTGGTCGATCACAGCAAAGGCTCCGCCGGCAAGGGTGGCAACCTTCTTCCAGCCGCGGGCAATCTCGTCAAGGGGCACGACGACGGGCGGCGTGCTCATGGCTACCGGGCCAACGGCGTTGACGACCAATGAGTTGATTCCACCCTGGCCTTGGACGGCGGCCAGTTGGCCCGCGCCGGTCGTCTGCACCGGGGTCGCGTTGCGCGCCAAGCCCTGGGGCGCTCCACCCTGACGGCAGTAGAGGGAGTGCACGATGATGCCCTGCTCCGCAGCGCCGCCGACGGCCTGCTTCAGGGTCAGGACCGGGTCTTGCTCCGCGCTCTCATTGCCCGCCACCACGACCATCTTCAGCGCACCGGGCTGTTCACTCCAGCTAAGCTGCTTCGCGGCCGCATCGGCGACCCGCGCCACGTACTCGTCGCCTCCATTCGTCTGCAGAGCGAACAGCTGCATCGAGACCATGTCGAGGTCTGTGGTCAAGGGCAGGACCGTCTTGACCCAGCCGTTGTCCGCACCGTAATCGGGGCTGCCGTAGGTCAAGAGCGCGACCCGTAATTTGGGCGCGGGTTCAGCCTTGGCGAGGTCATTCACCAGAGCCCAAAGGCGCTGCTTCGCCGACTCGATCAGACCGTCCATCGAGCCCGAGGTGTCGAGGCAGATCGCCAGGTCGATGGCACCTGGTGTGAGCGCTGCCTGGGCCAGGATGTCATTCGCTGCGGGATTGGCCTCTGAGCTGGGATAGCTCCAAAACTCCGCGGTGCCCTCCTTCTCATGCTCCGCAAAGGAGAGACTGATTAGGGTGGCCGAGACGGCCAGGGCTGCGAGGGAAAAGTGTGTTGTCTTGTTCTTCATAGAAACCTCCTTGGTTTGAGTGAGAACAGAAGCAACAGGGGTGCCAAGGGCGCAGTCCCCCTCCTAGATCGCCGCAATCGGGCCTCGCCTGCCCGTCTAGTATGAGATCAGATACAAGGCGTGTATCCCTCCCGATGCGCTCGCCCTTACTCGTCGCCCTTGAAGAGCTGCCCCGAGAGCATCACCCCGTAGCCAGCTTGCAGTTGCCCCTTGCCGTTTTGAGGCGCGCCAACGAAGACCTCAGGAATGCCGTCCCCTGTCAAATCCTCGACTTCGGTCACGGAGGTTCCAAACTGATCGTTGAGTTCGTTCCCGAGCACCCCACCGAGGATTGCGCCTGTCTTGCCCGAGGCTAGATAGATCGTGCCCTTTTCATTGAGTTCGGCCCCCACAGTAATCGAGCCCGGAGCGCCGATCCAAAGATCATTAATCCCATCCGAGTCCCAGTCGCTAGCGGTGGCCAGGGACCAGCCAAATTGCTGGCCGGGAAGCGCGCCGTCGATCCGAACAATCTCTTTGCCCGTCGCGCCGGACTTGATCGTCACGAAGCCAGGTCCTGCGTAGTCGCTCACAAAGCCAGACTGGATACCGCCGATGGCGACGTCGTCGACTCCATCACCGTCCACGTCACCGAGGTTTACGATCGACATCCCAAGCCGGTCTCCAGCGCTTCCGCCTTGCCATGCCCGAATCATCTCGCCGGTTTTGCCGCTGACAAGGCCCGCTGCACCGCGCTCGAAGTATTGCTCTTCGAATGCCGCGTACTTAAACGCGCCCGCCGCGAAGTCGTCCACTCCGTCACCGTCCACATCACCCATCGCAGCGACGCTGCAACCAAAGTGCGCTTCCCATCCGGGACCGTCCGTCACCAGGGTGATCGCGTGGTCCGAAGAGGACATCACCTCGATACGGCCAATATTCTTGATCCCCGAAGCGCCCTCGCCCTTCTGGACGCCCACAAGGATGTCCTCGATCTGGTCGCCATCGCGATCGCTGATCTTGACCATATCAAATCCAAAGCGGTCACCCCACAACTCGCCACCGCGGCTGCCCATCTGCTTGCCCGTCGCGCCGGAGAATAAAAGCACGCCTCCGGTGTTCTCGTCGAAGGTCTCCTCCTTGCCATCATCGCCGTCATATAGATAGGCCCCCACCGCCATGTCCGGCACACCGTCTTGGTCCATGTCGCCTATCGAAGCGATCGTATGCCCGAAGTGATCGTCCGTGCCATCGATGTGCATGCTGCCCTCGCCAAGGATCGTCTGGAGAAGCAGGCCATCAAATCCGGAGTAAACCCTCACGTAGCCAGGAGCTGCGTTGGGCGCGGGTCTGACCCCGTAGTTTTCATTTTGGTGAGCGCCGATTGCGACCTCCGGGAGCCCGTCGCCGTTCAAGTCTCCAAGTGCCTCGACGGAAAAGCCAAACCAGTCCCCGGCTTGTCCACCCTCGTCGTACCAAATCGCCAGATCAGAGAACGACTGCAGCGGTGTGAAGTCTCCGGCGCTCACCAAGTTCAGTCCGTCGTCCGCTTGGTTCGAGCGCTCGAAGGCCTGCTCCCACTCCTGGGTAAGAAGCGTCCTTCGACCGTAGTATTCGAGGACCTGGTACCCACCAACAATCACGGCCACGCAACCCACGACTGCCACCGCGGCCCACTTGCCCGAGCGAAGCTGTTTGGGCACGAATGTCTTGCGATTGGGGCGTTGCTCATCAGAACTAGATTGATTCATAGGCCAGATTATGCCCCGCAGTTTGAAAAGTAGACCTTCCGATTAGTCAAGGGTGGCATTCAGCGAGTGACGGCTCTTGAATCCCAACAAATGGCTGGCGACCCGGCGACTTCTCGGCTCGAAGACGAGGGTGCCCGGCTCCCTCCAACAGAGCATCTCGTCAAAACCGGCGCCACCCCTCCTAGAGGTGCCTTCAGGGCCACTTTCGCGACAAACTATGGGCTCTGGCTACGCTCTTGAGCGGTTGGTGAACCGTCCCCCAGCACCTACAGCCAGCCGCGCAGCGCCAAAGGCCACCTAGAGCGCCCCTAGAGCTCGGGGCATTTACCTCCACCTGACATTGCGCTGGTCTGCAGATGAATTGTTTTTCTTCGTCCCGACCGACGCTACAGGGGAAAGAGGGATGCCGGGTGGGCGTCATTGGGGCGGGCTGCTAGACCAGCCCGTACTTCTTGAGCAGGCGCGCGAAGTAGCTGCGCTGCAGGAAGAGGCTCGCGGCGGCTTTCGTTTGGTGCCCGTCGTGCCGCTTTAGGGCGGCAGCCAAAGTCTCGCGACGGAAGGTCTCGACCTGGGCGTGGAAGCCCGATGGCTCGGCGGCGTGAAGCGCAGGAGTCCCGATGTCGGGATGCAGATCGTCCACCTGGATCTCGTCCTGGAGCGAGAGCACAGCCGCGCGCTCGATGACGTTGCTCAGCTCGCGGATGTTGCCCGGCCAGCCGTAGGCTTCCAGGGCGGCGAGGCAAGCCGGCGCCATGTGCAGGTTGGGCCTGCCGAGCTGCAGCCCAAAACGCTGGACGAAGTGCCGCGCGAGCAGCCCAATGTCCGCCCTTCGCTTGGCGAGTGTTGGCAGCTCTAGAGCAATCACATGCAGCCGGTAGAACAGGTCCTCACGGAAGCTGCCCGTTGCGACCTGGGCCTTCAGATCCTTGTTCGTCGCAGCGATACAGCGCAGGTCCACGTCGATGCTCTTTGTCCCTCCAACTCGCTCGAAGCTGCGCTCTTGCAGCACGCGTAACAGACGTTTCTGGAAGGCCGGCGAGGTGTCGCCGATCTCGTCGAGGAAGAGCGTTCCCCCGTGGGAGGATTCGATGCGGCCCATGCGCCTCGACTCCGCGCCGGTGAAGGCGCCAGCCTCGTGGCCGAAGAGCTCGGACTCCAGCAGGGACTCGGAAATCGCCGCGCAGTTGACCGCGACAAAGGGCCCATCGGCACGATCACTCCAACTGTGGATCGCCCGGGCCATGACCTCCTTTCCCGTGCCGCTCTGCCCGAGGATCAGGACCGTCGCAGTGGATGCTGCCGCACGGCGCGCAACTTCGACAATGGCCTTCATCGCGCTGTCCGCGTAGATGAAACCTGGTGCCGTTGCTTCTCCTCGCAGCACGCGGTTCGAGGTGAGCAACTTGGATCGCTCCCAAGCGCGTGCCACAGCCTCTTCCACACGCACGGCGGCGAAGGGCTTCTCTAGGAAGTCATAGGCCCCCGACTTCATGGCTTCGACAGCTCTCCCGACGGTGCCATGGGCGGTGATCACCACAACACTGGGCGCGGTCTCGACTTCAGCCAAACGCTCTAAGACCCAAAGACCGTCGCCGGCGGGAAGCTGGAGGTCGAGCAACATGACGTCGGTTCCGTCCGCGCACGCAACGGCATCGGCTCCGGTTTCCGCAGTCGTGACCTTGTAGCCACGCGCCTCAAAGCGCTCGGCGAGGGAGTCCAAGATCGCTTGATCGTCGTCGACGATGAGCAGTCTAGGTTGTACGAAATTCACGAGCGGGGCCGCTCCACCGGCAGCTCAATCGTCAGCAATGCACCGACATCAGGGACGGGGCGATTCCCCGCGCTGACTGATCCTCCGACCAGATCCACGAGGCGCGCGACGATCGCAAGCCCCAGGCCGACGCCGTCGTTCTTCGCGCCGTCGCGCTCGCCCTGTTGGAACTTCTGGAAGAGGCTGCCCGCCTCGAGCTCGGCCTCAGTGAATCCAGGCCCCGTGTCCCCGACGACAAGTCGACCGGGTCCAACGACGAGTTCGATGTGTCCGCCCTCGCCAGTAAATTTCAGGGCGTTGTCCAGCAGGTTGCCCAGGGCACGCTGGAGCAGCGCTGGATCCGCACGGGCCCATCCGGCGCCTTCCACCGACAGGGCAACGCCCTTTTGCTTGGCGCAGGGTGCAATGCTCTCGAGCCCAGCCTTGGCGAGGATCGCGAGGTCCACGGGCTTCAGCTCGGGCTCCACCGCGCCTGCTTCGATACGCGTGAGTTCCAAGAGTTCGGCGACCAGGAAGATCATCCGATCGAGCTCGCCTTGGACACGGTCGAGGGTCCGGCGTTGCTGGGGCTCGATCTCTCCCACCACGCCGTCTAACAGGTTGGCCACGGACAGGCGCATGGAAGTCAGCGGTGTCCGCAGCTCGTGGCTCACGTTGCCGACGAAGTCCGATTTCGCAGCATCGAGCACCGCAAGGGCGCCGGCCATCTGGTCGAAGGCTGCGGCG
>JBLHWM010000006.1:0-31919 GCA_047629095.1 Planctomycetota bacterium | reverse complement strand
TCGTCACCGGTGGCGCCGACAATCGCCGTGGTGCCGCTGATCGACACTGCTTGACCGAACACATCGTTTGCGGCGCCATCGCTGGCGAGCAGCTTCGCGACCTGCAAGCCTGTAACTGTATCGAACAGAGACGCCGAGCCGGAGGAAAAGCCAAGGTCGTCGTCACCGGTGGCGCCGACAATCGCCGTGGTGCCGCTGATCGACACTGCTTGACCGAACACATCGTTTGCGGCGCCATCGCTGGCGAGCAGCTTCGCGACCTGCAAGCCTGTGACTGTATCGAACAGATACGCCGAGCCGGAGGAAGAGCCGTTGTCGTCGTCAGCGTAGGCGCCGACAATAGCCGTGGCGCCGCTGATAGACACTGAGATACCGAAGAGGTCAAACGCAGCGCCATCGCTGGGCAGCAGTTTCGCGATCTGCAAGCCTGTGACTGTATTGAACAGATACGCCGAGCCGGAGCCAGAGCCGTTGTCGTCGTCACCGTAGGCGCCGACAATTGCCGTGGTGCCGTTGATAGACACGGAGGAACCGAAGAAGTCGCTCGCAGCGCCATCGCTAGGCAGCAGTTTCGCGAGCTGCAAGCCTGTGACTGTATCGAACAGATACGCTGAGCCGGAATCAACCCCATTGTCGTCGTCACGGTCGGCGCCGACAATAGCCGTGGTGCCGCTGATCGACACGGAGAAACCGAAGCGATCGCCCGCAGCGCCATCGCTGGGCAGCAGTTTCGCGATCTGCAAGCCTGTGACTGTATCGAAAAGAAACGCCGAGCCGGAGCCTGAGCCTGAGCCGTTGTCGTCGTCACCGTAGGCGCCGACAATAGCCGTAGTGCCGCTGATAGACACGGAGAAACCGAAGCGATCGCCCGCAGCGCCATCGCTGGGCAGCAGTTTCGCGAGTTGCAAGCCTGTGACGGTATCGAACAGATACACCGAGCCGGAGGCAGAGCCGTTGTCGTCGTCGCCGTAGGCGCCGACAATTGCCGTGGTGCCGCTGATAGAAACAGAAATTCCGAAATGATCGCTCGCAGCGCCATCGCTAGGCAGCAGTTTCGCGAGCTGCAAGCCTGTGACTGTATCGAACAGATACGCTGAGCCGGAATTAAAGCCGTTGTCGTCGTCACGGTCGGCGCCGACAATAGCCGTGGTGCCGCTGATAGACACGGAATCACCGAAGCGATCGCCCGCAGCGCCATCGCTGGCCAGCAGCTTCGCGAGTTGATCGCCGACTCCCGCTTGCGCCACACCTGCGGCAATGAAAATGGCGCCTACGCTGGATGCAAGGAAACGGAACGTGGATGGGAAGTATCTAATCATTAGTTGTCTCTCGGTTACTCCAGATCGGAGCCAAGCATCGCGTCGAACGATGGACGTATAATTGGGCATGATTGATGCCCCATGATTCACAAGTAAATAGCTAATAAGTGCTCGTCGCTACGAGATTCAGTAAAAAAGAAACCACCGGATGGATGGTTTCGCTCTGGCCCGAGTCTAAAGGGAATCTGAAAAAACCGCCACCCCGAATGTCGTTCGTACCTAATTCAGCCGACGCACGGAACCCCGCTTACCGCACGCCAACTCTCCCCCTATTAGCCCGTTGAAAAAAGAAAAGCCTCGGTTACCCGGCCCTGTCCAATTACCAGAGGGTGCAGCCCGGAGGGGCCCACACTATGGCGACAGTTATAAGGAGTACTTGAAGAAGCTCGGCAAGGAGATGGGTATCGAGGAGCCGACTCAAGAAGACCTCTCGAAGCTGGACCGCAAACGCAAGAAGAATCGCTCAAACGCCAATTGGGAGCATCCGCAAGATCCCGACGCTCACATCACGAAGATGAAAAACGGTAGCACACACATGGCCCACAAGAGCGAGCATGGCGTCGATCTGGGCAGTTGCGCCATCGTCGCGGTGACTCTGCACCCGGGAACGAAAGGCGATGCGTCTACGGTCTACGAGACGATGCTGGACACGTGCAAGAACCTCGTTGATTTGGGCAAGGAAGACATGCCGAAGTTTGTCGCCGACAAGGGCTATCACTCGAACGAGACCATGAAGTTCAAGGAGGAAGCAGGACTGGATAGCTACTTCACCGAGCCGAATCGTGGCAAGCGAAACTGGGAAGGCAAAGAAGTCGAGAAGAGGGGAACGCTAGCCTGCCGAGCCAGTGCAGGGCACGGTCGAGTCATGGGGTCAAGCACAATGCAAGCGCGTCGCTCCATCGACAAGCCCGAGCTCAACAAGCAGATTCAGAGACGATTCGGGCTGCCGAACTGCTCTGTCTTCGAAGGCTGAAGGTAGGTCTTCGAGCGCCGCTTCCCAGCCTTCGAACACAGCCTCATCGAACACTAGCTCGTCGAACATTGGTCACCTGTCCTTTCGCGAGTCAGTCGCCCAGCGGAACCAGGCTGACCTTGACCACGCCGCCCTTGGCCACCAAGTCCACGGGCTCAAATCCCTGGGTTTCGATTCGCACGGCAACCGGTAAAGCCGTGGGTAGGAAGCTATAGCTGCTGCCGCGCCTGCCCCTGTGGTTCTCGAGCAGGGTGCCGGTGCCAATGGTGTAATCCGTCCGGCTCTGTTTCGGAATCGCGGGGCCGTCCGATTGTGTGAGCTCAACCGTGACCGTGGGCTTGACTGCGTCCAGGTCGATCGCCTCCAGCCGCGCATCCGGGAAGTACTCGCCCTCGGTGATCCGGACACCTCGGATCGAAAACTCCTCTCCCGCGAGCAACGAGTCGTGATGGAACACTAGGTCATAGGTACCCACGGGAACCCCACTCCAATTGAAGTTCAGCTCGGGCCCGAGTGTCCCCAACAGGATCGTGTCCATCGACTCATCATCGGCCGCTGAGCTAGGCCGCTTGCCGAGCGCTGCGGGTCCAAAGACCTGGCCGGCGCTGGCACTCGCCGGGCTGAGCTTCACGCTCCACCCTTGAACGGCTTTCCAACTCGGGGCGAGACGGCCCTCCAAGACTCCATTCGGCTGGATCGTCAACAACAATGCCTCGCTGCGCGGTCCTTCCAGATCGATGACTTCGGTGAACGCTCCAAGGTAACTCGCCTTGATTTGGAAGAGGGAAGCGGGCGCATTGTAGGCGAGTTCAAAGTGGCCAAACTCGTCGGCGGTGGCCGTCAGCGAACCGGGCTCGGTGACCGGAAGCAGTGCGCGCACAACTTCGGGGCGGGCATCCTCAAGAGCGTCACGGCTCGCGTTCGCTTGGACCTTCGCCCCCGCGATGGGATTCCCCTTGGGGTCGACGACTCGCCCGCGGAAGAGGGTGCTGGGCTTCGCCAAAACGACCTCGCCAAGATCGACTCTCCGACCCTTGCCCTTGAGTGGAGTCGCGACAAAAGAACCCAAGTTGAACGAGGTCGCTGAGAGGCCGCCTTCCTCGCCGTGCAAGTAGTGGAAGGTGAACTCTACAAAGCTCGCCATCCCCTCCTGGCTTCGCAGGGTCCTTGGCTCGATCGGGACCGCGAAGGCGCCCATCTCGTCGGTCGTGTGAGTCCCTCGTGAGGTTTGGCGAGTCACTCCACTGGGCCAACCGAGGTCGCTCCAAAGCGTGAACTCCCCCTCGGCAAAGGGTGTTTGGTCTTCGTGGACTAACAAGCCCGATAGAGTGATGCCGTCAAATCGAACCCGCAGGTGAACCGTCTGGCTTGGCTCTTCGCCGGACGCGACAACGAAAGAGGCTGGCTCGATTGCCCAGGATTTCCCCAGGTCCCCCATATCGAGCACCCCAATGGCCAGGCCCTCCTTCAGGCCCTTCATGGTTGTCTTGCCGGTCGACCGAGAAAAAAAGCTGGGCAGCCCCTGGCCATAGGCCATCATGCTGATGTCGGCCCCGACTGCCAGCTCACCGCGCTCGTCGACCAAGAGCATCGTCACGTCGACACTCTCCCTCAGCTTTAGGATCGGCCGGGAAGACGTTTCCGACTCTCCCATGGCCTGCTTGCGGTAGGACTTGGATTGCCCCCAAAGAGCCTGCACATCCCAGGTCCAGTCGCTCTCGCCGTGCCAGGCTAGGGCACCTAGATGATAGAAGCTAGCTTGTCCTGTATGGTCGGCCTTGAGCTCGGTCTCGTGCTCGCCGGCAGTGCTGCCAAACCCGCGCAGAATGACCCGCGCTCCCTGTTGCGGCTGCTTGTCTTCCCGCGTCACTTGGGCCCGGGTCGCACGCGGGAGCAACGCGGTTACGGTGAGCATGGATGCGACGCCGGTTAGCGCGGGATCCACCAGAACGGCCCCCACAGCATCGCCGATCTTAGCGACGAACAAGGTCGGCGAATTGGGTATTGGCACAACGGTGGAGGAACCGCTCGTAACGGCATAGCGCGTTGCGTTTTTCAGCAGCTCCAGTGGCAGCTCCTGGGAGTGCGGCATGGCAAGGAACATCGCCATGGCCTGTCGCCTCTCGCCGCCAAGGGCAAAGAGCTCGCCTGCATGACCAACGCCGCCCGGCTCTTGGCCCTTCGCGGCAAGCGCCACGAGGACCTCAAGGCCCGTCACCTCGGCCGACCGCGGGGCTGCAGAGCTCTCGGCTGCCGGCAAGTTCAGAGGCGCGTGTGGACTGCCGCGAAGTTCAGAGTCCGCGCCCGAGGGGAGCTCCTTCCCGAGTTGCTTGAGCACACTCGGTGGCTGATGATCACCAGCTAGCAAGGCACCACCTATGCCCAGGACAAGCGCCATAAGCAGAACGAACAGGAGTTGTGAGTTGCGTGTCATGAGACCTGGGTCAACACGGTATTCGATGCGGGGGACTCAGTCTAGCCCCCCATCCAACGAAGGCAAACCGCTGGGCGGTCCATGGCCTCTACTTTGAGGCGGAAGAGGGCGCTTCTACCGGGTTTGATCCAAGCCGCCCAATCAGGGCAACCTTGTCGACTAGGGCATCAGGACCATTTCGGCGATCTCGGAGGCGAGTTCGGGCTTGCCTGTCTTGGCATCGAAGATGATGGCCGAGTGGAAGAAGACTGCGCCAACCACCTTGGGCGAGAGGCCCTCGGGCAAATTGATCTTGGCAGTGGCTTTGCCCTTAGCGTCGAGTCGCCCCTTGAAGTCCAGGAAAATCTCCGAGTCGAGGCGCATGAGAAGCAGGTCCGTGTAGCTGTCGTAGTTCAAGGGCACGCTAATACTGCCCAGATTGGTGCCGGGGAAGATGCCGCTGATGGAGCCTGCGATGACGTACTCCTGCTCGCCCTTGTCCGCGCCGAAGTCGAGGGTCAAGGTCTGAACCCGGCCTTCGGTGATCGAGACCGAGACGGGATCTGCAAGGAAGCTATCCTTATCCTTGCCCACAAGCTCAATGATGTCTCCAACCACATCGTCGGTATCTATGGAGACATCCGCCGCGACGTTAGCAAAGAGCGTCAAGGGCAGGAACGTAGCGAATGCGAGGGCTGCAAGATTGATGGAGGGGCGGAGCATGGGCGGAGCTGGGGGCGAATTCCAAAAGTCGAATCAGCCTCAGAGGTTAGGTACACCTCGGATTTTTGGGTAGACCCAAAGTTGTCATTTTGTGTCCATTCTATGGTGCTTTGCGACGGATCTCCGCCCCTTCCATGGGGCCCCTCCCTAGAAACGGAGCAGCAGCGGGGCTAGCCCGAGACGGCCGGAGCTAGGCTAAGCACAAGGCCTCGGCTGGCTTGCCTTAGCGCTGAGGCTCGTCCAGGCACCCTAGGGCGGCTTGGACGAGGCGTTCGGTGGTCAGCGTCGATCGGTCGGCGCCCGGCTGGTACGAACAGTAGTCAGACGCTGTGCTCTGGACCTTACTGCCGCGGCCGAAGAGATCGATCTCCGCCGCAGAGGTCGGCGCGAAGAAGGCCATCACTTGGCGGCGGCGCGCGATGGCGATATGCATGGCGAGGCTATCGCTTGTGATCAAGAGATCGAGCCCATCGATCAGAGCGGCGAAGTCCTGCAAACTGTTATCCGTTTTGGCATCGAAGACTGTGACGCGGTCCCCGAGGCCAGTCAAGAGCCGGCCGTGGCGCTCGCGCTCCTCTGGGCCGCCGAGCAGCACGAAGGTCGGGCGCGCGTTGTGGGTAGCGTGCCAATGAGCATCGATCGCCTGGGCGACTTCGACCACGCGCTCCTCTGCCAAAGACTTTGACGTCCACCGGCCGCCGGCACCCGTGTTGAGTCCGATCAAAGGGCCAGCGAGGCTTGAAAAGATCGATTGCGCCCTGTCTAAGGCACCCTTGGGCAACTCGAGCCCGGGCTCGCCGGGCTCGACACCGATCATCTCGGCAAAGATTGCGGGGTGCGACTTCTGGTTGGCAACCTTCAGGCGATCCGCCTCTTGCTTGCCGAAGACCGAGATCAGGCCCATGTCAAACCACGGCGCGACATCTTGGGTGTAGGCGATGTCTCCGTCCCCATCGAGGTAGGCGCCGGAGATGCGATCCCGGCCCACGGCCGTGGCGATCGCACAGAGCGGAGCCTCGTCGTCGAAGGACAGCACGCGACTCCACCTGGTGGCATTCAGGCGCTTCAAGATCGCCGCGACCGAGGCGGGGTCGCCCAGCTCGACGGTCAAGACCTCGTCCACCAGGCCATGGCCAAGCAGCAGGTCCTCGGCGCCCTTGGCGGTCAGCCAAGTCACCCGGAGCTCGCGGCCCTCGGCCTTGGCCCTGGCTGCCAGGCCGGGCAGGATCGAGGTCGTGCGCAGAACATCCCCAAGGGCGGCGGTCTTGAGGATCAAGACGGGATAGACGGCGGCCTGGTGGGCGCTGGGCGTGTCGAGGGGAGGCATCAGTAAGGACATTCTGCCCGAGGCAGGGGCCGATGCTTGTCCGAGGGGGTAGAAATCAGCCCTGAAGGGCACAGTTGTGGGAACATTTATCTCCCTTCGGGTCACTTAGATTGCGAAACTAAGCCGCCCGCCCCCACGTTTTTGCCCCCCATCGCTCCCCTTGAAGTCCCTCGTCGTCCTCCCTACCTATAACGAAGCGGAGAATGTCCTCGCCATGATCGACGAGGTCCTGGCCCAGGATCCCAGCCTCGAGGTGCTTGTGGTCGACGACGGCAGTCCGGATGGGACCGGGGATCTGGTCGAGGCGAAGAGTCTGGGAGAGCCCCGTGCGCACCTGCTGCGGCGGGCGGGAAAGCTCGGCCTCGGCACGGCGTACCTGGCGGGATTTGACTATGGGCTGAAGGCTGGCTTTGACCAGGTCTTGACCATGGACTGCGACTTCAGCCACAAGCCCAGCTACCTGCCTAACATGCTCGCGGGCATGGCGGATCACGACGTCATGATCGGGTCGCGCTACGTGCCCGGCGGCGGCATCGCGAACTGGCCCTTCCACCGGCGCTTCCTGTCGAGCTTCGCGAACTTCTACACGCGTCTGCTGCTGCGCCTGCCCACAAAGGACTGCACCTCGGGCTTCCGCTGCTACAGCCGCGAGGTCTTGGAGACGATCAACACCCACGAGATCCGCTCGTCGGGCTACTCGTTTCTGGAAGAGATGGTGTATCGCATCCACCGCTCGGACTTCCGCATTGGCGAGACGCCGATCCTTTTCGAGGACCGCGTGCTCGGCACGTCCAAGATCGACCGGTCCGAGATTTTCCGCGCGGCCTTCCACGTCCTGCACGCGGCCTTCTTCCCGCCCAAGCGACCGGATCGCAGTTAGGCGACCTCGTTTTCGGCTCCGTTTTCGGGGCCAACAGGTCTGGGGCCCCAAACGTCCCGCTGGCTGCTCCTAGTGCAGACCTTGCGCGTGGTCCCTGTTTACGCGCGGGCTACCTGCGCGGGTTCCAGCGATGATGCGGGTGGCTCTCCGGCGCCGCAGCGCTTACCCTTGGTGGGGCGCTCGCGAGGCAGTTGGGTGTCTGGACTCCTCAAGAACCCTATGGGCTTCGAGTGAGTCCGAGTCGAAATCCGTACAACTTCCCCCAAGTTGGTGATGAAGAACAACCGCCGTTCGGCGAATAAGGTCCTATGAAGCAAGTGATTCCGATCCTGTTCGCCGCGCTGCTACTGCTGATACCCGTGTCCCGCGTGGAAGCTGCCAGCTTATTTCGCAGCTCCACGCCCGCGCTTGAGGCCGTCGCCCCCAGCGCGGACGACTGCGCGTCCTGTGGCAAGACGATCTACTTTGGCGAGCGCTGCCTGACCTGTATCGCCAAGGAAGCGAAGGCGGACCGCAGCCATCCCTGCACAACCTGCGAGAAGCCGATCCTGTTCGGCGAGCACTGCGCCCGCTGTTCCTACGCCAAGGCAAAAGAGGGCCTCGCCCACAAGTGCACGACCTGCGACGTGGTGATCTACCTTGGCTCGACCTGCGCGGCCTGCACGAAGTCGCGCTTGCAAGAGAGCCTGTCCAATCTCTTGGCCAAGGGGGCGGAGTTACCCCCGATGGCGAAGTCCGAACTCGACCGCCTGCTCGCGCGGCTTGACTTCGACGAACCCGTTGAGCCCCAAGTCGAAGCACAGCCCGGTCAGCCCAAGGACTCGGACGCCCAGGATGCGCCCGACCCGAAGGCGGCCGAAGAGCTCGCCCGAGAGGAGCTGGCCAAGCAAGATCAAGCCGCCGAACAGGGCGCTCTTGAAATCTTCACGAGCGCTGCCGCCGAGTATGCGAAGAAGACGGGCACGGTGATTGGTGAGACAGCCGAGACCCTCGAGCTCAAGCAGCGTGCCACCACCGTGGTGGGAGTCGCGGTGGCAACCGCCAAGGTGTTGGAAGAGACCAAGCGCAAGGTGGCCGTGAGTTCGTTCACGATGCTCGGTCGCGTTCCCGTTCACACGGAGCTCGGCTGGACGAGCCTCAGCGATCTCGCCACGTTCAAGCTGCTGGAGGTCGCGCCCGAAATGGAGGGCACCGCACTGGCCGAGGATCCCGCTGCGGTGCTCGCCTCGTTGGTCGTGGCCGACCACATGTACCTACTCATGGATCTGAAGCTGGTGGCCACGGAAGAGGGGCCCATGTCGATCGTGAACTACCTGGCGCACAAGGGCTCACAGGATCCCGTCAAGACCCTGGCTGCCACAACGGCCCTGGTCTCCGTGCGCAAGATCCGCGCGGGCCAGGACCTCTCCCGCTCGATCCGCGACTTGGCCCGTTCGATTGAGGTGCTGAGTGATTCCACGGGCGACGAGCCCGGGGAAGTCGAAGGCGAGCAAGAGCCTGAAACCGAGGATTAGATGTCGAGGGGCGGGCTTGACCTCGGTTCTCGCCGAGGCTGCCTATGTGGCGTACCTCGTGCTTAGAAGCTCGTTGAAGAAGAGCGGTTAAGGCACAAGGCCATCTTGCGAGGGTTGCTGTAGAAGTGGCCTTCGTTACCGCTGAGCATTCCTCGCTCTCCACCGATGTTGCAGGCCCGAAGAGGGGCTGCCGAGTAGGTTGCTTTGCGGGCGGGCTGTTAGGGCAAGCTAGCCGCCGGCGAGAACCACGAGCAGGTTCAGTCGGTCGCCCGGATGAATGATGGCGTCGGGGTCGAGGCGCTGGCCGTCGCGCCAAACCGTGGGCAAGATGCCGCCGCGGGTGAAGAGCAGTGGCCGCGCCTTGGGTTGTGCGCACGCGAGGTCTTCGAGCACCGCGCCAAGCGTCTCGGGAGCTGCCAGGCGCAACCTGAACTCGCCCTGGCCAAGCGCTGCACCAAGGCTGCCCCCGGCCAACAGGCTGATCTCTTGGGACGAGCTGCCCGGCCGGGGTTTGGGCTCGCTTTGGGTCCCTTGGTGGATGTCGCTAGGGCCTGGCCGTTGCACGAGTTCGCTAGTGAATTTGATGCGCGCCTCGTCCCATGCGGACCGCTCCGCGCCCGCTCCATCGGACTCCATCCACGCGGCTTGGCTCGGCACGAGGCGCCCAGCGGCGTCCAATCCGCGTACGACCTGGTACTCATCGACCATGCCCTTCATCGCGAGCTCGTCCCGGGCCCAAGCCGGCACGTCGAAGGGCGCGCGCTGGGGATTGAGCTGCTCGTTGAAGTGTCGTCGCGCCAGCACTAAGGCCCGCCCCGCCGCGAGCAGCTGCTCGCCCTTCGTCGCGCTTCCCGCCCAGGGCCGGCCCGGGCCGGCTGAACCTAACGCAGCCGGTGCGATCCATGTGCCAAGCTCGTCTAAGGTCGCCACACCGTCGGCGATCAGGCCCGCCGCCGAGAAGCAGCAGAAGCCCGCGATGTCCAAGGCCGCGGCAAGATCCTCGTGCCATGCGACCACGCGGCCCTTGCCAATCGCGCTGCGCGGATCGAGTGCGCTCGATGGAATCGCGGTGCCATCAGGCAGGCTCTGGCGCTGGGTTGGCGAGGCCACCAAGAACGGAAAAACCCGCATGGGATCGTTGCCCCCGGTGCATACGATTTGACCGAGGGTGCTGGCGAAGTTGCCCTCTGGCCGGGCCGCACCGCCCTGGGCTAGGAAGTGCTTGTGTTCGAGGCCAAGGACTTTGGCTAGGGCGCTGCTGCCCATAGCCGGCAGGTGGCCAAGGGCTTGCCCCAAGCCCTCCAAGTCGCCAAAGCGTGCCGTCTGCGGCATCCATTCGGGAATCGGCGTCTTCTCCTCCGTTGCGAGGGCCAGCAGGGCTAGGCAGGCGCCCGCCTCGCGCGCGTCGACTCCGTACTCGTCGCACAGGGCCAAGAGTTCCAAGGACTCGCTGAAGGTCTCCAGGCCGAGGTTCGGGCCTAGGGCCCAGGATGCACTGAAGCGCGCGCCGGTGCGCTTGCCTTCGGCAGCAGTGCCTTTGCCGTCGCTTTTCGAGCCCTTGTTCGTGCGCTCGAAAACTAATCCGCAGGGAGTGCTGCAGCCCTTGCACCCGTGGCGTTCGCGCTGCATGCCCTTGGCCTCATCCGCAAGTTTCGCGCCCGCCGCTGCGTCCAGGAACTCGGAGTAGTTGCGCCCCGACAGCTCGCCCCTTGCGGCGAAGGCTCCGAACAGTTCCAAGGTGCCGGACTTCGAGCGCTCGCCAAGGCGCGGGCTCTGGGAGAAGCCAAACTTCGGCCGGGCTTTTCGCTCGGCCGTGTTCACCGCAACCGGTTCCGCCGCGCGAATCGCAATCCCACACAGTCCCATGGCGCCGATGAGAGCACCCAGCCCACCGCGCCCAGCACTGCTCACATGACTCGTGCCCGTGCGCACCATCGCCATGGGTGAGCCGTCTAAACCTGCCTGGCCAATCGTCAAGAGCGCGAGCTCCGCGCCCGGACGCTCGGCCTTGATTTTCTCGGCCAAGGCATGGCAAGCCCGGTCCACGGAGCCGGTGCCTTGCTCTACGGGAAGCAGCCGTCCAGTTACGGTTGGGGACTGGCCGTCCTGGTCGTCATGTGCGTCCTTTCCATCCTGGCCGCCCTGGTCATGGGCGAACTCAAGTACCAAGAGCCGAGGTGCCGCGCCGGCCTCGCCGGCCTGTCCGCGCAGCAGCAGTCCATCGCCGAGGCTCGCAAGGCAAACCGCCGCGTCACCGCCCAAGGCCGCCTCTGCCAGCAGGCCTGTCAGGGGGGAGACGCCGGCCAAACAGATGCGCCCGGACGAGGGCAAATTGCGCCCAACCGCATTCCCCACAGAAATGGCTAGGCTGCCAGAATCCGCACTCTGGCCAGCCAGTAGGGCTAAGGCCAGCCCACTACCGCCCAGGCAGCCGAGACCGTCGAGATGCGCTACGTCGCTCTGGAAATCGGTCGTATTCACCGCCAACTCGTCGCCCCGAATCTCAACCTCAATCACCCGCGGCCGGGCCCATACATCGTCACAAGTTGCTTCCACAACCTGAGGATATCCCCTCGCATCCGGAACACCCTCACCATTCCCCGCACCGCGCTTCATTCCTCGAAAGAGCGTCTGTAGACTAGTCCTAGGATCTTCTCCTGACCTCCTTATAGGGTCTATTGAGGACTCCTCTTGGAATCCACCCGACGATCCCCCGGAAACCTCCCCTCCTGCTGTCCAAGCAGTCCTAAAACCCGCGCGCCATGACGACTACCGTGACGACCCTCGACCTTACCTGCACCAACGCAGTCCGCACCCTCGCCATCGACATGATCCAGAAGGCGAACTCGGGCCACCCCGGGTTGCCCTTGGGTGCCGCGCCCATGGCCAGTGTGCTCTGGCGCAAGGCGATGAAGTTTGACGCCGCGGATCCGGCCTGGCCCGATCGCGACCGCTTTGTGCTGTCGGCGGGACACGGTAGCTCACTCTTGTACGCGCTCTTGCACCTCTCGGGTTTCGAGGTCAGCATCGATGACCTCAAGAGCTTCCGCCAATGGGGCAGCAAGACCCCCGGCCACCCCGAGTTCGGCGAGACCGCCGGCGTCGAAGCCACCACTGGGCCCCTGGGCCAGGGCGTCACCAATGCGGTCGGCATGGCCGTGGCAGAGACCTTCCTCGCGGGCCGCTACAACCGCGGCGACCACACCGTCGTGGACCACAATACCTTCGCCCTCGTCGGCGACGGCGACCTGATGGAGGGCATCGCCTACGAGGCCGTGTCCTTGGCCGGCAAGCTCGGCCTCGGCAAGCTGACCGTGCTGTACGACTCGAACGACATCACCTTGGACGGTCCCCTGAACCTGTCCTTTGTCGAGGGTGTCGCGCCGCGCTTCGAAGCGTGCGGTTGGCAGGTCATCCGCATCGAAGACGGCAACACGGACTTCGACGGGATCGAGGCCGCCCTCGCGAGCGCCAAGTCCGATCCGCGGCCGACTCTGATCGAGGTCAAGACCACCATCGGCTACGGCTCGCCGAACAAGGCCGGCACCGCGGCCAGCCACGGCGCGCCCCTCGGCGCCGATGAACTCACGGCGACGAAGGCGGCCCTTGGCGCAGCAGGCGGTGACTTCGAAGTTCCCACCGAGGCCACCACGGCATGGCGCGCTGCTGGCGCCCGGGGCGCGGCCCAAAACGCGGCCTGGAGAGAGACCTTCCAGGCCTGGCGCGCCGCCAACCCAGGCCTCGCGGGCGAGTGGGACGCCATGGCCGCGGGCGAGCTGCCCCTGGGCTGGGACGCCGAGCTGCCGACTTTCGAGGCCGGCGCCGGCCTCGCCACCCGCGAATCGAGCCACAAGGTGCTGCAAGCCATTGCCGCGGGCCTCGCGCCCTTCCTCGGTGGCGACGCGGACCTGTCCTGCTCCACCAAGACCGCCATCGTGGACTCTAGCGACTTCTCCAGCGCGAATCCCACGGGCCGCAACATCCGCTACGGCGTCCGCGAGCACGCCATGGCCGCCATCGCCAACGGCATCGCCTACCACGGCGGGCTGGTGAACTTCACCGGCACCTTCTTCGTGTTCGCCGACTACATGCGCCCGGCCATCCGCCTGGCCGCCATGAACAAGCTCGGCGCAATCTTCGTGTTCACCCACGACTCCGTCGCAGTCGGCGAGGACGGCCCCACCCACCAACCCGTCGAGCACCTGGCGAGCCTGCGCTCGATCCCCGGCCTGACCGTGATTCGCCCCGGCGACGCGAACGAGACCCGCGAAGCCTGGCGCAACGCAGTAGCCCGCCGCAACGGCCCCACCGTGCTGGTCTTCAGCCGCCAAAAAATGGCGACCCTAGACCGCACCGAAATGGGTCCCGCCGAGGACCTCGCCCGGGGAGCCTACATCCTTAAAGACGCTCCCGAGAGCCTCGGCACCCAGGCGATCCTGATCGCCAGCGGCAGCGAAGTCGGCTGCGCCCTGGCCGCCCAAGAGAGCCTAGTCGCCGCCGGCATCGGCGCGCGCGTCGTGTCCATGCCAAGCTGGGAGCTCTTCGCCGAGCAGCCCGCCGCCTGGCGCGACAAGGTCCTGCCCCCGGCAGTCACTGCACGCGTCTCAATCGAGGCCGGCACGACCTTCGGTTGGGAACGCTGGATCGGCAGCGCCGGCAAGGCCGTCGGCATCGATCGCTTCGGCGCCTCGGCACCCGGCGACCTCGTGCTCGACCAGCTCGGGATCAACGCGGCGGCGGCGGAAGCGGCGGTCAAGAGCCTGCTGACCTAACTAACCTACGGAGTCGCACACCTACCGGGATTTACACAATCGGAAGTGCCGTAGCAACCTCCCCGAATCCCAGCTCAGACTAACTCGGCGCCAAGTCAAGTGAGGTTAGTGCGGTACTTTCCGGTGGGGAAACTCCGGTTGGTGTGCGACTCCGTAGCATCATCCACTTACTCACTTTCGAACACGCCCTTGGCTTCCGACACGACTCCACCACCAACGAATAAGCGGCGCCGACTTGTCGTAGTCGCTATGGTCGCAACCGCGGTCTCTGTGGCGCTCTTCTTTCCGCTGGGCGAGTGGGTGGATTCCTTCGCGACTTGGGGGGCTGAGCGCGGGGTGCCCGGGGCGCTTTTGGTTGGGCTGCTGTTTGTGCCGGTGTGCCTGTTGATGTTGCCTGCATCCAGTGCTCTCGCTTACGCGATGGCCTTGGCCTTTGGGTTGTGGGCTTCCTTTGCGGGTGTCATGTTTGGTGCGGTGCTCGGCGCCATGGCTTGCTTTCTTGCGGGGCGCTATTACGCCCGGGGCTTCGTTGAGCGGCATAAGCAGAACCGACCGATGCTGGCCGCCCTGGACACGGTGCTCGACGAGAGGTCCTTCGGAATGATCGCCCTGGTTCGCCTGTCACCGCTCTTTCCCTATGCCCTGGTCGGCTACGCCCTGGGCGCGACGCGCATCACCTTCTGGCGCCACGCCCTCGCCACGACCCTGGCCATCGCGCCCCAGACCCTGCTCACCTGCTACATCGGCTCGACGGTTGGGGACCTGGCCAAGGGCGGCGAGGCCGAGCCGCGCAGCCCTATGGAATACGCCATGTTGGCGGCGGGGATCCTGGCGGCGTTCCTTGTGATTGGTGTCATCTCCAAGCGCACTAAGGCGGCCCTGGAAGTCCAGCTGTCGGCCCCGGCCGCGGCGGATGGGGAACCCTAGGCACCGCGAACCCCGATTCCGCGCTCACAGAAGGCCTGAAAAGCCGTACTCTCTCGGCCACGGAGCCCTTTTTAATAGGTGATTCAAGACACGGGGCCGAATCCCCGGCAGAATTCACCAATCGAATCCGCCCCAAGTGCCCCGGCGAGCCAAACTTAGCCGCTGCACTCCGATCCAACGCCCTCAACCGTCCCAGGGACCATTCAACGGGAACGTCCCCTCCCGTTTTCCTAGATGAGCAACCAGAACAACGACGCCAACGAAGCCACCACCGAGACTGTCGCCCCGAATGCGGGCTTCATGATCGGCGCCATCGTGCTCGCGATCCTCTTCTACCTGACGCCGTACCTCTTCGGCTCCATCGATACAGAGATCCCAAGTGGCTCGTCCACCACCGGCGCCAAGCTGGTGGGCGATGGCGCGGTCCTGGTGGTCGGCCACGAAACCCTGGCTGGAATCCAACGCGGAACCAGCAGTCTCTCGGAGACCCTGACCGCACCTTGGTGGGGACAGCACCACACGGAGAGCACCCTCTGGCGGCCCGTGCCCCTGTTCGTGCTCGGCATGGCCAGCTCCATGTCTGGCCCGTACAACCCGGCGGACCCCAAGGACGCGCCCTTCCCCTTCCACCTGCTCACCTTGGCGGCCCACGTGCTCGCCACGATGCTGCTGTTCCTGCTGGCCTTTGAGTTCACCAAGAGTGACAAGGCCGCGTTGATTGCGGCCGCTCTCTTCGCGACTCTGCCCGTGCACGGAGCCGCGATCTTTGATGTGGCGGGCATCTCCGAGCTCTTGGCTGCGGCCTTTGGCTTCGGTGCCTGGCTGATGTGGCTGAAGGCCGGGGACAAGCCCCTCACCAATGCGCCGATGCTACTGGGCTGCATGGTTCTGGTGGCCTTGGCGGGGCTCTCGAACGAGACCGCTTACATACTGCCGATCCTCTTCTTCCTGGTGGATGCGGGACGCAACCCCGAGAGGGGTGGCATCGACTTGGGCTTTGCCATGAAGAAGCTGCCCGCCGTGGGTGCGCTGCTCGTCATCGTCGCTGTTGTAATCACCCTGCGCATCTCGGTGACTGGTGGTCTGACGAGCGACTCTACCGTGAGCTCCCAGTTCCTGAACCCGCTGCTGGCGGCAGATGGCATGGACCGCATCGCCAACGGACTGCGCCTGCTGATCCTATCGGTGCCCGTGATGCTTGGCCTGAACCCACTGCGCGGTGAAGGCAACGGCGACATGTTTGGCTTCAGCCCGGACTACTCCATTGGTCAGATTGAGGTTCTATCCGCCTTCTCGATCATGAACTTGCTCGCGATCGTCGCGCTCTTCGCCTCCATCGGCGTGGCCATTGTGCTGGGCAAGAAGTGTGGCCTTCGCGCCGGACTCTGGCTGGCCGTCTTAGCGTCCTTGGTCTTGGGCTCGAACGTCCTGTTCGCCGCCGACACAATGTTTAGCGAGCGCTCGCTCTACTTCCCCTCGGGGATCTTGGTTCTGATCATCGCGATGTTCCTGGCCAAGCGTGGGAAGGCGGGCCTGATCGCTGGCTTGCTGCTGGCTGTGGCTGGCGGCACCTGGACCTATGCCCGGGCCGACGCCTGGACCACGACGATGAAGTACGTGGAGCAGGTTGAAGTCAGCGCTCCCAAGTCCGCACTGGCCGCGCTCAACACGGGCATGAAGCTCGAGCAAGACGCGCTCTTTGACACGGCTGCCACGAGCTACCGCCGGGCCCTCGAGATCTTCCCGAGCTACACGAGCGCCGAAGTTGCCCTTGGGCGCGTGCTCGAAGAGGACCTGAACTTCGCCGAAGCTGCGAACCGCTACCAGCGCGCACTCGAGATCCAACTCGAGGACGCGGAGTGGGCCTACGTCCCAGAGACCTTCGCCAGTGCCTCGGGCCCCGCGACCCTGATCAACCGCATCACCAACCTGCGCGCCTTCAACCCCGCCGTGGACCAACCCCAAGCGAACCTCGACTGGTTCGACGGGCTCTTGGCCAAGGGCTACGACAGCCCGCCCCTGCGCACCCACCGCGCACGGACCCTGCTGAAGTTGGCGCGAGTTCCCGAAGCGGAAGCGGACTACAAGGCCAGCCTGGCGATCCAGCCCACGGCCTTCGCCGTGCGCTACTACGGCGACTTCCTGCGCCGCGCCAACCGCACGGATGAGGCCCTGGAACTCTACGATGCGAACAGCCGCCTGACCGACGCCTTCATCGGCATCGAGCTGGCCGAGTTCCTGTTGCAGCGCGCCGACGCCGAGCTCATGTCCGACCCTGCGAAGGCTGTGGCATCCGCTGAGGAAGCTCAACAGCACGGCCAAAACATGACCGCCGAGCAGGTCTTCCGCACGCACTGGACCTGGGTCCAAGGCACCCTCGAGAGCCTTCCCGAGGACGCCCGCGAGCGCGTTGAGGCACGGGTAGAGATCGACAAGAGGCTCAAGAACGCACTCACGTTCTACACCGATGCCAACGAGGTCACCTACGCCGCTCGCTACACACTAGTCAGCAACATGCGCGAGCTCGGCAACCACGCCGAGCTGATTCCCGTGGCCGAGGAGATGCTACGCTTTCGCCCCGCCGCGAACCTGCGCACTTGGCTAGCCGAGGCCTACATGGCCACCGGTGACACGGACAAGGGCATCGAGAACTGGAAGACGGCCTGTGCTGGGCTCGTCACCGAAGACGGGACGCCTGCGGACATCGAGCTGCTGCTCGGCGCGCGTCGCAACTTGCTGAGCGCCTTGTCGAGCGCCGGGCGAGTGGGCGAAGTGCACGCCGAGATCGAGGGCTGGCACATGCTTGCCGGCGGCGAAGACATGTGGGCCTTGGCCCTGGCGGCGGATTGGGAAGCGGGCTGGGGCGACGTTGCCCTTGCGGGCTCCATCGCCGCACACCTTGCGACGACCTACCCCGACTTCCCGGACGGCGCCAACTACGCGGCCAAGCTGGCCACCTATAGCGCTCCCGCTCCGAACAACGCTGCGTTGCTCGGGCTCGCTCAGAATCGCATCGGCTGGGGTAACTTTGCCGGGACGGTGGATGCTGCCGAGGCGGCGCTTGCAGTAGCTTCGGCCGACATGGAGAAGGTCAGCGCCATCGGCATTCTGGCCAACGCTCTAGCGAAGATGGGTCGCCTGGACGAAGCTCTGATCTACCTAGACCAGGCCCTGTCCTTGGATCTGCCCGCAGAGCTGAAAGCCAACATTCAGCGCACGCGGAATCAGATCGCGGACAACTAGGCGGGAGTGAAGGAGGGCGCTAATGGCTAGGACCAGGAGCGCCTTCCGCCCAAGGAGTCCCAAATCTGGGAAGATTGGCCGCCTATTTTGCCAACTGACAATTCCGGGGCTCAAACTGCTTGCGTGGAGCTCCGTTGACCTGACGATGGGGCGAACTATGACACCACGCCCTCGGAACTTCAACGAAGCTACAGCTCTACGCAGAGCCAAGGAACTTTTTTGGAGCCTAGGCTTCGAAGCGACCTCGATGCAAGGCCTTGTCGAAACGATGAACATCGGTCGCCAGAGCCTCTACAACACCTTTGGGGACAAGCGCTCGCTCTTCCTGAAGACGCTCGAGCTCTACGACGGGGAGCTCGCTGAGGCTGCGCTCAAACCACTTGCCGATCCGAACGCATCCATGCACGAGGTCGGTGAGTTCCTGCGCTCGGTCGCGGACACCCTTACGGGCCAAGAGGACCGCCGCAGCTGCTTCCTCATGAACTCCGTCATGGAGCTCGCCGCCACCGACGGCGACGTGCGCAAGATCGCCAGCCGATTCCGAAGCTCCCTTGTGTCCGCCCTCGAAATCGCACTCGATCGAGCCGCAGAACAGGGCGCCCTCAACTCGGACTGCTCGTCTAGGGCCTACGCCCTGCTCATTGTCAACACCGCCATGGGCCTAAGCCTGACCTGGAAGTCCGACGGCACCAAGGAAGAGCTCGACGCCATCGTCTCGGGCACCATCTCCATGATCGCAAAGAAGCCAGCCGGCTTAGTGCCTCACTAGAGCAGCCTAGGCCAGAGCGCTTGCCCCAGCGCTCGAACCGCCCCTTGGATGTGGCCCGCACCTAGCCCGCCATTAAGATGCCCCAAGCCCTCGCGGCTCTCGCCCTCATCGCATCGGCCGTTTGCTGTACCACGCAAGCAAGCTCGAGCTCCGCGCCCGCCGCGAAGTCGCCCGGCGCCGCCTCGGCTACCCAGATTTCCTAGTGACCAGCGACATCGTCGAGCTCGTGTTGTTCCGCAAGGGCATGGACATGGCCCACGTCTCCGCCGTACCACAGTCCAAGTATGGTCTTAACATCATCGATATTTGATCGTCTGCCAGGGCGAAAGCTCAAGCATCCAACCAGCCAATACCTGCTCTGCAACCCGTTGGGGCGTACTAGCCAAAGCCCACAACAAGACGGCTGAGCGTGCGGCGCTGTGCCACACAGACTCGGCGCGAATCGATCTATTGGAAGGACAGCCGAACTCTGTCGAGAATCGGCTTGGAGTCGTTGGCGGTGGAGTCTTCCATTCGGACCTCGAAACGGAAGCCGAAAC
Source organism: Planctomycetota bacterium (assembly GCA_047629095.1). GTDB lineage: Bacteria > Planctomycetota > UBA1135 > UBA1135 > CALBMX01. The sequence continues at coordinate 12,520 of JBLHWM010000006.1, read as the reverse complement.
CAGAGGGCAGCGCACTCAAATCAAGCGCTGCTGGAGTTCGCTTGATCTGTTTACTGAATCCCGGGATGTGCTCGTAGGTCTCTCGAACCTCGGTCCAGTCTGTCCAGGTGTTCATGTGCCCATCGTGATTCGTATCGACGCCAACGCGGGCTTCGACCTTACCGACCCATGGCCCCGGGCTGACGAAGTCATTCGGCAGCTGCGTCACTAGGTAGAACTCACCTTCAGCGAAAGCGATATCCGGATCTGGGTGGCCTTGGCCCATCTCCCCAGAAAACGCAAACGGCTCATCAAGGCCAGAAGAGGTAAACCAGCCTAGACGGATACTGCTGTTCGCCGGATGGAAGTCCGAGAAGAGGTAGTATTGGCCACCGATGCAGATAGCCGCCCAGTCGCCAAAGGCATCCTGCTTCGGTTGATGCACATTGTATTCAGCTACGTTCGATTCCCACTCGGGGTGCTGCTTCCAGTGAGGGTGCAAGTACTCGGCCACCTCGCCCGTTGGCTCCGTTCGCAGATCTACCGCTGCCGGAAGGATCTCGAATGCTCCGATTCCATCCGGGCTGACGGCATGTCCCGCCAGGGGTGAGTCCCACGAGTGCTGGCGCGCATTGATCGGACTCCAGTCTTCATAGATCACATGGAAGTTCCCCTGGAGGTCTCGGATGATGCCGCAATCCGAACCGTGCGTTGGGTCCATGAACGCCATGCCCATGTTCTGCCCCGGAGTGCCGTCGGTCAGGTCTCCGTCGATGTACAGATGCGGGTCCTGATCATTGGGATAGTCGTAGTAGATGTAGGCCTTGCCATCGACATACTCAGCGCTGGTCACCCACCGTGAAAACTGCTCCGTGACAGGCCCATGGTGCACCCAGTTGCGCATGTCCCGGCTCTGCCAAGCGTGATACCCGCCGAGTCCCTCCTTCAGCCCGCCAGGCGCATCAAATTGATTGAGGTCGGGAGTCGTCATTAAGGGGACAGCAAAGCCATCTAGCTTGGCTTCTGCGGGCATAAAACTCTCCCTCTCGATCGATCCATAGAGTCCAAACATCCAGTAATCATCTGGGCCCACACTGAGCATCACTGGCGCATCCCGCAGATTCGATGGCCCCACTTTCGCGACGGGAGTCCAGTTGTGCCACACAGGAGACTGCTCTAGGACAAGGGAACTAGCCGAGTGCCGCGTCTCCAAAGTGTGGGTTAGGCTGCGATAGTGGCTGTTGTCACCCGTTGGCGTCGCAAACCCATCATCGAAGATGAGTCCCCCACTCTCCCCCTCGGCCCGCAGCCAGTCCGAGGTTGAGTCAACCACCCAGTCGTCGGGAGTATGGGTCGCTGCGCAACCAGCCAAGAGTGTCGCAAGTAGCAGGGGGGCTCGCATCGATCGTGACATGGTGTACTCCTTCCTCTTTGGAATCTCGACCCCATCTACATCGTTGGCTTACGCCTAGCAGCCCGCACGAAACTGTGGCTTCTGTAACGGGCCGCTCTCCTAAATGGCGATGTGGTCCTTGATGACTTCTAGCCTACTCCGGAAGGGCCTCGAGTTCGACGAGTTTGGCGCCGGCACTGACGGCTTCGCCTGCTTTGCAGAGGATGCGTTTGACGCGGCCTTCGCTGGGTGCGCCGATCTCGTTTTGCATCTTCATGGCCTCTAGGATCAGCAGCGATTCGCCTTCGGCGACCACGTCACCCTCGGCGACGCAGAGCTCGACCACGATACCGGGCATGACGGCCTTGACGATGCCTCCGCCCTTGTTGCGCTCGCGCGATGCGGCGTGGGCGGCGCGCTCGCGCTCGTCCTCGATCTCGACGGCGTAGGCGTGGCCGGCTAGGGTCACGTGGTAGTCGTTGCGACCGCCGGCAACGGAGACCGCGTAGCCGCGGTTGTCCATGACCAAGGCGACCTGTCCATCGCTGTCGACTTCGTCGTAGCTGAAGTCGGCGGGTTCGCCGTTGATGGTGACCCGGAGCTTACCGGCGCGGTCGACGATCTCGACTTCGAGATCGCGGCCGTTGATGTTGACGAAGTACTTCATGAGTTGGCACCCCCGCGGGTGAAGCCAGCGGTGCTACCGGCGATGTGGGGATGGGACGACTTGCCCACGCGGGCGCGCGCGATCCAGCCCAGACGCTCGGAATCCCGAGGGGCCAGAGCGGTGCGGTGGGCCTCCTTCCAGCGGTGCATTGCGGCGGCGGCGGCGACCACCTTGTCGAGGTCGCTCTTCGGCTCGGTCAGGTCCATCGCTTCCAAGTATTGGGTGTGGAACTCGCCCTTCTGGAAGCCCTCGTCGTTCATGACGCGCAGGCCGGCTGTGGCACTGGTGCGCACGCCGCCGATGTTGAGCTCTTCCAGAGAGCGGCGCATGCGCGCGATGGCGCGCTTGCGGTCAGGGGCCCAGACAATCAGCTTGCCGAGCATGGGATCGTAATCCAGCCCGACCTCCATGTCCGTGTAGATGCCCGAGTCAAAGCGCACCCAGGGGCCGCCGGGGATACGCAGGTTGCCGATGGTGCCGATGGAAGGCAGGAAGTTGTTGCTGGGGTCCTCGGCGTTAAGGCGCACCTCGATCGAGTGACCGCGCATGACGACATCGTCTTGGACGTAGCCGAGCTCTTGGCCTGCGGCAACGCGCAGCTGCTCCCACACCAGGTCCACGCCGGTCACCATTTCGGTCACGGGGTGTTCAACCTGCAGGCGCGTGTTCATCTCGAGGAAGAAGAACTCCTGCCCGGACACCAGGAACTCGACGGTTCCGGCTCCTTCGTAGTCCACGGCTGCGCCCGCGCGCAGGGCGGCGGCGCCCATGGCTTCGCGTAGCTCTTCCGAGACCACGGGGGACGGGCACTCCTCCACCAGCTTCTGGTGACGGCGTTGGATCGAACACTCGCGCTCGCCGAAGTGGACACCCTTGCCGTGGTTGTCGAACATCACTTGGATCTCGATGTGCCGCGTGTTCACGAGGTAGCGCTCGACGTACATGCGACCGTCGCCGAAGCCGGCCAAGGCCTCGCCCGATGCGGTCTTGAAGGCGCCCTCGAGCTCAGAGGCCTCGTGGACAATGCGGATGCCCTTGCCTCCACCACCAGCGGCGGCTTTCAGCATCACAGGGTAGCCCATCTCGTCGGCGGCGACCTTGGCGGCGGCGGCATCCGGGGCCGGCTCGGTCATGCCGGGAACCATGGGGACGTTGGCGGCCTGCATGAGCTGGCGGCTGACGATCTTGTCGCCCATCTGGGTGATGGCGTCAGCGGGCGGGCCGATCCAGACTAGGCCCGCGTCTTTCACTCGCTGGGCGAAGACTGCATTCTCGGCCAGGAAGCCATAGCCCGGATGGATCGCCTCGGCGCCGGTCTTTGCGGCCGCGTCGAGGATCTTGTCCATGTCGAGATAGGACTCCGACGGCAGGTGGCCACCGAGGGAGACGGCGAAGTCGGCGAGGCGCGTGTGCAGGGCACAAGCGTCGGCGTCGGAGTAGACGGCGACGGTCTCGATGTCCTGCTCACGGGCAGTCCGGATCACGCGCAGTGCGATTTCGCCGCGGTTGGCGATTAGGATTCGTTTGAACATGTCTTGCGCCTGTTTAGAGAGGGATGTTGCCGTGCTTGCGGACGGGGCCAGCTTCGTTCTTACTGCGGAAGAGCTCGAGGGCGCGGATCAGGTAAGGGCGCGTGGTGTTCGGCTCGATGACGTCGTCGACGAAGCCCCGGCGCGCGGCGCGATAGGGGTTGTTGAACTTCTCCTCGTACTCATCCGTGCGCTTCTTGAGTTCGGCCTCTTGGTCATCGGCCCCGGCGATATCGCCGCGGTGAATGATCTTGGCGGCACCCTCGGCACCCATCACGGCGATCATGGCACCGGGCCAGGCGACGTTCAGGTCGGCCCGCAGGTGCTTGCTGTTCATCACGCAGTAGGCACCGCCATAGGCCTTGCGGGTAATGACGGTCAACTTGGGCACAGTGGCCTCGGCGAAAGCGTAGAGCAGCTTGGCGCCGTGGTTGATGATGCCGCGGTGCTCCTGGTCGGTTCCCGGTAGGAAACCCGGTACGTCTTCGAACACGATCAGGGGAATGTTGAAGGCGTCGCAGAAACGCACGAAGCGCGCGGCTTTGATGGATGCCTCGATATCAAGGCAACCCGCAAGGATAGCGGGCTGGTTCGCCACGACGCCGACCACGTGACCTCCGAGGCGCGCGAAGCCGACCACGATGTTCATGGCATAGGCGGCGTGAACCTCGAAGAACGAACCCTCGTCCATCACCCGTGAGATGACCTCATGGATGTCGTAGGGCTTAGTCGGATCCCCGGGGATCAGAGTGTCGAGATCGGGTGAGATGCGATCGGAGGGATCGTCGGAAGCCACGAACGGAGGCATCTCCGCGTTGTTCAGGGGCAAGTACGTCAGCATCTTCCGGATCAGCTGCATGCACGCCCGGTCGTCGACGGTCGTGAAGTGCGCCACGCCGGACTTCGATGCGTGCACCGCAGCGCCGCCGAGGTCCTCGGAGGTGACCACCTCATGGGTGACCGTCTTCACCACATCGGGGCCGGTGATGTGCATGTACGAGGTCTCCTCCACCATCGCAATGAAGTCTGTGATCGCGGGGCTGTACACCGCTCCACCGGCGCAGGGGCCGAGGATTGCTGAGATCTGGGGCACCACGCCAGAGGCGCGCGTGTTGCGCCAGAAGATCTCCGCATAGCCGCCCAAGCTGCGCACGCCTTCTTGAATACGCGCGCCACCGGAGTCGTTCAGGCCGATGATCGGCACGCCGGTCTTCGTGGCCATGTCCATGATCTTGCAGACCTTCTCGGCGTAGGTCTCGGAGAGCGAGCCGCCAAACACCGTAAAGTCCTGGGAGTACAGGTAGACCGGACGACCGCCGATGAGGGCGTGACCCGTGACGACGCCGTCGCCGAGGATCTCCTGTTCGTCCATGCCGAAGTCCGTGCAGCGGTGAGCCACAAAGCGGTCGAGCTCGACGAAAGAGCCCTCGTCCACAAGGAAGTCGATGCGCTCCCGGGCGGTCAGCTTGCCCTTCTTGTGCTGGTTGTCGATGCGCTTCTGGCCACCGCCCTCGAGGGACTTCTCGCGAAGCTCGTGGAGGCGTTCGATTGGTGTGAGTTTACTCATGGAAGGGGGCGGCTAGTTGCTCGCGGATTCAGGGATTTGCACGAGCTCGGTCAGCACGCCGCCGCAAGAGGCGGGGTGCAAGAAAGCGATGCGTGTATTGTGAGCGCCGGGGCGCGGGGACTCGTCGATGAGACGCAGACCTGCTGCCTTCAAGCGGAGCAGGACAGCTTCCAGATCGTCCACCTGCCACGCGAGGTGGTGCAAACCCTCGCGCTTCTCAACGAAGCGCGTGATGGGCGAGTCCGGGGAGGCGGGCTCGACGAGTTCGATACGCTGGCCACCGGCCGCGAGCACGAGCACGTTGACCTTCTGGTCCGCGACAAACTCGGGCTCGCCCAAGGTCTCAAGACCTAGGGACTTCGCGTAGAAGGGAGCGACGGCGCTAATCTCGCGCACGGCGATGGCCACGTGGTGCAGGGCCACGACATGGCCTTGGAGTTCGGGGGGAGGAATCATCGAATGTCTGGAAACAGTAGTTTAGAGGACTCTTGGGGCCTTGTAACGTCCAAAGACGCCTTCGAGGACATGGCTAATCTCGCCGATGGTACCGTAGGCGTCGACGCAGTCCACGATGGAGTCCATCAGGTTGCCCTTGGTCCGGGCGGTCTCTTCCAAGGCGCGCATGCAGCCATCGACGCGGGAGGCGTCGCGCTCGGCACGCACGGCGGCCAGGTCGGCCAGCACCTGCTGCTTCGCACCGGAGTCGGGCCGAAAGATCGTCGGCCGCGGCTCGTCGATCTGGTAGGTGTTCACGCCGACGACGACCTGCTCGCCGGACTCGACATTGCGCTGCCACTCCATCGCACTGCGGTGGATCTCGCGCTGCATGAAGCCGTCTTCAATCGCGCTAACGGAGCCGCCGCGCTCTTCGATCTCCGCAATCAGCCTGTTCGCACTCGCTTCGAGATCGTCGGTCAGGTGCTCGATAAACGGCGCCCCGCCGAGGGGGTCGATGACATCGGTCACGCCGCTCTCGTTGGCGATCACCTGCTGGGTTCGCAGGGCCAGACGCGCGGACTCTTCCCCGGGTAGGGACAGGGCCTCATCGCGACTGTTCGTATGCAGAGATTGCGTGCCGCCGAGTACCGCCGCGAGGGCCTGGATCGTGACGCGCACCACGTTGTTGTCCACCTGCTGGCTGGTGAGCATCGAGCCGGCGGTCTGGGTGTGGAAGCGCAGCATCCAGGACTTGGGGTTCTTCGCGCCGAACTCTTCGCGCATGATGCGCGCCCACATGCGGCGAGCGGCGCGGAACTTGGCGACCTCCTCGAACAGGTTGTTGTGGGCGTTGAAGAAGAACGAGAGGCGCGGGGCGAAGTCGTCCACCTGCAGGCCGGCGTCGATGGCCGCCTTCACGTAGGTCTTGCCGTTGGCCAGGGTGAAGGCCAGCTCCTGGACCGCGGTCGAGCCCGCCTCGCGGATGTGGTAGCCGGAGATCGAGATCGTGTTCCACAGGGGCACGTTCTTCTGGCAATAGGCCATCAAGTCCGTGGTCAAGCGCAGGGACGGGCCCACCGGAAAGCGATAGTTGCCGCGCGCCACGTACTCCTTAAGGATGTCGTTCTGCACCGTGCCGCGCAGCTTGGCCGGGTCGATGCCGCGGCGCTTGGCGAGGGCCACCACCATGCCGAGCAGCACGGGCGCCGTGGCATTGATGGTCATGGACACGGAGACCTCGTCGAGGGGGATGTCCTCGAACAGGCGCTCGACATCCTTCAAACTGTTGATCGGCACGCCGACCTGGCCGACCTCGGGCTCGGCCAGGGGGTGGTCCGAGTCGTAGCCGATCTGGGTCGGCAGATCGAAGGCCGTGGACAGGCCGGTCTGGCCGTTGTCGAGCAGCATGCGGAAGCGGCGGTTGGTCTCGCCCGCGCTGGAGAAGCCCGCGTACTGGCGCATAGTCCAGAAGCGGCCCCGGTACATGGTCGGCTGGATACCGCGAGTGTAGGGGTACTCGCCGGGCCAGCCGCCGTCGGGGGCGTCGCCATAGATAGGATCGAGTTCGCTGCCCGAGGGCGTCAAGAACTCGGGCTTGCGCTCGGGGCGCTTGGCGGCCATGGGGTCGAAGGTGCGCTCTTGCCAGGCCTTTGCGCCTTCGGTATTCGTCGAGGGGCCTGTCTCGCTGGTCAGGCCAGAATCTTGAGGATTCGTCATGGTCGTCTCCGGTATGCAGCGGCCGTAAACGAGCCCATGGGGGCTGCCTGGCCGGGCGGGGGACGAAGATTCTAACCGCTTCGGCCCCTGGCAACATCCCTGACTCGGACCATGATCTGCGATTCAGGTGCGAATGCCCCGGCGACCATGGCGTAATCCCCAGTGGACGGCCCCTCACCCCCTTGCTCCACCCCACCCGTCCTGCCCCCCATGAAAGAACTCCTACTGCTCTTCACCGTGGCGATCGTGCTTGCCATCGCCGGATTTTTCGTCTACTTCCAAGCTTCGGTAGCGCCAACACTCACAGGAGTCGGGCCCGTGACCATGGAGCCGAAGGTGCCAATCGGCCAAGAAGAGGTGGACATGGGCGAGACCGGTGCCTCCACGCCGCTCACCATGCCCGCGTCGGAGGACGCCACGGGCCGCTCCGAAGTGGCCGCCGATGAGCGCCCTTTGTGGACCAGGGAAGCCGGAGCGAAGACCCGCATGGGCATGGTCGTCGTACCCGAGGGCACCCCCGGGGACGAGGTGATTACGATCGAGGTCGCTCCCTCCTCCCTGCAGGGCGGAGATCAAGAAGGGGGCGGCGAGGCCGTTGAGCGAGAGAGCTACGAGGTCGAGGTCGCCGCCGACGGCAGCTTCGAATACACCGAGGGTGCGGACGCTCTCACCTATCGTCTTAAGCTGAAGGCCCGCTACCTCTTCACCGACGGCTCCATCAAGGTCGACTTGGCCGCGGAGACTCCGGCGGAGCCTCGCTTCACCCCCACCCTCGGTGCGTGGATCTCGGGGCAAGTCCTACTGCCCCCGGGCAAGACCCAAACGAGTGACGAGTGGGAGGATGGTGAGGCGCGCATCGGACTCGACTACACAGCCGGAATCAACGCCGGAGCCGCCCTGGCATCCGAGTCCTTCTCCCGTCAAGTTAACCTAGACGACACCGGTCACTTCGACATGTTCGGGGTCCCCGCCACGCCCGCCTTTGCCTTCGCTATCGACCTAGAGGACTTCCCCCTCTACGCCAACGGCGGGCACAGCGTCAAGGCCGGCGAGCACCAAGTGATCGACACGAACCTAAGCGTCGGAGTCTTCTTGAGCGGCGTCGTCGAGAACGAGTTTGGAGAGCCCATTTTTGGTGCAGTCGTCACTGGAATGCCCGGCGAGATGACGGACATGCTTGGCCAGGCTTCCAGCCGCTATGCCGTATCGAACGAAAACGGGGAATTCAACCTTTCAGGTCTCCCAGGGCGACTGATTCGGGTTTCCGCATCGAGTGACGGGTACCTGACGGGTGCCGATGTAAGGCTCGAGCTGGAAGACGGAGATGTCCGAAACGACGTGCGCATCACCATGTTCGAGGGCGGGTCGATCGCCGGCGTGGTGAACGGCCCCTCGGGTAAGCCCATCGCCGGCGCCGAGGTCGACGTCAGCTTCGACCCCGCAGCGCTCAACGGCTTGAACGCAGCTAACGCCCAAAAGGGCGCATCGGGTAGAGCCGAGACCGACGCGGAAGGCCGCTTCCGGATCACTGGACTTGGCGGCGGCCCCTTTCTGGTGGAGGCCGAGATGGAAGGCGACGCTTGGCTCTTCGGAAGGGTCGACGGCGTCAAGCCTGGCGCCACGGATCTCGTCATCGACCTCACGGTGCACCCAAGCCTCAAGGGTCGCGTGACCAACGCCGCGGGCGAGCCGGTGACCAGTTTTGAAGTCGAGGTCAGGTCCGCCAGTCTCGGCGGTCTCATGTCCGGAGATCGGCACAACAAGCTCATCGAGCACGAGGACGGCCTGTTCGAGATTGAGCGCGTCAAGGATGGCAGCTGGAGCTTGTACATTCGCGCCGAGGGCTTCGGCCCCGCGGGCCCGATTGCCGCCACGCGTCCTGGCCCTGGCGACGAGTACCTAGAGATCCAAGTCGAGCGCGGCGCGACCGTGCGCGGAATGGTCGTCAACCCCGACGGCGACCCGGTCCCCATGGCCGTGGTCACCTGGATGCAGGACTCCGGCGACACGATGCTCGACATGATCGGCGCCGGCCCAACGGTCACCGCCGCCGCGGATCAGGACGGCATCTTCGAGCTGTCCGGTCTGGCCGCCGGGGAGCTAGCCCTAAGCACCACCTCTGCGGACTGGGCCAAGGCCGAGCCGCTAGTGATCACCCTCGCGCCAGACGAGGTGGTCGAAGGCGTGCGCATCACCCTGCGCGCTGGTGGCTCCATCGACGGGCTCTTCCTCAACAAAGAGGGCGAGCCCAGTGCCGGTAGCATGATCCAGGTCATGCGCACCGGAGGCCAGGACCAGAACATGACGACCACCGACCAGGATGGGAAGTTCCTGGTCGAGCACCTCGAACCGGGAAGCTGGCAGGTCATCGGCATCAACGGTGACATCAGCGACGCGACCGCGGACCCCGCGGCCATGATGGCGAAGCTCGAAATGGACATGGTCGACGTCATCGACGGCGAGACCGTGGAGCTGATCCTGGGTGCCCTGCCCGAGGACCCCGTTCACCTGACGGGCCAGATTAACCCCGGCGAGGACGCGGCTGGCGGCCTCGCAATCCTGGTCCCAGAAGGCAAGGCCATGTTGGGCGCGATGGTCTTCTCCCCGATTGCCGAGGACGGCAGCTTCGAGATGGACCTCGACGCGCCGGGAGTCTACGTGATCACGATCCAGACCATTCCAGGTGGCGGCATTGGCCAGGACAACGTCGAGTTTGTTCGCACGGTTCCCCCCGGCGATCAACACCACATGGTGCTCGACCTACCCAGCGGCGCGATCACCGGTCGGGTCACCGACGGCGCGGGCGCTGCCCTTGGTGGCGTGCGAGTCTCGGTCTATACCGATGGAGGCGCGACCACCGGAACCATGAGCGGTGGCAAGTACGCCGAGTCGACGACCGAGTCCGACGGCACCTACTCCCTGCCCCACCTGCAGCCTGGAACCTACACGGTTGGTGCCGGCGGCCGGCCCCTGACTTCGGTCTTCGATAGCGAGGCCGACTTTGGGCGCGTGGTGCGCGAGCGAGTCAGTGTGAGCGAGGGCTCTGTTGCAGACGGCGTGGACTTCGAGCTCCTCCCCGCTGGCTCGATCACCGGCCGAGTGCTCGACGGAGCCGGCATCCCGCTCAAGGGAGCCTCGCTCTTTGTGCGCGACGAGAGTGGTACCCTGCTCGAGCGCATCTCCATGCAGACGAGCTCCGCCAACGGCACCTTCACCTATGGCGGCATCGCGCCGGGCAACTACACCATCACTGCCCGCGGCAATCTGCTCGCCACCACATCCGGGGTCACCGTGCGGGTCAAGTCCGGGGAAGAGACCGAGACCGAACTCCAAGTCTCCTCCGCAACCATGCTGCACATCACCTGTGTGGATGGCGAGGGCAACCCCGTCATTGCCAGCATCGAAGTGCGCGATAGCAGCGGTATGGACCAAGCTGGCCAGTTCGGAATGGACGACTTCACCAAGCTACTCAGCGAAGAGTTCAGCACCACCACCACCCAAGTCGGCCCCTTGCCCCCGGGCAAGTACAAGGTCATCGCGAACATGGGCGACCTGACCGTCACGAAGTCGGTCTCCGTAAAGGGACAAGAGTCCCGCAAAGTCACGGTGCGACTGCGCTAGCAGGGGCAATCCAACTGGCCAGCTCTAGCTAGCCAGTTGGGAATGAGTGCCTAGCAGCCTGCCAGAAAAACACCGCGATCCCATCTCGGCCCTCACAGACCGCCTTGCTGTGTTGGCAAATCACCCGTGTAGCTACAACTACGCGGGCCATCTGCCGCCTTGCAAGGCGACCTGTGATGACCAATCTGGAAACGGCTGTTTCTCAACAGGCTGCTAGAGCCCTTCCAGAACAGTGGGGCCGCGGATGGTCGGGAGGGCTCAACCAGGCCAATCAGTTCCGTGAGAACCAGTTCCCACTAGCTGAACTTGGCGGCACAAATGGTGTCCCCATGGTGGCCTGTATGTTTCTTGCAGAGAATGACAACTCCCAGGTTGCGACTAGGGCTCCTGAAATCGGATTGAACAGCTGCCGTGTTACCGATAGAGGCCGCGTATGCACGCTACCAACCTGCGCATAGTCAGAGTAGAGCTGGACCTGAAACGGGCTGCCGGTTGAGGTCAAGAACTCTATCGAGGATGGATAAGTCGTAGCGGTCGGGGCAACGACTTTCAGGGATGATTGGTTGAGGTACTTGTCAGCCTTCACACCACCGAAAACAGTGCTGAGATTCGGGTCAGATGAATCAACAGTGTATTCGAAACTGGCTGAATGACTGAGCGGGAAGGGATTCTCAACCCAGTCCTGAATCATGTCGACTTCAGGGAAGTGCAGAGTTTGCATCTCATCGGCAGCTCCCCCGAGGATCGGGACGGCGATGCCGTTGTTACTGCCTGAAGTAAACCGATAGATCCCTTGGGAGTCCCTGACCCATTCCTCTAAAAAACCGACGGGGCGACCTGTCCCCTCCTCGAATGCGACCTGTGGGCAGCTAAAGCGGTAAGTACCATCGGACCGGAATGATCCATTTATCGTCCTATCGACTGAGTACTCCACTTGCCCAAGATCATCGAACTGGGTAAAGGTCGAATCAACGAAGAGATTCGACTCGCCGGGAATCACTCCAAAATCGTCAGCAAGATCCTGAATGATTGTCGGCTGATTCGCCAGGTCGTCAGGTGCCAGCATGTCCAGAAGCGCCTGCATTTGTGCCCCCCCTGCTGGACCAGTACTATTTCCTAAGCTCATGCGTGGGTCACCTTCCAAGAGTAGGTATTGCCCTGAAAACTCAGAGCCGTCGAGTTGACCGTCACCATCACAACCTCGCTGCTGAGCAGACTTGTGCGTGATAGCTGGAGCTGGTAGCAATGGATCGCAACCCGGAAGTGTCGCCTTCCCCGTGGTCAACACCTGCACAATGTACTCCCAGATATTCACCTCAGGGCAAGGGGAGATCTCCTTGGTCTTCCAAACCTTCTGAATCACATCGTATGCTTCATCTTCACACCACGCCCCATCCTTAGCCTCCCCGTCGCAAGTGCTCCATTGATCTGAAAAGTCGCTGGCCTCATAGGCGCATTCCTTTTCCGTTTCGATTGTCACTGCCCCCCCTGTCCCGGCTGAGACATCGACTACGTAGATGTTCCCACCAGCCCCGACCTGCCCGTGGAAGGTCCATGAAAAGACTGCGCATTGGTCATATTTCTTGGATCTGCCGGGGGCCGCTTTTTCG
>JBLHWM010000005.1:0-35786 GCA_047629095.1 Planctomycetota bacterium | reverse complement strand
CTACCCGGCCAAGGCCGTTTGGCAACGGTGCAGCATGTACAGCTCTTCGAGCACTTGGCCTGGGACAGCGACTTCTTCGGCTTCCAAGTGGGCACCTTGCACGGCGGCGTCCTGACCCCCAGCATCCTTCGCTTTGCCTTGGCCAAGTGCAGAGAGAACAACTTGGCCTGCATGTACTTCCTAGCCCACGGCGAGGATCAACAGACCCTGGCGCTTGCCGACGGCAATGACTTTCGTTGGGTGGACGAGCGCCTGACCTTTATTCGGGCCCATGGTGCGAGTGAGCTCCCCCACGACTTGGATCTCAGCGGGATTCGCCTGGCTACAGTCGCCGATTCCCCCATCCTTGGCGAGACCGCTGGGGACGCCTACGAGTTCAGCCGCTACTATTTTGACGGCAAGTTCCCCCGGGACCTCTGCCACAAATTCTACCGGGACTGGATCCAAAAGTCCGTCACCGGGGGCTTTGACGACGTGGTCTTTGTGGCCGAAGTCGAGGGCCAAGTTGCCGGTTATATCTCCTGCAGACGAGCCAGCTCGAACCTTGGCCAAATCGGTCTCGTTGGGATCTCAAAAGGGTACCGCGGCCAAGGCCTAGGCGCGAAACTCTTGCATCGCGCTCTGCAGTGGTTTGAAGAAGAGGACTTGCCCCGGGTTGAAGTCGTCACCCAAGGCCGTAACCTACCCGCACAAAAACTCTATCGCGGTGCGGGCTTCGCCCTCGAGAGAAGTGAGCGCTGGTACCACAAGTGGTTTGCCAGCACCCCCAACCAAGAGCAAGACCAGTGACTCATTCCAAGACAGTGGCGATCGTTCAAGCGCGCCATAGTGCATCACGGTTTCCAGGTAAGGTCCTGACGAAAGTCGCTGGGAAAACCCTGCTCGAGTGGCTGATTGGCCAGCTCCGCAAGGCGACGCGATTGGACCAGATTGTCCTCGCTACCACCGGTTCCCCTGCCGACGACGACATCGCCAGCTTCGCCCGAAGCCTCGGTCTCACAGTCTATCGAGGCTCTGAAAGGGATGTACTCGATCGCTACTATCGAGCCGCGAACTTGGCCCAAGCAAGCACCGTTGTGCGCGTCACTGCGGACTGCCCGCTGCTCGACCCCGTTGTCGTCGACCTTGTGGTCGATGCTTTCTTCAAGAACCCCTGCGACTACGCCGCGAACACGGCCCCGCCTCCCGGCAAGTTTCCCGATGGAATGGATGTGGAGGTCTTCTCCATGGAAGCGCTCCAGCAGATCTGGGAAGAGTCCCGCGCCGCGGACGAGCGCGAACATGTCACCTTCGCTCTATGGAAGAATCCAGAGCGTTTCCGTATCCACCAAGTGGATTGGCAAGAGGACTGGTCCGATGTGCGCGCCACCGTGGACTACCCCGAGGACTTGGATGCGATTCGCGCGGTTCTGGACTCCAGCCCCGACGGTATTCCGCCCGTTGCGCGCGTCGTGGAAATCCTGCGCGAGCACTACCGAGACGCTTCCCGCGGGCACACCCAAGGCGAAGGCTGGTCCGCAAAGCCACGTGACCTCACGTCGGGGCAGCCTGCACCACCTCTTGCGACAGCCCTGGGGGACGCGCTCTTCGAGCAGGCCGCGCGCTTGATCCCCGGTGGCGCTCAGACCTTCTCCAAGACGCCTCTCCAATACGTGAAAGGAACGGCGCCCCAGGTGCTCGTGCGGGGGAATGGGTCCAAGGTCTGGGATGCAGATGGCAACGAGTTCCTGGACTATGTCCTTGGGCTCGGCCCGGCCATTCTCGGGCACTGCCATCCCCAGGTGAACCTAGCCGCGGCCGAGTGCGCCTCCGACACCTTTCTCACGCCGTCCCTTCCCCATCCACTCGAAGCTCAACTCGCCCATACGATCTGTCGCTTGCTGCCCAGTGCCGAAATGGTCCGCTTTGGGAAAAACGGCTCGGACGTGACAGCTGGTGCAGCTCGGATCGCAAGGGCGGTCACGGGCAGGGATGTGATCGCTTGCTCGGGTTACCACGGTTGGCAGGACTGGTACATCGGCTCGACCACCAGGAACCTCGGCGTTCCTGACTCCACTTCCGACCTCACCCATGCCTTCCCCTACGGCGACTTGCTGGCGTTGGAGGATCTGCTTCACGTCGGCGATGTTGCGGGCGTAATTCTCGAGCCCGTCAGTCTCACGGCTCCGCCTTCCGGATACCTCGAGGGTGTACGCGACCTCTGTACGAAGTACGGAGCTCTGCTTATTTTTGACGAGATCATCACCGGCTTCCGGATCCACCTAGGTGGCGCCCAGACTGTTTATGGAGTGACGCCGGACTTGACCACCCTGGGCAAAGGAATCGCCAATGGGCTGCCCCTTGCAGTGCTATGTGGGAAAGCGGAGTATATGGCTGTTCTGCAGGAGGCGTTCTTCTCCTTTACCTTTGGCGGGGAGCTGCCCTCGATTGCCGCAGCGATCAAGACCATCGAAGTCATGGAACGAGAGGGAACTCCCACACAACTCAGCGCGCTTGGCCGACGGCTTCGCGAGGGCGTGGACCAGGTGTCGCGGACCTCGGGCTGCGCGGTTCTGTCCTCCATCGGGTTGGACTACTTTCCCGGCTATAGCCTGAAGGCGACGGATGAGAACTCGGCCCTCGAGCTGCAGACGCTCTTCCAGCAGGAGCTGGTGCGCAGGGGGATTCTGACCCGCGCTTGCTTCTTTATCTCCACAGCCCATAGCACGTACGACATCGACCGGACCCTCTCTGCATTGCTTGGTGCCGCACGTGTGCTGCAGACGGCGATCACTGAAGGTTCCGTGCTCGAGCGAATCGACGGCGATTTGATTGAGCCCGTTTTCCGTGCTGCAGAGAAGGTCAACTAAGAGTTCTCTAATGGATGCTGATCCCAATAGCAGAGCCGGCCAAGGTGCGGCATTTCTCCAAGGTGAAGGCGACCAGTGGTTCCAGCGTAACCGTGAGAAGCTGCTCGGGTTTGATGCCGATCAAGATTTGGCGATTGGCCTACTTCGAAAGCACGGATTGGCCCCCAAGCGAGCCTTGGAAGTTGGTGCAGCCAATGGCTATCGCCTGGCTGCCCTGAGGGATGAGTACCTGTGCGAAGTTCGAGGCTCGGATGCGTCCGCCATGGCGGTTGCCGACGGCCGAGAGAGGTATGGGGTTGAGCTCACCTGCCAAGCGGCCGAGGACTTTTCCAACCTGGGTGGTTGTGACCTGCTCTTGCTGCACTTCATCTTGCACTGGGTTGACCGAGAGCTTCTGCCCGCGCTCACTAAGAGTGTCTGCGACGTGGTCCAGACCGGTGGTTATCTACTGCTGGCGGACTTTGCCCCGGACCGTGATGAAGACGTGCCCTACCACCACCTTCCGCCGGGATCAGCCATGACCTATAAGCGTGACTACGCCGCACACTTCGTGAATACGGGCTGTTTTCGAGTGGTCGAGTGCATGCATGCGG
The DNA here is from genome assembly GCA_047629095.1 of Planctomycetota bacterium. Taxonomy (GTDB): domain Bacteria; phylum Planctomycetota; class UBA1135; order UBA1135; genus CALBMX01. The sequence continues at coordinate 32,344 of JBLHWM010000005.1, read as the reverse complement.
ACCACCGCACGGGCCACAAGATCGACCTTGCCCGCGAGCGTATTCCAAGCGCCGAGCGCATGGGCTTTTGGCTACTGGAACGGGTGGGCTAAGTCGTGGCTGAAGTTCTAGTCATTGGTGCAGGCCCCGCGGGCCTGATGGCAGCGGAGAGCGCAGCCCGAGCCGGGCACGCGGTCACGGTTCTCACGGGAGAGTCCACGCCGGGTTCCAAGTTTCTGGTGGCGGGCCGGGGTGGCCTCAACCTGACCCACTCGGAAGACCTTGCGACGTTCTTGACTCGCTACGGAGACGCATCCGCTTGGATCGAGCCCGCCATTCGTGGGCTTACTCCCGATGCCCTTCGGGCTTGGGCCCACGGACTTGGGCAGCCCACCATGGTTGGTTCAAGTGGCCGTGTTTTCCCCGAGGCGTTCCGGGCAAAGGAGCTGTTACGCGCATGGCTCAATGAGCTCGACAACTTGGGAGTCAAGCTGCTGCGCAAGCACGAGTGGCTTGGTTTCGACTTGGATAAGCCCGAGGCCATGACGGCTAGCTTCCGTGGACCGGACAGTGAGCAGGTCACACTCTCCGCTGATGCCATCGTTTTGGCCCTCGGCGGAGCAACTTATCCGCGAACAGGTTCCCAAGGGACTTGGGTAGAGAACATGCGTGCCACCGGCGTTAGTGTGACGGACCTCACTCCCACCAACGGCGGGTATCAAGTGTCCTGGACGGAGGCGTTCCGAACTCAGTTCGCCGGTGTTCCGCTCAAGAACGTCAGTATTCGAGCTGGTTCCATCGAAGCAAGGGGTGACGCCATGATCACCGAGTCCGGGATCGAGGGCGGCCCAATTTATGGAGTTGCGGAGGCGCTCTTTGCCTTGGGGGAAGATCGGGCGCTGTGCTTTGATCTCGCGCCCGACCTCGCTGCGGACACGATCGCAAGTCGGGTTGCCAAGGCCAAGAGCGGGCTCTCCACGGGCAAGCTGCTCAAGCGCTGTGCGAAGCTGTCGCCCGTCGCGATCTCACTCTTGCGCGAGTGCACGTCGAATCAAATTCCACGCGAGCCGGCTGAGCTTGCGAGGTTGATTAAGGCAGCCACGCTGAAGCTTGGGAACCCAATGTCCATGGCAAAGGCCATCTCTACCCGGGGCGGCATTCCGAGTTCCGAGTTCGATGAGCGCTTCATGTTGCTCGCTAAACCCGGGGTCTTTGTTGCCGGCGAAATGCTTGATTGGACGGCCCCTACCGGTGGCTATCTCCTACAAGCCAGCTTCTCCACGGGCCGAGCGGCGGGCCTTGGGCTCGCTGCCTGGCTTGAGTCCTAACGGTGGCGCAACTGAATCGGCCACCACTGAGAATAGATGGGTTGACCGGTACAAGGCTAGGGAGATCCCGACTCTTATTGCTAGGCTAAGGGCTCCGATTCAACGTCCACTTCCCTTCGATACCGATGACCACCACTGTTGCCTACAAGTACATTCCCGAGCGCCCAGATAGCCTGACGGCCACATGGGTCACCGCTTCCTATCAAGCCCTAGAAGACCGTGTAAATCGAGCAGACGCCGCTGCCGACGCTGGTCCATGGATTGCCTTGGCTGAGGACTGGAACGCTCTCAAGGGCTACGTGCAAGGTGAGGACGCTCGCATTAGCCACGCCTATGCAAAGGACATGCGCGACGAGCAGGCCGAGCTGCGCGAGCGCAACCACCGCGAGACCGTCACACCGGCGTCCGAGTTGGGTTCCTCGCGAATGGTTGCCGCCCTCTTGGCGAGCCCCCACAAGGACGCTGTTGGAGAGCGCTTCGGACAGCAGTTCCTACGCGTACTTGAAGTCGGCCAAGAGCCACTCGCAACCGTCAATAGCGATCTTCGCGTCAAGGCCGGTGAGCTCGCGAAGCGCTACGATAAGCTGATTGCCAGCGGCGAGGTCACCGTCGCCGGTGAGCAGCTGACCCTAGCCCAGGCCAGGGGGAAGACGTCCTCGGAAGATGCTAGTCTGCGCAAGCAAGCCTATCTTGCCTACTACAGTTGGTTCGAACAGAACCAAGAGGTGCTTGCCAGCATCTACCATGAGCAAGTTGCCCTCAGGAATCAGATGGGACTGAATCTAGGCCATAGTAACTTCGTCCCATTGGGCTATGCGGGCATGGAGCGCACGGACTACGGTCCCGAGCAAGTGCAGCAGTTCCGCGATGCCGTGCGCCGCTTTGCGTCGCCGCTCTTCGCACGCCAAGCCAAGCGCCAAGCAGCGGCCCTTGGCACACCCACGTTGAAACCCTGGGACCGAGCTTACCACCCCGAGTTGAGCCTACCCAGTGGCGTGCTGAACCCTGTTGATGGACAGCTTGAGAAACTGAGTGGAGTCTTTACGCGCCTGTCTCCGAAGCTCTCGGCTCACTTTGAGCGGATGCGCTCCGAAGGGCTCATTGACCTTGAGAACCGCAAGGGCAAGGGTGCCGGCGCTTACTGCACCAGCTTTCCCGACGAAGGACGCGTTGCCATTTTCTGCAACTCCACAGGGGATGAATCCGACATTGGAACCTTGACCCACGAGATGGGCCACGCCTTCCAGGGTTGGGAGAGCCAGTGGATCGAGTCCGTCGACCTGCAATGGCCCACCTCCGATGCATGCGAAGTTCACTCCATGGGTATGGAGTTCCTCTCCATGCCGTACTTGGATGAGTTCTTCACTTCCAAGGATCTACAGACGTTCACCAAGAGTCGCTGGAATCGCGCGGTGGAGATTCTCTGCTACGTCTGTGTTGTGGACGAGTTCCAACACTGGGTCTACGAAAATCCGTCCGTCACAAGTGCGGAGCGCGACGAGAAGTTCATGGAGCTCCAGAGCCTCTACATGCCTGGTGTGGACTGGACGGGCGAAGCGGAGAGTATGCGCCCGCTGCGCTGGTACGCGCAGCTGCACATCTACCGCTATCCTTTCTACTACATTGACTACGCCATCGCGGAGACGGGCGCCATGCAGCTCGCCTTGATGGACCAAGCGGACCACGAGGCCTGCCTCGAGACCTACATGGAGCTCTGCCGTTTGGGTGGCACCCAGAGTGTGACTCAACTCTTCGCTGGCGCTGGCCTGCGCTCGCCATTCGACGCGGCCGTGGTCGAGGACCTGATGGCCCATGCGGCGGGTGTGCTAGGACTCTAGGTCCGGCTCCACGTTGACCATCCACGAGGAGAAGCTGTGCAGGAAGTCGACGAAGCTCGCGCGGTGTTCCGGGGGAAAGCTTCCATCGGCAATGGCTTGATCAATCGTCTCTTCAAAGTGATGGAGCCAGGTCGCCCGGGCCGCGGCGTCGACCTCGAAGGGGAAGTGACGCATGCGCATGCGCGGCGGGCCAAAGTGCTGGGAGAAGAGCGGCCGTCCGCCGAGTAGCTGCACAAAGAAGGCCGCCGACTTCTTCGAGGCCTGCTCGAGGGGATCCGGATCCTTGGGGAACAGGTCTTGAATCGCGCTCGCCCCCAAACGCTGGTAGAAGTCGGATAATAGAGCAAAGATCCCGGGCTCGCCCATGGCGACTAAAAGTTCGACTGGAGGTCGTCCGCCCTGGGGTGGACCGCCCGCTGGCGTGTAGATTTCCTTGGTTCTCTCGTGCATGGGACCATTTTGCCATGGTGGCCCCAAGATCTCGCCATTCTCCTGCCTTTAGGCATGGAAGAAAAGCGGTCTCCGTGCGTACACTCACTTCTGCCTGAATGACCCCACAAGGGACGATAGTTCCCGGTAATTCAACCTCGCCAAAATCGATTCGCCCTGCTTGGCTTCCCCGCCGAGCAACCTGCCCCATCCACTGGAATATGATTCGTCTGTCCAAACTGCTCCCTACTTGCACGCTCATCACCGCCGGACTGCTCGCCCTCGCACCGGATGTTCTTGCCGACCGCATCGTCACGATCGACGGCCGTCAGATTGTGGCAACCAAGGCTCGCAAAGACGGCGACGGATACAAGCTCACCTTCCCCGATGGCGTCATCCACTTGAAGGACGGCAGCATGATCAAGGCCGTGGAGGTCGAGGGTGACATGTCCGAGTACGTGCCCAAGGACGACAAGGAGCGCGACTTCCTCGAGAAGGGCTACGTCCTCTATCGGGGCAAGTGGATGTCCAAGCGCGGCTACCAAACCGAGTTGGATCGCGAGTCCGAGATCAGCAAGGAGGAGGCCGCCGAGGCCGCCTTGTATTCCGAGTGGGGAACGGCACTCGAGGGAGAGTCGAAGTACTTCAAGATTAGGACGAACACGTCTCCCGAGCTGCTCGAGTACTACGGCACCCTGCTCGACACTTACTACAAGATGATGAATAAGGCCATCGGCATCAAGCCGACCCCGACCATGCGCGGAGTCAAGCTGCAGGTCAACATCTACAAGAGCTGGGGCGAATTCACCAAGCTGACAGGAATGTCTCCTGGTGTCGCTGGGTTTTTCATGCCCATGGGCCCGAACTCGCACCTGAACTTCTACCACGACTACGCGGAGCCCTCTTCTAGCGAGTGGGTTGGTCTCCATGAGTGCACGCACCTCCTGACCTACCTGATCGACCAGCAGTTCAAGCCCCAGATCTGGATTAACGAGGCCATGGCCGACTACTACGGTAGCTCGACCATCATCCGGGGCAAGCGCGGCAAGTTGGACATTGAGCCCGGAAAGCTCCAAACCGACCGAGTCCTGACCGTCCAGCAAGCCATCAAGGACGGCGAAGCCGTTGGCCTGCAGGAGCTCTTCGACCTTGAGAAGTCAGGCTTCCAAGCCTTTCAATATGCCCACGCCTGGTCCTTTGTGTACTTCCTCAACAATGGAAACGACGGCAAGTACCAGAAGGGCTTCTCTAAATTCTTCAAGGAGCTCTACACCCTCAAAGGTGTCGAATCAGAAAACGTCTCGGGCTGGGGCACGGGTGGAATGAACAAGGTTGTGAAGCCCGACGACATTCGCGATTTCTTGCTGAAGAAGATCAAGGTCGAGGACGTCCAAGAGCTGGAAGTTGAGTGGCACGACTTCATCGCCAACGTTGCCATCGACGCGCCCGAAGCCCGGCTCAAGCGTGGCCTCCGCGCCGCCCAGACAGGCGACTTCGCAGAGGCGCTTGAGGACCTGACCGCTGCGATTGAAGGCGGAGTCGAGGATCCCAGGGCCTATGCTGCCCGCGCTCGAACGAGGGCCTATACCGGCGACGCATCCAAATCTGTGGCCGACATTGAAGCCGCCATCGAGCTCGACCCGCTCAACGCAGAGTACCGCTACGACTACAGCCACTATCTGCTAGGTGCGTCGGCATCTCGCTACTTCCGTATCGGCTCCAAGGGCCAGTACGAGGGAAACGACGCTCTGGAACAGGCGAAGGCCCAGGCTGGCTTGGCGGTCAGTCTCGACCCCAAGAACCGCTTCTTCCCCGGGTGGAAGGAGCTGCTGGGAGAGTAGTCCGCAACTAGCCACCGACGCGCTTGACTGTCCAACCGCGCTTTTCCAGCAGGGCGATGATCTGATCGCGCTTGTCCCCTTGGACCTCGATCACATCGTCCTTCAGAGTCCCGCCTGCCCCGCAGCTCTTCTTGAGCTCCTTGGCTAAGGCGGCCAACTCGGCTCCAGCTAAAGGCGCGCCGATCACCACCGTTACGCCTGCACCCTTGCGGCCCTTCGTCTCGCGCCCAACTCGGACCACGCCGTCTGTTTTGGGCGTGGGCAAGCTAGACGAAGGCGCATAGATGCCCAGGTCCCTGGTGGAATAGACCACGCCGTCTGCCCGCCTCTTGTAGGATTTCGCCATAGCCGGATTCTAGCACGCACGGAAGCGGCGCCAGGGCAAGAGTCCTGCATACCTGCCCCATTTGCGGGCCAAGGCACTTCCTGATAGCGGGCATCTGTGGGAGAGTAGCGCGCCCTGCCATGCGCGAAATCCTGCTCCCCCTTCTACCGCTGCTGCGGCGCTATCGAACTGCCTATATTGTGGGTACGTTGTGCATCGTCGTAAGCCTCTGGCTGAAGCTTCAAATCCCCCGCTTCTTCTGGGGCACCCTGGACGAGCTGCGCACGATGGATATCGGCTCTGCGCCTGTGGACGAGGGGCACGCAAAGGCGCTGATCCTCACGGCTGCCCTTTGGATTCTCGGCTCGGCGTTTTTGATCGCTCCTATACGAACCGCCAGCCGGATCCTGGTGCTTGGAAATAGTCGCCGCGTCTCGCGAGATATCCTCGAGATGGTCTTTGCGCGCATGTTGAAGCTCGCGCCGTCGTTCTACGAGCGCAACCCCACGGGCCAGCTGATGTCCCGGTGCATTAACGATCGCGAGTATGTGCGTGGTCTTGGAGGAGCCGTGTACATGTACATGGCAGAGACGGGGCTCATGTATTTGATTACCGTTCCCTTGATGCTGTCGATGGACGTGCAGCTGACGTTGATCGCGATTGCGCCCTATCCTGTCTTCCTGTATCTCGCCCGCAAGATTGCCCTGCGGATTCAGATCACAGCGCGAGCTGCCCAGGACTCCCTGGGCATGATCGCCGAGAAGGTGGACGAGAGCCTCTCCGGTCAGCTCGTCATCAAGACCCTTACCCTGGAAGAGTTCGACCTAGGTCGGTTCGAGGAGAAGTGCTTGGAGTACAAGCGCCTGAGCCTGCAGATGACCAAGCTACGCGCCATATTGATCGGCACGATGATGGGCCTTGGCGGCCTTTCGACCGTGCTGGTGCTAGGCATTGGCGGAGAGAGGGTTGCCCTGGGCGAAATGAGCCTGGGCGAGTTCGGGCTCATGTTGACCTACCTCACCATGCTCGCGGTTCCGACGCGAACGCTTGGATTTGTGATCAGCTCCCTGCGCCGGGGTGCCTCTGCCTTCGAGCGTATCCGGGAGATCTTGGACGCCGAGCTCAGCATTCGGGCCGCCATGCCGACCTCGTCTGACGCGTCCGACAGCGGAACGGCGCCCTCGATTCAAGTCAAGCACCTCACGTATACCTTCGCCGCCCCGTCCCAACAGCCCCACCTAAAGGGCAGTATCTCCCGCGACGTCGCGGGCAGCAAGGCCGACGTTCCGCGGACCGTGCTGAAGGACATCTCCTTCGACGTCCCTCCGGGCACCACATTGGCCATCGTTGGCCACACGGGCGCAGGCAAGACACTGGTGGCTCGTATTCTGGCCAGGCAGCTTGAGGTCGGCTCGGGTATGGTTTTCCTCGATGGCGAGGACATCACAAGCCTACCCACCGAGACTGTCCGCAACGTGACCGGCTACGTTCCCCAGGATGCTTTCCTGTTCAGCGAGAGCCTACACGACAACGTTGCGCTAGGTATGCCCGACGCCGAGCGCGAACAGGTGATCGAAGCTCTGGAAGGCGCCCAACTTGCCGGCGACCTCGATCAACTGCCCCACGGTATCGAGACCATGATCGGTGAGCGCGGGGTCAACCTATCGGGTGGCCAGCGCCAGCGCACCGCCCTGGCTCGCGTGCTCCTCCTCACACCCAAGTTGCTCATTCTCGACGACACACTCTCGGCTGTGGACACCCATACCTCGGACGCGATCCTCGAGCACCTGCGCCCCTTTGCCAAGGATCGCACCACCATCCTCATCGCGCATCGCTTGAGCAGCATCCACCACGCTGACCAGATCATGGTGCTCGATGAAGGCGCGGTGCTGGAGAAGGGTACCCATGACGAACTCTTGTCCGGCGACAGCTGGTACTCGAAGACTTGGAGCTGGCAGGAGAAGAACCAGGTCGAGCAACAGGCTGCAGCGGAGTTAGAGGCCGAGCTAGAGCGCGACTTCGACTCGAGTCGAACGGACCCGGAGCGGCGCCATGAAGACTGACCCGAAGACCGCCGAGAAGAAGCAGCCAGGAGCCGCTTTCGACTTCAGGCTGATGGCGCGCCTGTGGACCTTCGTCGCTCCGCATCAGAAGTGGCTCTGGATCTCCCTGGGCCTGCTGATCTTCACTTCGGCCCTTGGGTTGGCACAGCCCATGCTGATCCGCATTGCCATTGATGATTACCTTATCACGGGCGAGCTGAAGGGATTTGGATGGCTGCTTGGGGCTGTCGGCTTGGCCGTGGTCGGCGAGCTGCTCGGCCGGGCACTCCAAGCCTACACCCTAGAACTAGCTGGCCAAAATGCCCTGATCGACCTGCGCATGGCCGTCTTTCGGCACCTGCAGACGCTCTCAGCTCGCTTCTTTGACAAGAACCCCATCGGTAGGTTGATTGGCCGAGTGACCACGGACATCGAGTCCCTTGGCGAGATGTTCGCCTCGGGCGTCGTGACGATCCTAGGGGACCTGATCAACCTGTTGGCCATCCTGACGATTCTGTTCTGGATGAACTGGCAGCTGACTCTAGTCGCACTCTGCGCGGTTCCCGTCCTCATGGTGTCCACCCTTTGGGTTCGCGTCCGCGTTCGTCGCGCCTACGATGACATGGTGTCGCGGCGCTCGAAGCTAAACGCCTACCTGCACGAGCAGTCCTCGGGAATGCCGTTGGTTCAGGGCTTCGCCAGAGAGAGGCTCACCAAGAAGAAGTTCGACGTCATCAACGAAGACCTCTGCACGGCACAGGTCAAGAGCGTGAACTGGGAGTCCGGTCTATCTGCGCTCACGGACATGTTGAGCTCGATCACCATGGCCCTGATTCTCTGGTACGGCGGCGGCCTTGCCCTGGAAGCCCTTGGTGCGGCGCCCCTTAGCGAGAGCATGCATCCTGGGATTACCCTCGGTACTCTGGTCGCATTCCTGCAATACATGGAGCGCTTCTTCGGGCCGCTCAACGAGCTCAGCATGAAGTACACCGTCATGCAGAACGCGATGACCGCCTCCGAGCGCGTCTTCCGAGTCCTCGATACCGACGACTCGATTCCGGAGGTCCCCACGCCTCACAATCCAGGACCGACCAAGGGCCACATCCGATTCCGCGATGTGACCTTTGGCTACGACGACAAGAACCCCGTGCTGAAGAATGTCAGCTTCGAAGTGGAGCCCGGGGAGAAGATCGCCTTCGTCGGCGCGACGGGTGCTGGAAAGACCACGATCCTCAAGCTCTTGACACGTCTGTATGACATCGACTCGGGGACCATTGAGCTCGACGGGGTGGATGTGCGCAAGTACAGCTTGAAAGAGCTGCGCTCTCGCATCGGCATTGTGCAGCAGGACGTGTTCTTGTTCGCCGGAAACATCATCGACAACATCCACCTCGGGCACCCCGAGATCGATGACGCAACGGCCCGAGCTGCTGCGGATGAACTGCACTTGGACAAGGTCATTTCCAGGCTACCGGGTGGCTACGACGAGCCCGTCAGAGAGCGCGGTAAGGGGCTGTCCTCTGGAGAGCGCCAGCTGATCTCCTTCGCAAGGGTCTTGGCCCTACGGCCGGCTGTGCTGGCCCTTGACGAGGCGACGTCGAGTGTGGACTCCCACATGGAGAACCTGCTGCAAGAGGCCGTTGGACGCGTGATGAAGGACCGTACGTCGCTGATCATTGCACACCGGCTCTCGACGATTCGCGATGTGGACCGCATCCTTGTGATGCACAAGGGCGAGCTCGTGGAGCAGGGCAGCCACGATGAGCTACTGGCGGAAAGAGGCTTCTACTGGAAGCTGTACAGGCTTCAGTACGGGCAAAAAGAAGCCTAACCCTCTGGGGCTGCGTCCTGCTTCTTCGGCAACAGCCCAAGCAGGACAACGAGCAGAGCACCTGCGGCCAGGCCAACGATGCCGTTGGCTAGAGAAGGGGCAAGGGTACCTAGTAGCCAGCCGATACCGGCGACTTCTCCGGCGGCCTCACCTAGGTGATGAATCTGCTGCGCCAAGGGGGCCACACCATGGACCAGGATTCCCCCGCCCACCAAGAACATGGCGATCGTGCCAACCACGGTAAGAGTCCTCATCAACCGAGGCGCGGTTTGCAAGACAAGCCCTCCCATCGAACGCTTCAGCCTCGATCCTAGTCCCTCTCCACTGGCCTTGCCTAGGAAGAGCCCCAGGTCATCAAGTTTCACGATGCCCGCCACCAGGCCATAGACGCCAACGGTAATGAGCACACTTATCGCGATGAGCACCATTGCTTGGTCGGCAACTCCCCTATCGGCAACGGTGTTGAGGGTGATGGCGATGATCTCCGCGGACAAGACGAAGTCCGTGCGGATGGCGCCTTTGATTTTGTCCTTCTCAAAGGCGACTAGGTCAACCTCGGGATCGGCGAGTGCTTTCATGAGCTCCTCATCGTGTCCGCCCCCACCATGCATCAGCTTCTCCGCTCCTTCAAAGCAGAGGTAGGCTCCGCCCACCATAAGCAAAGGCGTGATTAGGACAGGTGCAAATGCACTGATGACCAGGGCCGCTGGAACCAAGATCGCCTTGTTGGCGAAGGACCCCTTGGCCACAGCCCAGACCACGGGCAACTCCCGATCTGCATGGACTCCGCTAACTTGCTCCGCGTTGAGAGCCAGGTCATCGCCAAGTACGCCGGCCGTCTTTTTGACGGCCACTTTAGTCATGGTGGCGACGTCGTCGAGAATGGTGGCGATGTCATCGAAGAGAGCGAAGAAGCTAGATGCCATGGAGCGAAATCCTAGTTGGGGAACGATTGAAGGGCTTTAGTCTACGAAGGCCTTGGCGTGGAATCCTTCATTACCTTTGCTATGGATTGATCAGCCGACGCTACCTTCTAGCGCTAGGGCTATTCACTCGCCCAGCCAATGAACACACCAAGTCCTAGCGAGCCGGTTGGCTCCACTCCAAAGCCCATGAGCCTGGGGTTCAAGTCTGTTCTCCTTGGGACCCTGGCGTCTTTCGCTGCTCTCCACCTGACGCCGGCCACCTGGATCGAGGCCCTTTATTGCGAGAGGGTCTACCCCGAGGTCTTTCGGCTGCAAAATGCGGCTTTCGGTAGCCTTGGCTTTCCGGCGTCGGAAGGACTCCTAGCATTCGCTTTTGGTTCGCTGTCCATGCTCGCACTCAATGGACTCTCGAAGGGCATCCGCGGCAGGTGCAGCTGGTCCGAAGTGATGCGCAGAGGCGCCTCGCGCTTAGTCTTCCTAGGCTGCATCTGCTACCTAGCCTTTCTGGGCCTCTGGGGCTTCCATCACGGCAGGCTCCCCTATGCAACCCATCTGGGACTCGATCGGTACCCTGGCAGTCAGCTGCTCGTCACCCAGACCGCTGAGCTGGAAGCGCTCTGCCGTACCTTGGTCGATGGCTGCAATGACCTTCAGCCCCTCGTAACTCCCCACCGTATGGGGCAGGGCTCGCTACAGGAGAGGGCTGTCGCCATTCAAGCCATGTCAGCGCTATCCAAGGCCACACCCATGTTTCATGGGCTGGAGCCGAGCTTCCGCTTGGCCACGTTCTCCCCGCTTCTCTCTCGTCTTGGCATCAGTGGCATCTACTCCCCATTTACTGGCGACGCCCACATCAATGGGCAGCAACCGAACTGGTCGCAGCCTTTCACCGCTTGCCACGAGATGGCCCATCAATTAGGAATCGCAAGGGAGGGTGAGGCGAACTTCGTAGCCTGGCAAGCCTGCATGGGATCCGACTCAGTCGAGCTCCGCTACTCTGCGTATATGGCTGCCCTTGGACCCGCTTGCAACGCACTGTTTGGACTCCAAGAGGGACGTGAGGATTCGGTGGTCTTTGCAATCCTTGGTGGCCTGAGTCCGGAAGTCAAAGCCGAGCGCGAGAGTGCTGCGATCTGGTGGGCGGAGCAGATGGGCCTCCCAGGGGATCTTGCCCGAGCGACGAACCACGTCTATTTGCAGAGCCAAGGCCAAGGCGATGGCGTCGCAAGCTACGGCTTCCTGGTGGATCTGATACTTGCAGAAAGGCGCAGGGATTCGGCCGGGCTAGGCGATGGGAAAGAGACGGCTAAGTAGGGCTGGCACCGCCGTCTCAACGCGCAGGATTCTCGACCCCATGTGCACCGGTTCCAGACCAGCTTCGCGCAGCTTCTCCACCTCGTAAGAGATGAAGCCACCCTCGGGCCCAATGGCAAGCGTCGTTGGCAGATCCTCAGCCGGAGGCAGGCCGTCAGCCTTATAGGGATGCGCCACTAGCCCGCGGGTTCCCTCCACCATCGCGGGTAGCTCATCCTCGACAAACGGCTTGAAGCGCTTCCGCAGCAGGACCTTGGGAAGCACGGTGTCCACGGCCTGCTCTAGGCCTAGGTGCAGGTGCTCGGCCAGTCCTTGCTCAGTCAAAATCGGGGTTTGCCAGTAGCTCTTGTCCACGCGGTAGCCGTTTAGAAAAATGAGCTGCTTGACTCCCATGGCTGCAACTGTCTGCAGGCAGCGCTTGAGAACGCGAGGTCGCGGCAACCCAAGGATCAGCGTAACGGGAAGCGCAGCTGGTGGCTTGTCCGTGAACGCCACTTCCAGGAGAACTTCACTCTCGGAGAGCTTGAGGACGAGGCCTGTTCCGATGTCACCGTCGACGAGTCCGACCCGAAGCGTGGCTCCCTGGGAAGCACGGTGCACATCCCTAATGTGCTCAAAACGGCGCCCTCGGAGCATGCAAACGCGCTCTTCTATAAAATCTTCCGCGTGTACAAGGATCAGATTCATGGCTGCTCCACCAGGCGAATTTGCCCATAGCAAAGAGACCGGTACGCCCGCAACAGAACGTCTGTGGTCGGTTTGGGAAGATCGAGCGGAATCTTGACCAGGGGGATTTCCTCGAAGGGGACCGCGGGTTGCGCTCGCATCAGGTCAGCCCAAAGCCGAACGGGTGCGTTGTAGAAGACGACCTCAGGCTCACCGTACTCCTCCCACCAATCCCGTAGCTTCTCACTTGTCTCCTCCAGAATCGCCTTGGCATTTTGAAGCCTGAGCCGCGAACCATAGCGAGACTTGCCCTTCGTATTCAAGTGGGTCGGTTGGGCGCGCCCCTTTCCACGAACCACGTAGCGCTTGATGGTCTTTGTTCTCACCACGGCGCCGGCCTCAAACAAGCCCAGTGAAGTCGCACCCGCCTGGAGGCAGACGACAACTTGCAAGCCGGGCTCATAGGTAATCTTGGGGATCCATGCGGTGAGGTCCGGCTCGGGTTGCCCCAAGGAGAGGACCAAGGGTGGCACCAGGCACCAAACGCCACTTTGAAACTGAGCCCGACTTGCCATGCCGTGACTTGGCGCCTCTTGCAACGCGTCAAACTCAAGGCAGATCTGCTCGCAATCCTCCCAGGGGAAGGTTGCGGGAAGCCCAGGGGGCAAGGGCTCGGGAGGTGCCATGGACAAGAAGAATATCCGTTCGGGCCGGTGAAGGCTAGGCAATGTGCCCCTTCAACTTTAGCGGCCTGCTTAGTCCATGGTGCGAACGCGGGTCACTCCGAGCATGCGCTCGATGGCCTTCATGCGGCGCCCGAGGAAGGGTACATGCTCGATGCGCGCGACGACCTGGTTTTCGCGACGCACGAGTAACGTCCCGCCACCAAACGTCAGCATGAGCTCGAGCACATCCGGGATCTCCCGGGTGACTGTGCTGCCCTGGCGAGGGACGGATTGGTCGCGTCCCCATGGTTGCAGGTAGTGGGTGAACTCATTGGGTTCGAAGCGCCAGTAATCCATCCTTGGCTGCAAGCAACCAAGGCCCATGAACACAAACAGGAAACCGCCGACCAAGAAGTAAACACCGGTGCTGTACGTCAAGGTGATGCTCGCAATCCAGGTTCCGAGCGCACCCACAAAGGCCACATCCTTTTGGGAGGTGATGTAGAGCAAGAGCCCACCGACGATCAAAGTCAGTAGGGCGATCGTGAATTTCTTCTGGTTGAGGTCTGTCACGATGACCAGCAGATTGAACAGCAAAGCACAGGAGCCCGCCCAGCCCAGGGCCGTCTGCGACACACCCGCCCACTGCAAGAAACCGCACCCAAGAAAAACAATCATCGACGGCCAGAAGTAGATGATCATGGGGAAGGAGGCGACCAGCACGGCCTGCTTGTCCTTGTCCACATCCCTCGGGTAGTAGATGTCCCAGATCGACTCTCGCTCCATTGGGCCAGCAGCTACACTTTTCTGGGGTGCTGGCGCATCCGCAGGGACGTCTGGGGACGCAGGACTCGATTTTTCTTCGGGAATGCTCATGTTTTCTTACGGAAGGCCAGGAGGAGGCTCGCCCGGCGATGGGCGCTTCCTGAGCATACAACCCAGGTGACCTTTCATTCCACGCACCCACGCGCATAACCAACTAAAGGCCACCATTTTAGGCCTAGCACGGGGGGGCCCAATCAGGCTGAGGGGCACGTAGGCCTGAAAATGCCCCTTGAAATGGCGGTTAGCAGGGCACAGTATATTAGGTAAGGCAAATACCTTTCAGCCCCCGACCAATCCGTGGGGTACCTTTTCATTGGATCTCTCCGATGCCAAGGGATCTTTTCCTCCACTATTTCCGTCTTCTCTAATCCAACTTCCATTGGCCCCTCCCCATCCAAGGGGCCTTTACCCGAAGTCTTCTGCAACCGGAACACGATCATGGCCCTCTTCTCTCGGATCCTCGTCACCGCAGCCCTTGCGACAACCTTGCTGACTAGCGCCTCCGCGCAGTTTGTGAGTCTCGACACGACCTATCTAGGCGGTAATGGTCAGAGCGGAAATATGTTCGATATCGACGCTACCGAGGACATCGTTCTCCGCGCCCTTGATGTGAGCATTCCCGCTGGCAGTGTAGGTATCGAGGTCTATTACTCCTTTGGCGGATATGCGGGAAAGACAGGGGCCTTGACCAATTGGACCCTGATTGGATCTGGTAATGCCACGGGCCTCGGCGCGGGCACACCGAGTCCCCTGCCTTTCACCCTCAATCTTCCAATTCCCGCTGGGCAGAAAGTTGGCATGTACGTGACCACCAGCGGTGGGCAAACCATGGACTACACCAACGGTTCGACCGAGGGAAACCTCTTTGTCTCCGATGGGGTTTTATCCTTCTACGAGGGTGTAGGGGTTGTCTATCCGGCGGCTGGTACATTCTCCCCTCGCGTCTGGAACGGCACCTTGTACTACGAGATTGATGGCGGAACGGATCAAGAGGGATACCTGCAGACTGGCGTGATCAAGGGCAACCTAGAGG
This sequence comes from Planctomycetota bacterium, assembly GCA_047629095.1. Classification (GTDB taxonomy): domain Bacteria; phylum Planctomycetota; class UBA1135; order UBA1135; genus CALBMX01. The sequence goes on along the minus strand of JBLHWM010000005.1, from coordinate 17,302 downwards.
GCGGGCGACTCGGTACAAGCCTGGCGCTAATGGATGACATCAATGCCGACGGCGTTCGCGACTTCGCTTTGGGAAACCCCGGTGAGTTCGCTGGCAATGGTCGCGTGCTTGTCTACGGTGGAAAAGACACGAACAAGTTGGTCACGATCAAGGGCCAAACGGCCGGTGGAGCCCTTGGCTCGTCCGTGGCCAATGTAGGCGACACCTCGGGCATGGGTACAGGCCCCGACAGCATCCTAGCGGGCGCACCTGGTTCGCAGCCGGGCGACGTTGGTGAGGCCCATCTCTATCTCAGCGGCGCGACAACTCCCGCCTTGAGCTTCTTCGGTGTTGCCGATGACCTGTTTGGCTCTGCGGTGGCTGGAGTAGGCGATGTCAATGGCGACCTACAGACCGACGTTATCATTGGAGCACCCGGCTTCGATAGTGGCCCGATTCCCAACGTCGGTAGGTTTTTCGTCTATTCAGGCGAAACGGGCGTCGAGCTCCGGAGAGGAGACTCCTTCGGCCAGGACGATCGTCTTGGCGCTGCGGTCACAGGCCTGGGCGATATAGACCTCGATGGAGTCAGCGACTTCGCCGTTGGTGCACCTGGCGCATTCAAATCAGGATCTGGCGTAGTGGGCCGGGTCGAAGTCTGGTCAGGGGCAAGCCTAACCAAGCTCTACGAGGTCTTTGGCTTTTTGCCCGATGGAGACTTCGGAGCGAGCCTTTTGGATCTCGGTGACATCACCGGAGATGGCAAGTCAGACTTTGCCGTCGGGGCCCCGCTGGAAATCACCAACACTGGTGCTGTCTATGTGATCTCTGGTCATGCAGGAGAGGTCCTCTACCGCCTCGAAGGCACTAAGCCTGAAGGCTTCTTTGGCACTTCTCTCGCCATGCTTGACGACACCAATGGAGACGGCTTCATGGACTTTGGTGCTGGCGCGCCAGCCCTCAAGGGGGACTGGGGCTACATGAAAATCTACACAGCGGACACGGGTATTGAGATCGCGCAGTTGATCCAAGGCAGCGCGAGTACGCGCTTTGCCACGAGCATCGCCTCTGCCGGAGATTCGAATGAGGACGGACTCGCAGATATCCTTGTTGCGTCACCCTACGAGTTCTTTGCCGGCAACAAAGAGGCCGGCGCACTCCGCATCGTGACCACACTCGGCACACCTTCGGTTACCGAGGCAACAGGTGTCCACGTCCTCGATACCGGCAACTACGTCATCTCAGGCACGAGCCTAGTGGGCGTGACTGTCTTTGTGGACGGGCTTGAAGTGGCCAGCAACAGCATCACTCCCGCGGAGCTTCAAATCCCCGTGCTAGAGACCATGCCAGGTGGCTTCCACGACCTCAGACTTGAGACGGAGAACGGCACGATTACGCTGCCTGGTTTCCTTCCTCGCTATCCCGCGTTGGACGCTCCAGAGACGGTCACCCTGGGAGGCGAAATCTCGATTGATATAGACAATGGAGAGGAGGGCATCTATTTCCTGGCTTGGTCTGGCGCCAAGTACAACACCCCCGCGCCGTTCAACAACTTCGGTTGGTTCCACGGTTTGGACCTCAACGGTGTTTGGCTATTCGATCAGGGTGCGTTTACGCCGGGCAACACGAAAGTGACGTTGACCAACGATGCACCCTCGACTCCGAACTTGGCAGGGACAGTGATCTACCTTCAGGCGCTGACCACCCAGACCGCTCTGGGCTATGCAGGCTTCACCAACTCAAGGTCCTTTACCTTGGTTACATCGGCCCCCTAGGCTGACAGGATCGGAAAGCACGAATCCGCGGCGCGGGACTCTTCGAAATTAGAGTCCCGCGCTGCTATGCTTAGTGCATGAGCTCGAACGAATCAGGTGGTACTTTCGGTAGTTTTGATGCCCTGCGCAAAGCAACCCATGGCGACGCAGCCCCCGACCCCGCGCCTGCGGAGGACGACTCCGAAAAGGGCTGGACCCTGTACTCGGGGGAGGACGAGGAGTTCGAATTGAGCGAGGAAGAGCTCGCGGCTCTGCCCCCACTCGAAGCCAATACGCCGGGCCGCATATCCAACCGCCCGCCGGGGTTCGGACCCATGGACACGGGGCCCGATTGTTATCGTGATTCGAAGTCCGAAGAGCTCGGTATCCTGCGTTCGTTCCGCCTCCGGACGATCTTCCCGAAGGACGTTCTGGAGGAGACCCGCGGGCTGCCCGCCAACCCTCGGCCGGAAGACATGGTAGGGCGCCTGGATCTGCGCGACCAGCTGATCTTCACCATCGACGGCGCAGACGCAAAGGACTATGACGACGCCGTACAGATCGAGCCCTTCGGCGATGGCGGCTATCGGCTGGGCGTGCACATTGCGGATGTGAGCCACTACGTTCGCGAAGGCTCGATCCTGGATGACGAGGCACTTACCCGTGGCACGAGTGTCTACCTGGCCGACCAAGTTGTACCCATGCTGCCCGAGGAACTCTCCAACGGACTCTGCTCATTGGTTCCGGATGAAGACCGCCTGGCGTTCTCCGTCTTCATGGAGTTCGACAAGCATGGCGAGCGCACCGCTTCGAGCTTCTCCAAGAGTGTCATCCGCAGTAAGAAGCGGACGACCTACCGCGTCATTCAAGAGATCCTGGACGGCGTGGAAACCGAGGAGACGGCCGAGCTCGCTTTCCTCAAGCCAACCCTCGAACACTTCCGTGCGTGGACACGCAAGCAACAGGCACTTCGCGACGCCAAGGGCTCACTGCGCATGCAGAGCAAGGAGAAGCGCTTTCGCTTTGACGACAAGCATGAGCCGGTTGAGATCTTCTTCTCGGCCAAGTACTTCTCACAGACGTTGATTGAAGAGACCGCCTTAGCAGCCAACCAAGCGGTCGGTGACTTCTTCCTTGAGAAGGGCCTGCCCACGATCTACAGGGTTCACCCGGAAAAGGACCCAGAGGAAGCCGAAAAGGTCATGGCGATGCTGGACAAGATCGGCATCCGCGTCCCGAAGAAGCAGCGACTCTCGGGTCGTGACATTGGACGCATGATTCAACTCGCCAGGAAGCGCGCCAATGCCGAGGCCCTAGTCCAACGCATCATGGGCTTGGTGGAGAAGGCAGTTTATGAGGTGAAAGATCACGAGGATGTGGCCGAGCACTGGGGTCTTGCGCGCAAGGCCTACCTTCACTTCACCTCCCCCATCCGTCGCTATCCCGACCTCATCGTCCACCGCTGGTTGCACGCGGTCCTCTCCGAGGACGAGCAGGCCATTACGCAACTCAAGGGCGAGGGCATGCTGCTGGAGTTGAACACTACGGCAACCCACGCCTCCCACCAGGCGAACTTCGCTGAGATGGCCGAGCGCGCCGTCTTCGACCTCAAGGTGTGCCAGTTCATGGAGCCCAAGATTGGCGAGATCCTTGACGCCAAGGTGATCCGAGTCAATCGCGCCGGCATGGAGATCGACCTAACAGGTCTCAATGTCAGCGGCTTCTTGCCCTCGCGTAGTATCGGCGATCGCCCCAAATGCGAAGGCTCGACCCTTACGGTTCAACAGGGCAAGCGCCTGCTCTCTTTCAGTGAGGGCTACCCCATCCGCATCCTCGTGGAAGACGTCGACTTCCTCAAGCTTCAAGTCATGCTGGCCCTAGCCAAATAGCTCCCAACCCCGAATCAAAGTATGAGAACTCATCTCGAATCGATCCTTGCCAACCAATCCGGTTGGGTAGAGCTGCGCTACCATCGCCGCTTGCTCAACGATTTCACCGTGCAAAAAGGGCGGGTTGACGTGGCGAACTCGTCCGTAACCGGTGGCATTGGTGTACGAGTTTTGGAGGGCGGCTCCTGGGGTTTTGCCAGCACGACAGACACCTCTACCGCAGCGATTGAAGCAGCGATCGAAACGGCCCGGGCGAACGCAGTGGCGATCGCCAAAATCCAGACCAAGAAGATCCCCGACTTGCCCAGCGTCGGCCTTGCTAAGGGCGACATCACCCTGCCTGGCTACGACGAGCTGATGGCCCGTCCCCTCGAGGAGAAGCTCAGCGCCATGGTCGATATGGAGCGCGAGGCCGCTAAACGCGCCTCGGAAATCCACACGGCCCGGGCAAGCTATCGGGAGATCTTCGAAGACAAGGTCGTTGTCACCACGGACGGTGCATCGGTGTCTCAAAAGCTCGTTCGCCCCGAGCTGCGATTGGTCACCTTTGCCAGTCGTGATGGCGAGCAGAACATCGGGCACACGTCGCTGGGTGTTACCGGCGGTTGGGACTGCCTGTTCAATCACCACAAGGCCGGCGCAATCATCGAAGACACCGCCCGCAGCGCGGTGGATCTGCTGGGCGCCCCCCACCTACCCGGTGGGAAGACTACGGTCATCCTCGAGCCGAGCGTGGTTGGACTCTTGAGCCACGAAGCCATCGGTCATACGGTCGAGGCCGACTTCGTCATGTCGGGATCGGTTGCCGCAGGTAAAATCGGACACCGCGTTGCCACGGACTTGGTCACCCTCTGCGATTCCGGGGCCGCCGAGTTCGGCCCGACCCCCGGCGGGCTGATGGCGTATGACGACGAGGGCGTGCCCACGGAGAACACCGTCATCATCGAAGACGGTATCTTCAAGAGCTACCTTCACAACCGCGAGTCGGCCGCGCACTTTGGCGTCGCTCCCACTGGTAATGCTCGGGCTTGGCTCTATCACGATGAACCCCTGATTCGCATGCGCAACACGTACGTCAGTCCGGGGGAGACAAGCTTCGAGCAGATGGTGGAAACCACAAAGCAGGGCTATCTGCTGGTTGGTGCAGGTTCGGGGCAAGCCGATGCCACCGGCGAGTTCATGTTCGGCACGGACTACGCAGTGGAGATCAAGGACGGCAAGCTCGGTCAGAAATTCAAAGAGGCCACCATTTCTGGTGTTGCCTTTGATGTGCTCGGAACGGTCGATGCCGTCAGCTCCGAATTCAAGTGGGACCTAGGTGCGGGCTACTGCGGTAAGTGGCAGCCGGCTAAGGTCGATGCGGGTGGACCCTATGTTCGCTGCGACATCACCCTAGGAGGTCGCCAGTGAGCCCCGCCCAAACCGAGAGTCAGCTCTCCTGTGACCTGCTGCTCGAGCGCGCATCCAACCTGCTCCGCGAAGCACTTGGCCAAGGTGCCGACGAGGCCCAGGTCATCTCCCGCGGCGCCGAAGAGACGAAGGTGCGCTACGAGAAGAACGACTTCACTTGCACCTCCACCAACGGGACCCTGACTCTCTCCTTGAAGGTCTACTGCAAGGGCAAGAAGGGCACGGCGTCCACGAACGATCTCGGAGCCGACGCGCTCAAGGACACCGCCCAACGCGCGATTGCCTTGGCGAGCTTTTCCCTGGAAGATGAGCACCTCTGCCTGCCAGCGGACGGCCCGATCCAAGAGGTCCCGGGGCGCTATGACGAGCACCTGGCCAACCTCTCGGCAGCCGACCTGCATGAACTAGCCGCGGACTTCATTGAAGTCGCCAAGGCGGACCAGCGCATCAGCCTCGATGGCGGACAAGTCGAGGTCACCAAGTATTGTGAGGCTCTAGTCAACAGCAATGGCTTGTCTCGTACGGACCAGATCACGCGTCTGGATTGGACCCTGATGGGACTTGGCAAGACGGAGACCGAGACCACGTCCTTTGATTACCTCTCGGGTAGCTCATGGAAGTGGGACGGGGCAGCCGCCCTGGCTAAGCAGACGGCGGAGAAGCTTGTGGCCAGCATCCTTGGCAGCTTTTGCCCAAGTACTTGTGCGAGCTACAAGGGCCAAGTACTGCTCTCCCCTGGCGTCGTCTCAAGTCTGCTGCTGCAGCCGATCAGCTACCACGTCGGTGGTGCCCAGCTGATGGATGGCAAGTCGCTCTGGGAGGAGAGCCTTGGTAAGGTCGTAGCCTCCACCAACTTCACCCTGGTGGATTCGGCTCACAATACGGACCTCATGGGAGCCTCGCCCTACGACTCGGAAGGCGTAGCCACCCATCCCATCACGATCATCAAGGACGGTGTGCTAAGCGCCCACGTGGACTCGACCTACACCGCCAAAAGGCGTGGTACGACGTCCACCGGCCACGCCGGAGGCTTCCACACGTTAGAGGTCGGCGGCGGCCAAGCAACGAAGCAGGAGCTCCTGGGGAGCCCTGAGCGACTCGTGGTCGTTGAGCGCTTCAGTGGTAACGTGGATCCTCTAACGGGAGACTTCTCCGGCATCGCCAAGGGTAGCCACTATTACGAAAAGGGCGAGCTCAAGTACGCCCTCTCGGAGACCATGATCGCAGGCAACTTCTTCGAGATGATCAAGAGCATCCAGGGGATGACCAAGAACCCCGAGCCCTATTGTGGCCAGTACATCGCCCCGTGGATCCTTGTGGATGGAATCTCAGTGACGGGTACCGAGGCCTAGCAGCACCCCCGAGAATGGGCGCAGGGGATTAGGTCATCTACGAGTCTTCCAAACACCTCGGTCCCGACCGAAACTTCAGGGTCGACGCGGGCTGGCCGACTAGGCCGCCTTTAGGGCCGGCCTTTAGTAGTGCGGAGGTGGATCGTCATGGGGCCGCAGGGTTTCCGCGGCTCCAGAGTCGTCCGCCTTCGCACGCGATTCCAGCCTGCCGAGCCGCGTGCTAAGGGACTGCACCTCGGCCCCTTGCTCGATGATGACTTCGTTCTGCACTTCGACCGTGCGCTCAAGGAAGGCGAGCTTCATTTCGAGCTCGACCAATTCGGGGGATTTACCTGACATGGATCTATTGTCCCAGAGCCGGCAGTTCGTTTGAATGAAAAACCACCAAAGCTCGAAGACAGGGTCGCCCCTCGCATCTCCAAAAGCTCCTCCCTCCACATGCTCCCCACCCTACTCCATAGCCTAACGCCGACGTTGCTCGCCATCCAAGCCGGTGGAGGTGGCAGCTTTAGCGGCGGCGGAGGCAGCGGAGGCGGAGACTCCGGGGGTGGATTCGCTGGCTGGATTCTCTACTACCTAATCCAGCTTGTGTTCCGCGCTCCGTTGATCGGGATCCCTCTGCTCTTGCTCTTTATCTTCATCGTGGCGAAGACCGGCGGGGTTGCGAACAACCAGCGCAAGGGAAGTGCGATCGCTAGGGCCAGTCAAGATATCCGCAGCAGACAGGCCAAGGTATCCTGGCTCGTTCTGCGTGCGAGGGATCCCGACTTTACGCCAGAGCGCCTTGTCGAGCGGGTCTCCGCCGCCTTCTACAAGGCCCAGGCGGGATGGTGCAGGCAGGACCTAGGCGATGTGGAGCCCTTCCTCTCGGACGGTGTCCACGAGCGCTTCACCTTGCAGATTGCCGGCCAACGCACCGAGGGCTGGCGTCAGGATATGGTCGAGACGACCCACGGCACGATCAGCTTCTTGCAGGCCAAGAGTGATGCAATCTATGACTCGGTAACCCTGCGCATCCCCTTTCGATCGTTGATCTCCAAGCAGAGTCTCAAGACGGGGAAGCGCATGCCCGGCACCACCCTGGACAAGCGCAACTTTGTCGAGTGCTGGACCTTCGTACGGAGAGCTAGCGCAAAGACCCGCTCGACCAAAGGACTGATGGAGGGCATGTGCCCAAACTGCGGGGCCGACCTTGTGATGAACCGGGCATCGGTCTGCAAGACCTGCGGCTGCTATGCCAAGAGCGGGGAGTACGACTGGGTGCTCACGGAGATCACCCAAGAGTCCGTCTGGACCCCAACATCGGCGGCTACAGTGCCAGGCTTCGAGACGTGCCAGGAATCCGATCCTGGGTTGAGCTTGGAGCTCTTAGAGGACAAGGCCTCGGTAGCCTTTTGGCGGATGAATGCTGTGGACAAAATCCAGTCCTCAGATCCCCTCCGGCGTGTGGCTACAGGTAGATTCTGCGCAGACTACGACGAGCGCATTCAGAAGCGGAAGGGGAGCACGTGGCAGTACAAGGTGGACTGTGCAGTTGGCTCGATTCAGACCTTGGGTATCCTGCCCGATGGCGACCAGAACATCGCACTCGTGGAGGTCCACTGGGATGGAGCTCGTGTGGCGGTTGGTAAAGATGGCGTCCATCGCATACGGAAAGAGCGGCACCTCCAACGCACCGTTCTGCTCTTCACGCGCGGTGCTGGAGAGGTCAGTGATCTGCGCACTGCCTTCACCACGGGCTCCTGCACAAACTGCGGCGCGCATGATCAGGGCGGTATCGAAGCCACCTGCCCCTACTGCGAAGCCCCGCGCACCGAAGGAAAGTCCGCGTGGCTCCTCGACGGCGCTGAGATCCGAACGAATCCCAAGGTCCAAGGCCTCTTGTCCCGGCTACCTCGACTCGCTTCGCGGGAAGGGAGCCACACTGAGCATTCCCCAAGGACGCTCCTGACCTGGGCAATTTCATTGAGTCAGGCCGATGGTAAAACGACCCCAAAGGAGAGGGCCGGGCTCCAGAAGATTGCCGAGCGCAACGGCGTGGACTCGCAGACCCTGGACGCGATGGTTCGGAGTATCGGCGAAGGGGTTGCACCCGAAAGGCCAAGGGACCCGAAGCAGGCCCGCGAGTGGCTGGGTAGCTTGATCCACCTGGCCTTGGCTGACGGTGTCTTGACGGGAGCTGAGCAAAAGTTCCTCAAGCAGGCCGCTGCGCATCTCAAGATTCAGAGTCGCGAGTTCAAGGCCCTGCTCAAGGCCCAGCGGGATGCTCTCTATCTACAAGCCAAACAGGCACTGAAAGAATCACGCCAGCGCCGCCGGACTTAACGGCAGCTGCCCGGGGACGGGGTCCACCGGGCAGCTTGCACATGGTCTAGGGTCTCGAGGCGACCCTAGCAGCCCTGTATCGGGCGGGCTGCTAGTCAGCGACGTAATTCATCACGGTGTGGCTACGAATGGCGTTGCCGTCAAAGCACTCGACCGCGGAAGAGGACTCGAAGAAGTCCTAGGCCCGGACCACTGGGCCCCTCTGCCAGACAAGGCCAAGAGCTTGGCCCAGGCTTGCGGGCGCAAAGCGTGCAAGGAAGGCAATGCTGCCGAGAGAGAGGCACGTTTAGGATTTCATAAAGAAAAGGGAGTGATGAATAAGCTACTTTGCAGGGTCCGGAACCATTGGGCTCGCGGGGCCCCTGCGCTCGAACTCTGGAAGCTCGAGAAGGGCCGGATCTAGGCGGCCGAGGGCGGCGAGTGCCTCTTCAATTTTCATGGCCTGGTCGGTCTGATTCCCAGCGCGCAGGCGGACTAAAATGGCCCGAGCCGTGCCGGCGGGAGTGAAGGTCATCCCATCCAAGGTGGCGGCAGATTCAGGGGACCTCGCGAAGCTCTCTAGGATCCAATCTAAGGCTTGAGTGTCCTCGTCGCGCTCGTAAGCGATACGGGCCATTCCTGCCAGGGCCATGGCCATGTGGTGCTCTGCTCCATCGGAGTGAGAGTCGTCCTGTTGTAGCGCGGTCTCGAAGTGAGCAATGGCGCGCTGGTAAGACATCGCGCCCTGGGTCGGGTTCCCAATGCGCCGATGGGACTCAGCGGCGGCAATCGAAGCGTAACCCGCATACCAACGCAAATCAGGAGAAGCGCCAGGAGCGGCGAGCATTCGATCGTAGACCACTTCCACGCCGTCCAGTGCGTCAACCATGCGATCCTTCAGCAGCTGAGTACGTAGGCGCGCGTGCAGCTCCCAGGAATCCGGGAAGCGCTCGATGGCTAGGTCGAGGAATCTAGCGGAGTGCCCCGTCGCCTCGACTCCCGTCAGGAAATCAAAGTTCGCAACGGCGTGCTGGTCCGACCCGTAAGGGTGGCGCAACAGAATGCCGTAAGCCGTATGAATATCCGTCAGCCACTCGGGAGCCCAGGGATTGCGGCGGCGCATCGAGCGGGCAATTCCCTGTTGGCGGGCCTCGCCAAATAGCCCAATCATGGCCATGGACAGGGGGCTCGCATCACCTGGGGGAATCAGCTTCGCAACCTCAACCGACTTTGCGTAGGCGCCGACGCGGTCCCCATTGAAGTAACGGCCAAGTGCCAGGACGGATTGAAGCTTCCATCCCTTGGCTCCGATGGCGCTTGCCTTGACGGCAGAGCTGATGGCATCCGATACCAAAAGCGCGGCGAACTCAGGGGACAAGTCCTCGCTCATGGCAAAGCAAATCAGGGACTCGGCATGCAGCAACATGGCCTCCGGGTCCTGCTCATTGGGCTGACCCTTGGGAGCTGTGAGCTCGGGAGGAGCCCCAACCGGATCCAGTTTAGCGAGCGCTACCTCCCAGAGTTGCCGGTCAAGAATCGTGCTCTCTTGGCCGAGTCCAGCGTAGACCTTCGCGAGTCGACGCGCTCGGAAAGAGCTCTTGCCCATGTCCTCTAGTGTAGAGATCAGCATCTCCTGCTGGCTCTGCTCCATAGGCGAACGAAGCGCCTCCGCAATCAGGTCGACTGCACCTCCACCAACGGTGAGTTGCCCCGCATTCTTGGTCAGACCTTCCCAGGCCATTTTCCGAAGTTCGAGATCCGGACCTAAGAGTGCGAGTCGCATCACTCCAACCTGGGAGGAGCGGACATGCTTGACCGCGGCGCCAAGGATGGCCTTGCGCGTCTCGAAGTCGCCCGCTTGGTAGGCAACCTCGACGGCTTCGCGGTCCACGACATCCAGGCTCTGGACGCGCTCGACGATCGAGCGATCCCCTAGGCCCGGAGCGGGCGGGTTGATCGGGCGATCGATGACAGCATCTTTGATCTGCTTGAAGACTGAGTCCGTGTCGAAGGCGTAGTAGACGTCGTACATCTCCGTCGAGTCCAACTCCACCGCGATGTGCCGAGGCGCAACTCGAGTGTCATCGAAGAACTGGTCAAACAACCCTGGCTCAGCATCTATATGCTCACCACAGGTGACCGTTCCAAATCTCGGGCACACGATACGGGCTCCATTCGCATCGTAATCCCGTGAGTTGTGCCGGTACACAGATGCAATCACACAAACGTAGGGCTCAAAAAGAGCGGCGCTCTCCACTTCCCGATAGCGAATCCCCGCGTAGTGCTCAGAGGCAATCTCTCCGTCCATGTTCACACAGACCAAAATCGGCTTGCCCGTCTCCTTGGAGATTTCGACAGCATCGGAATAGGAGCGCTGCCATTTGATCAACACGGGGCGAGCCCACTCTTCCCAAGTGGGCGCACGCCACATCTGCTCGCGGCTTAGTGGCTGGCCATCCGGTCCAACTTGAGCAAGGGCGCTACCCGACAGAAAGGTGACACCTAGAACGGCAAGTAGAGGAGCTAAGAACTGGAATAGGCGGGTCATTTTGAGCGAAGTGTGAACGTTAAAAGTAGCCGGAGAAGCTTACAGCGGACCACCTAATCAAAGCCGATCTAAGCCGTGTAGGCAAGGCGCCAATTCACAACTAACGAACTTCCCTGCCATTCCTTACGGAGCGGTCCTAGATGGGCCTCCGGAAGCTGGCCTATCGTGCGAGGGTGACCTGCCCTTCCTCCCCTGCGCTCACTTCGATCTCCATCGATTCCCTCTGCCCATTGTTTGTGGAGAGGCTGACCTTCCACTTCCCCGGTACCAGGTCACTTAGCAGGGCTTCTGATCCTTGGACGAATTTCCGGACGGTCTGCTCATCCTCACCCTCCTCGGCTTGGACGAGTTCGGCCCGGATCATCTGGAATGGAGCGGCGTCTCCGGTGAGGCTGACACGAATTGACGCGCCCATGCCAAGCTGAATGCCGATGTCAGTCTTCTTCTTCCCGGCGGCCACTGTGACTGGGGCAGACAATGAGTCCGTGTGGCCCTTGCTCGATCCCTTCACAACCAACGAGACATCCGTGGGTACGCCGATGAGGGAATACCGTCCGTCGAGCCCTGTACGAACACCTCCACTATCCCCAAACATGGCGCGCATGAAGCGGTCACCTTCTAGGTCACTACTGTCTGCATTGTAGGCCTTAACGATAGCCCCTTGGATGGGGCTGCCATTGGCGTCCACCACGGTGCCCTCTAGGATCCCGATCTTAAGGGTAAAGCTCGATTCGTTCTGCCCCTCGTTCAAGGCCACTAGGACCTTTTGGCTAGGAACGGATTCCGAAGGCCGGATGCTCAAGGCCCGATCACCGGGCTTGAGTCCCTTCAATAGGAAAGCCCCATTGGCGTCCGTCGTGTCGGAGGTGTCGTTGCCTCCAAACCCGCGGTTGCCACGGAACTGGCGGTTACCACCGGATGAACCCGAGCTGTCAGGATTAGAAAGGTAATTAACGAGCACCCCTGCCAGGGGTTGGCCGTCCACCAGCACAACACCTGCCAAGACAGTGTCCAGAGGGACCCGAAGAGTGATCTCTTGATCAACGCCCGAGACGACCTTCAAGGGTGTCCATGTGGCCTTCGCCTCGGCACTGTCTCCCCAGAATGCTCCATTGTCTCCTGGCCGTGCTGCCTTGACGGAGTAGTCGCCGGCCGCAACATCGCGAAACTTGATGCGTCCCTTCTTGCTTGTTGTTCCATCGCCATCGGCGCCGCCTTCAGACTTGTACTTCACGGAAGCCTGGCTCACCGGATTGCCCAAAGAGTCAAGAACGATGACTTCAAGTTCACCGCCCTTGGAAAGGGTGACAATCTCCTCGCGCCATCCCGAGGTCGGCATGGCCACGTCATTCACGACCAGCAAGGCAAACCCAGAGCGTCGAATCGTCAGCGTACCGGTCGGAGTGCTCACCGCAGAGACCTCAACCCACCCATCTTTATCAGTTCGCTCTGTTCCACCCTCAGTCGAGAGGGCGTTCATGACTCTAGAGTCCAGGTTAATCATGTTGGCCCCTTCGACTTGGCCTGACTCTGTTGGTGTCAGACCAACCCGAGCGCGGCTGAGCGGTTTCCCTGAACCAGCCTCCACCACACGAACCCGAAGGATGGGAGCTTTTTGAAGGCTGATTAGGCCAAGGTCAGTCTGCTCGTCCGCAACAATTTTGATGTCCGTCTCTGTCTGATCCCTGTATCCACTGGAAGTGATCGTTAGGGCCAGCACGCCTGCATCCCCCTTGGGACGGAGCTCGTCAATTTCGACGCGACTGCCGGCAAACTCGCGTTTCTTGGCGCCCATGGCGAAGTTGCTCTGCTGGCCTTCCGTCCAGCGATAACGAACCGTACTTCCTAGAACCGGCTGATTGGTCTCCCCGTCAATGAGCCGAAAAGAGAGTCCGGCTCCACTGTCGTATTGTAGCTCCAATCCCTGGGTTCCGGCCTTAGCTCGGACTTCATTGGAACAGGTAAGGTCCTGCATGAAGCCCTCACTAACGGATGCTGTGATATCAAACTCCCGGTCCGCCGGCATGCCTTGGATTAAGAAGGTGCCGTCCTCTTCCACTTCGGCGGAATACCCGGACCCCGTAAAGGACTGCATCATAATGCTGATGCCTGTGATCTCTTCGGAGTCGGCCTCTTGGACGGGGATAGCCTTGACCTTGACGAAGCGCTTGCCCTGGGGGAAACCCTTGATCACCCCGGCGATGGATGCCGAGGGGGGGAACTCCAACTGGAGGGTCAGGTCTTCCATGCCAATTTGGGTGGCCTGGCCCTCGATGCGAGCCTTCTCAAAAGCATCGTGCAGGGCGACGACGACATACTTACCTGGAGGCTCGTTGCCCAACTCGAATCGACCGTTTTCATCGGTGGTATCCGAGGGCGCCCCCCTCCCACGGAACATGGCAGCCATCCCCATCATGCCGTCGTACATTCCCTCTTCCCCGGGATCAGTTCGGCGCACCAAGGCACCTTCAACGGGATTACCAAGGGCGTCCCTAACCACGCCACCGAGAACGACCCCCCGCTGCATGGTGATTGCGGGCATGGAGTAGTCCTCACCCCTGCGCTCGGAGCGAAGGTCATCACGGTAGACCTGGAAGCCCCTCGCCTGGACCTTGGCGGTGACCTCTTCTCCGCGAAGCCCGCGCCGACTGGCTTTGTATCCACCGTTGATATCTGTTTCTGCTTCCGATGCAAACACGGGCATCCCGAGTGCAAGCAGGTTTCCCGAGCGACCATCCCCGGAGAAGTTGATCTGGGCATTCGGCACGGGGAATCCCCGGCTATCTACCACGCGTCCCAGCATGAATGGCCCCTTGGCCATCTCTTCAAGGCGCTGAACTTCCCTCTCCTCAGCTTGCTCGGCAAGCAAGGTAGCCTCGTCCACAATCACGGTCCTGTCCGCAACCTCGGTCGGCTCTGGTTCCGGAGTCGAAAGGGTCTCCACGCGCGACTTGGTCAACGCCAACTTCGACCCGCTACCGTCACCTGCTGCACTCAAGCCAGTCCCATCGCCACCCGCGGGCGTGGTGGGAGTCGAGAGGAGAATGCCGGCGACCGAAAGGCCAACAATGGCAATCAGTCCGATTAGGATCGAAGTGGGTTTCATGAGGGGGGGGAACTAGGGGGGGATGCTGCTTTGGGAACCTATTCCACCTACGCAGAATAGCCGTGCATCTTTTCAAGATGCACGGCTATAGGGCCGTCGATTACGGAGAATCAATGAAAACCTTATGTTTGGAGCCTAACCGGCACTCGCCATCCTCGCCCGGGGGTGCAAGACGTGGTTCTCGAGGTGAATATGCCGGTGCAAATCGCCCTCCAAAGTTTCCAGCCCGACCAAGAGTGCGCGCCAAGTGTTACAGGCCTCCATGGGAACAATGAAGTCCTTCGCAAATGCTCTCATTTTCAGGAGTAGCTTGCCCAATCCCTCATGGTCGTTTTCAATCGCGTCCATGACATCATCGGGGTTTCGCCCAGCGAGAATACCGGGAAAGAGGACCTCTTCCTCCGTTCGAAGGTGCGGCTCGATGTCCGCTCTAATCGCCAGGAAAGTCTCAAGGATTCCATCGAACATGGCCTGGTCCTTATCCCCGTGAACCCGGTGCACTTTACGCGCCATCAACTCGATCCGGGCGAGCTCTTCGGGGAGGGGATCGTGGTATTGCTCGATGATGTGCGCGATCAGCTCTGGAATCGGTTTGAGGTCCCAACGAGCCTGCTCGCTATTGGACTTGCTGATCTCGGATTCGAGCTCGTGAAGGATGGCCTCGAGGTCCAAGCCCTTGGCCTGGCAGGTTTCTTCGAGTGGTTCGTGACCGCCACAGCAGAAGTCCACTGAGTGGCGGGCAAACACCCGAGTTGAGAGCGGATACAGCGTGGCAATTTCGGCGACGGTGGTCGTAGCAAGGATGGTCATCGGAGTGTTTTGTTGGTGTTTTGTGCGCGCATCAAGCGCGCAGGAAGATCATGTTCAAAAGGGTTTCGAGAACGACTTGGGGTTTGGGAGCCCGAGTATTCTTGCCCGTTCTGATGAGGGCGTGGATCGCACCCATGAGAAGGATCGCGGAGACATCTGGCTTGGCGTCAGGTTGCAGATCGCCCGCAGCGTCGGCTTGCTTCAGGGCTTGCGCCACGAATCGCTGCGAGCGCTGCACAAGGGCGCGAATGCGCTTCGCCGCGGGCTCAGGGACACCTAGCAAGCCCTGGTCGGACAAGAGCAGCCAAGAGATACCAGGATGGGTCCGAACAATGGCAACTCGATCCAAGCCGAGTTGCAGTAAGCGCGCCTTCGGGTCAGCATTCTTATCGGGAAAAGACTGCTCAACCAAATCGATGGCGATATCGACAGCAGCCTCTAGCATCTCGTCTAGTCCTGCATAGTGCCTAAAGATGGCACCGGCGCTGAGGCCTAGGTGATTCGAAATTTGGGCAGAGGTGAGGGACTTGGCGCCCTTTGCACCAATCAAGTCCAAAACAGCTAGAGCGATCTCTTGCCGCCTCTCGCTACTTGCCTTCCTGCTTCTCGTCTTAATATTCATGGGTTGCTCGGCGTGTTGGTAAGTGAATGTTCACTCACTAAGGGGGACGAGTCAAGTCGAACTTCGGTTCTTTCAAAGAAATTGGCCCGCCGCTTACCGGGGCTGCCTACTTTCCGACTTGGGCAGCGAGCTGCCTGGCCAAGCTGAGGCCCACTTCAGAGATCGTCGGGTGGTACCAGGGCATCTTCAGCATGTCCTCAGCGGTGCCGTTGTAGAACATCGCCGTAGAGATGATGTGAATGATGTCATCGGCACGTGGCCCCAAAATCTGACAACCCAGAATCTCACCGGTCTCGGCGTGGGCGACCATCTTCCAGAGCCCATGTTGGACATCCATCGTGATGGCACGCCCCGTTTCTGCGAGCTTCGCCGAGGCCGTCACCATGGGAATACCCGCGATCTTTCCTTCGGCCTCAGTGATGCCAATGGTCGCCAAGGGTGGATCGGTGAAGATAGCGGTCATGTGCAGGCGACGCTCAACCGTGTGATCACCGGGTAGCTCGGCTGCGCCGTTGCCGGCTGCCTTGCCCTCCCAGTTCGCGATATGCAGCAGCAGATCCTTACCCGTTGCGTCTCCCGCCACAAAGATGCGCGGGTTGGTGGTGCGCATGGAGTCGTCGCACTTGACCCGGCCACGCTCAAACTCTACGCCCGCCGCTTCTAGGCCCATGTTTTCCAGACGGGCATTCCGCCCAGTGGCCGCAACAAAGTGCTTTGCGACCAATGTCCTAGGACCGGACTCTGTATCGAGATGCAGGTGGATCATACCGTCCTTTTGCTCAATCATCGTGGACGTAAGCGGGGCCACAAGCTCCATGTTTGGCTCGCTGCGGAGCACCGCTTCCATCTCGTCCGCAAGCTCCGGGTCGAGCTTGGAGAAGATCCGGCTCCGGTTCGCTTGGATCGTCTTGCAGCCCATCCGAGCCAGAAACAAACCGAGCTCCAAACCGATCGCTCCCCCACCCATCACGATCGCCGACTCGGGAACCTCTTTGAGGTCCATCACGTCGTCGCTGTCCCAAACCGTAACGTTTTCAATACCGGAAATCGGAGGCATGGCGACCACCGAACCTGGCGAAAAGACCGCCCCACGAGTGAACTGGTAGAGTTCCCCATCTGCCTCGATCGTGTCGGGGCCAGCAAAGCGCGCGAAGGCATCGATGACCTCGTAGCCACCATTCGATATTCCACCGAGCTTGGCCTTCTTAAACCGGGCCACCTTGACGTCCTTGTTCGCCATTACTGCCCCGAAGTCAATACTCAACTCCCCATGACCGATTCCCGGCGTGTGGTGCGAAGCCGCCTCATGCGCTAGATGCCCCGCATGCAGCATGGTCTTTGTGGGCATGCATCCTCGCAGAATGCAGAGCCCCCCGAGCTCGCCTTTATTGAACAAACCAACTCGAGCCCCCTCACCAAGAGCAAGAACTGCCGCCGCAGCAGCAGCCGTACCAGCCGTCCCGCCACCAATCACAAGCACATCATATGTTTTCATCCCCAGACCATATCCCCCCGCGCGGCGGGGGGA
>JBLHWM010000004.1:0-36658 GCA_047629095.1 Planctomycetota bacterium | reverse complement strand
GCTAAAGCCGTTGGCTCGTCGAGGCCGTCCAGCTCGCGAACGGGCCGCTTGGGTGGCATGGAAACGGGGAGCTTGCTCTCGCCCGGGGACAGGTCGATGTGCCCGATACCCCGGGGGGCATGGATCTCCATAGAGCCGGCGCCACCGTCCAGCAGGCCCAAGAGCAGCCTCCAGGCCAAATCACTGGGGCACATGGCTCGCGCAGCGGCCTCTAGGGCGCGTTCAGCAGTGTCGCCGCGGCCACTCCAGAATTCACAATTCTTAGTCAGGATGCACTCGAAGAAGCCACCGGGGGGGGAGGCCTCCTGGAGTCGGTACCCTTCACTTATAAGGAGAGTGCTGAGACTGGAACGATCGATCATGCCTTTAGGATAGCGATCTTTGCGGGAGTTCGCGCTCTACACCTGGCGTTCACACGATCTTCATAGAGCTGAATCATGCTAATAAGAGACTTGGGCCGCAGTGGCCCACAACATAAGACGCGGGCCCAAAGATGACTCAGTGGCCCAACCAAGACTAGGAAACGGCAAATGAACCTCAAAACAACCATAGCGGCCCTCTTGCTCCCACTCGCCATTCTCTCCTGCGGACGCGCAGAGGGCGGCGGGCGGAACATGATTGAGAACAAGGGTTCCGATACTCTCGTGAACGTGGCCCAGTCCTGGGCCGAGCAGTACGGCAAGGTCGACCCCAGTGTGACCATCGTCGTCAACGGCGGCGGCTCGGGAACGGGCATCAGCGCCATGATCAACGGCACCGTGGACATCGCAAACTCGAGCCGATCCATGAAGGACTCAGAGCTCGAGGCAGCGAAGGCCAACGGTATCGACCCGGTTGAGTGGATCGTGGGCTACGACGCCCTTGCGATCTACGTGCACATCGACAACCCGCTCGAGAGCATCAGCCTCAAGCAGCTGGCCGATATCTACGGAAAGGACGGGCAGACCACGACTTGGGCTCAGATGGGCATCGAGATCCCCGGCCTCAAGGAGGACAAGATCATCCGCGTCAGTCGTCAGAACAACTCGGGCACCTACGCCTACTTCCGCGACGCGGTGCTTGGCAAGGGGGGCAGCTACAAGCTTGGCGCCCTGTCCCTTCACGGCTCTAAGGACGTCGTTGAGCAGTGCGCCGTGACCAAGGGCGCCATCGGCTACAGCGGTCTAGCCTACGCCACGGATCACGTTCGCCTTGTGCCTGTTGTGGATGGAGAAGGTCAACCCGTAATTCCAACGGTGGCCAGCGCAGCTGACGGAAGTTATCCGATCGCGCGGCCCCTCTTCATGTACACTGCTGGCCAACCCGAGGGCGACGTGAAGAACTACATGGATTGGATCCTGAGCAGCACTGGTCAGGACATCATTAAGGAAAAGGGCTACGCACCCGCCAAGTAGTTCACGCCTGTCGGAAACAGATAACGCGAGGTAGTTCATGGCTGGATATGAAGAGCGACTGCAGAAGGATCTGCATCGAATTGGAAAGAGCGTTAGGAAGATGGGGAAGGCGGTTACGTCGGCCTTGGAAAACAGCGTGAAGTCCGCCTTGACCCGCGACGCGGAGTTGGCCACGGAGACAATTCTCGGCGACCTGCCGACGAACCGAATCTCTACGGATCTAGACCACAGGTGCCACGTCTTTGTGGCGCGGCACCTGCCGTCGGCCGGCCACTTGCGCTACATCTCCGCGGTGATGCGCGTGAACCAAACCCTCGAGAGGATTGGCGACTACGCCGAGACCATTTCCAGGGCGGCTATCTCCCTCTCGGGTCGCGCTCCGGCTTCGACCCAGCGCGACATCGAGATGATGGGTGAGCAGGCTCAGAAGCTCCTGACCCAGGCTATTCGCTCCTTTGAAGAAAAGGACGTCATGCTCGCGAAGGGGACTCATCAGGCCATTTCAGGCTTTGGTACCACCTTCGACAGAGTGTTTAGCGACCTCGTGAAGGAAGGCGAAGAGAATGCCCGTCCGGTAGCCGACCTCTTCTCATTCATGGCGATCTTCAACCGCCTCGAGCGCGTTCTGCACCAGTCGAAGAACATCTGCCAGCAGACAGTCTTTGCGGTGACCGGCGAAGTCAAGCCTACGAAGACCTTCGACATTCTCTTTGTGGATAGACGCAACGCCGGGGCGAGTGTCCTGGCCGAGCACTTTGCGCGCAGGGCTTATCCCGAAGCGGGCACCTTCGAGAGCGCCGGTTGGGATACCGCCGACGAGCTCGATGCGAGTTTTGTCGAGTTCGGTGAGACGGTCGGCCTCAGCCTGATCAACGAAGAGCCGCGGGTGTTCTCGGGTAAGACTCGCGACCTACGCGAGTACGATTTAGTGATTGACCTTGCCGGCGGTGTCCACGATCACGTTCGCAAGGTTCCGTACCACACGACCCTTCTGAGCTGGCCCCTCACCGACCGGAAGAGTGCCGAAGGGGTACTCGCTCAGCTGATCCCGCGCCTAAGCGACCTGATGGAGATTTTGCGCGGAGACGAAGATGACGAGCACTAAGGGTAGCCTCGACCCTAGGGCTGCGGCAGAGGCCGCCGCTCTCTACCGGGGTAGCGCCTGGTGGATGGATCAGATTGCCCGTGGAGTCGTGTTTCTTGGCGGCCTATCGGCGATCGTCTTCATCCTCTCGATCTTCATTTTCGTAGCGAAAGAAGGTCTCGGGTTCATGATCACCGAGCTCAACATCACGGAGTACTTGACCTCGCCCGAGTGGCGGCCGACCGAGGAGACACCGACCTACGGAATCCTCGCGTTGATGGCGGGAACAGCTTCTGTCACAGGGCTTGCCATGTTGATTGCGGTTCCCTTCTCCCTTGGCGCAGCTGTCTTCATCGGTGAGTTTGCGACCGGCAAGACTCGCGAGGTGCTCAAGGTTCTCGTCGAACTTCTGGCGGCGATCCCGTCGGTGGTTTGGGGCTTCATCGGCCTCTCGATCATGAATCCCTTGATCATGGAGATGTTCGACGTACCCGTTGGACTCAACGTGCTCAACGCTGGTGTCATCCTTGGATTGATGGCTGCGCCGATCATGACGACGATCGCCGAGGACGCGCTTAAGGCCGTCCCGGACTCTTACCGAGAGGCGGCAGAAGCTCTTGGGGCGACCCGCTGGCAGGTCATCTTTAGGGTGGTTCTTCCAAGTGCTAAGAAGGGGCTCGTTGCAGCGGTCCTGCTTGGCGTCGGGCGCGGTTTTGGTGAGACGATGGCAGTGCTCATGGCGACCGGGCACGCGATCAACATGCCGAACAGCGTCTTCGACTCGGTCTGTGCGATGACGGCAACGATTGCCGCCGAACTCGGCGAGACGGCCCAAGGATCACCGCACTACCAGGTGCTCTTCGCCATCGGCATTTCGCTCTTCCTGATCACCTTTGTGATCAACATGGCCGCGGACATCTTCGTCCGGGGTGGACTGAAGCTGGGGAGTAAGAAGGCATGAGCTCTTCCTTTCAAACAACGGACCTAAACCAGAGGAACAGGCGCAAGGAAGGTCTTGTGCGCCTGCTTCTGGGCATGGTGACCCTTACCTTGATCATCCCCGTGGGGGTGATCTTGGTCACCCTGATCGTCAAGAGTGAGGGCACCTTTAGCTGGGCCTTCTTCACGGAGTTCCCCAGGAACAGCATGACGGAAGGGGGCATCTTCCCGGCCCTGGTCGGCACTCTTTGGCTTGTAGCCGTCGCGCTCCTGGCCTCGGTGCCCTTCGGTGTGGCCGCTGCGATCTATCTGAGTGAATACGCGGAGGACACGACGCTCACCAGGGTCATCAACCTTGCCATCATCAACCTGGCGGGCGTGCCCTCGATTGTTCACGCCCTCTTCGGCGTGGGTGCTTTCGTTCTCTTTTTTGAGTTCGGCACAAGCATCCTCGCTGCGAGCTTGACCATGGCAGTGATGACTCTGCCGGTGGTGATTGTCGCGACGCGCGAGTCGCTCCAGGCCGTGCCCCAGCCCTTCCGCGAGGCGTGCTGGAACATGGGCGCTACACGCTGGCAGACGATCTGGCGCATTGTGCTCCCGAACTCGATCAGCGGTATCTTGACCGGCGTGATCCTTGAGGTTTCGCGCACGGTCGGCGAGACGGCACCGATCATGTTCACGGGGGCGGCGCTCTTCCTGCCGTTCTTGCCCACCAGCGTCTACGACCAGACCATGGCCATGTCGCTGCACCTCTACGTCATCTCGACCCAGGTGCCGGACGTCCCCGAGGGTCTTCCCTACGGTGTCGCGCTGACCTTGATCGGGATCGTCATGATCCTTAACTCTGTGTCGATTGGATTCCGCACTTACCTGCGAGGCAAGAAGAAGTGGTAGAGGCAATAACCCAAGTCAAGAAGCTCGAAGTGCGTGAGCTGTCGATTCGCTATGGCGACCAGATCGCTCTGCACAGCGCGAGCTTCGACGTTCGCGAGCACGAGATCTTCGGCATCATCGGCCCGGCCAACAGCGGCAAGACTTCGTTTCTCCGTGCGATCAATCGCATGAACGAGATGACGCCTGGCATGAACGTGACCGGGATGGTCAAGTTCGACGGCATCGACGTGAAGTCCTGGCGCGATGTCTACGCCCTGCGGAGTCGCATCGGCGTGGTCTTCCCCCTG
This sequence comes from Planctomycetota bacterium, assembly GCA_047629095.1. Taxonomy (GTDB): domain Bacteria; phylum Planctomycetota; class UBA1135; order UBA1135; genus CALBMX01. The sequence goes on along the minus strand of JBLHWM010000004.1, from coordinate 32,057 downwards.
CCGGTCGGTCTGCCCCTCTCGGTCTACGATAACGTGGCCCTCTCCCCGCGCCTCTCCGGCGTCAAGTCGAAGTCGGAACTCGACGACATCGTCGAGCGCTGCCTCACGCGCGCCGCGCTCTTCGACGAGGTCAAGGATCGACTCGACTCCCTCGGCAGCCTGCTCTCTGGCGGCCAGCAGCAGCGCCTCACGATTGCTCGGGCCCTGTCCCAATCTCCTGAGCTACTGCTGCTCGACGAGTTCTCCATTGCCGTCGACCCAGTTACGACCATGCGCATCGAAGACGTGCTCAAGGAGCTGAAGAAAGAGGTCACGATCGTGCTGGTCAGCAACCTAGTTGCCCAGGCGCGACGTCTGGCCGACCGCACAGCGTTCTTCTTGGGAGGCGAGCTCGTGGAGGTCGGTGAGACCGAGGAGCTGTTCCGCGGGAACGTGCAAGATTCACGCACAACCGACTACCTGGAGGGTCGCTTTGGGTAAGACAAAGACCATGGCCATCGAGACCAAGGGCCTGTCCCTCTGGTATGGCGATTTCCAAGCTCTCTTCGAGGTGGACCTGAGTGTTCGCGAGGGCGAGATTACCGCGATGATCGGGCCGTCGGGTTGTGGCAAGTCCACCTTCCTGCGCACGATCAATCGGATCAACGAGAGGCACAGCTACGTGCGTACATCCGGCAGCGTGGAGGTCTTTGGCGAAGACGTCATGGATGAGGATGTGGAGTTGGTCCAGGTGCGCAAGCAGATCGGTATGGTCTTCCAGCGCCCGAATGCCCTGCCGATCTCCATTCGCGAGAACGTGCTCTTCGGCCTTAAGCTGCACAGCACAAAGAGGCTGTCCAGAGCGAAGCAAGATGAAGAGGTCGAGAAGGCCCTTCGCCGGGTCCTACTTTGGGACAACGTGAAGGACCGCCTTGACGATGTCGCCACCAGCCTCTCCCTAGAAGAGCAACAGAAGCTCTGCATCGCACGGCTCTTGCCGATGAAGCCGCGGGTGCTGCTGATGGACGAGCCCTGTAGCGCTCTCGATCCGAAGGCGACCGCAGCCGTCGAGGACCTGATCTGGGAGTTGCGCGGTGAGTACACGATCCTGATCGTGACCCACAACATGGCCCAGGCTCGGCGCGCGAGCGACGAGTGCATCTTCATGCTGATGGGCAAGGTGATTGAGCACACCAAAACCGAGGACATGTTCCTGACGCCCAAGCACCAGGAAACAGCGGACTACATCGAAGGCCGCTACGGTTGAGCCGGACTGGCGCCGCAGGCCCCTAGACTAGAAGGGCTTGTAGACGACCAGGTAGACGGCGGCTACCACGAGGGCGATGACGACCATGGTCATCTTCGGCGCTAGCTCGGGCTTGCCCTTAACGATCCCGGGGATCGCTGCAATCGCAATCCAGATGACCAGCTTGGCGATCACCCAGCCCGGCCATCCAAAGGACGTCCTTGCGAGCAGGCCGAAGGCGGCTACTAAGCCAATGACGCCCACGACAGCCGTGATGCGGAGAGGCTTGGATTCGCGCGCCTTGGGAGCGGCGAGTGCGCGCTGGGTCATGGCCACGAAAAGGAACATCGAGGCGATGTGAAGGAAGCTATAGAATGCGTAGGACATGGTGAACGTTTGGTTGGGGGAGTGTTGCCCTTAGGGTACTCAGGCGATCGAGCAAGTGGAAAGGGAGGGTCGGAGTTCGCCCAGACTTTGGCGATACATACACGGGAAGCTAAATCACGCGGCGAATTGCTATGGCGACCTGCGCCTCATTTGCTCCTTCGCATTACGTCCGAAGTGTGACTGTAGACCGGCAGAGGGATGGTCCGCTTTCGGAGCCCCATATCCGGCGAGGGCCAGCTTAGATCATGCGCCGTCTAAAGTCGCTTTGCCGCTCCAGTTCCCTCGATCTCAAGTCGATGTTTTGGCTAAGGCGGTCCCGCTACTTCGGGATAGACCGCCCAACTTCCCCTCTCCGCTAGCGCCATTTGTCAAGGCACCCCGCGCGATCCTGATTGCGCCCCCAGATTAGAGCGATCGCCTGCCCCTCAACGGGCCTAGTTCAAGTCTTCGATATCTCCCGCATAGGGTCCGGGCTCTGTGTCCACGTCGTTTGTAGGAGCGACATGGCCGCGTTAGGAGCCTGGACCCTACTTTCAATTCTCCGGCGGGGGATTGAAGGTCGCGGGCCCTAAGCGCTGTCCTTCTTACCGTGGCACTTCTTGTACTTCTTCCCGCTGCCACAGGAGCAGGGATCGTTGCGCCCCAGCTTCACGGCACCGTGTTGAAAAGGATCCGGCTTTCGCCCCGTCGCAAGCACACCCTCGGGCCCCTTGGCGAGGGCCTCAAGATACGCGGGCTCGGCGTCTTGCAGGCCGAGCCGCATCTCGAATGCGAAGGGCACGTTGGCGATACCTGTCAGGTGCTCGAGAAACGCACCAATGACATCCGGGGCCAGCTTCGCCACGGCGTCCTTGGCTTTGAAGTGCCGGGGCAGCCTAGCGGTGAGCACCGTGCGAATGCCGTCGCCGTCTAGGAACCGGGGGGCCGTACCGAGCTCGTTGTAGCAGACCTCGAGAAAGGCCTCGAGCACCTTGCGCTGACCATCCCGATCCGGCGCGCTCAGCATCACAGAAGGGCCGGAGTCAAGGAACGCGGCGATGTCGAGTAGGATCTGCTTCTTGCTCATGGGGAGATTCTAGCGGAGCTTTCCGGCCACCGGTGTGCTTACCGGGTTCGATTGCGCCCAATGGTGGAGCCTAGCGAGAGAGGTCGAAGTCGGCGTGGGCTTTAGGGGTGCCATTGAGCCGGATCTCGATGCGGTGCGGTCCCGCATGGTGGCGCCGGGTGCTGAGGTCTCGGAAGTGGTGGCGGCGGCGGACTGTGCGGTTGGTCTCGGCGCAATCGAACTCGCTGATTTTGAAGACCTTGGGGCTCAGGCTCCCGTTGGCTTTTTGATAATGGACGGCGTATTCGACGCGAACGAGCCCAATGGGGTCCTTGCTAGAGATCGTAAGGTCGAAGCCGAGCGTGTCGCCGAGCTTGATTTTTGCGCGGTCGAGCTTCAGGTCGCGGATCGATAGCCCCCTCGGATCCCGGAACCCAAATAGGGCCATAGCGCGACCGTCTCCCGCCTTGAGCAGCGTACGGCAGGCGTGCTTCACCATGCGCCTTCGGTGCTTCGGAGAAGCGCAGCTTGGAGCCTCCTCGAGCCAACGCTCGGCGACACCAAGCACAACATCCGGATGATCCTTCGCCACGTCATTGAGGTTGTTTGCCACGCTGCGCCGCACGTACTCGGACTCGTCGTCGCGCAGGCTCTCAAGGATCGGCAAGAGCGGCGACGGGTCGCGCTTGAGCTCGGGCAGAGCCATGGCCCAGGGCAAGCGTGGCCGGCAACCCTCGCTGGCCAGCCGGCGCAGGTGCTCGCAGTCGCTCGTCGCCCATTCCTGCATCTGGGCGAGCATGCGCTGCTGGTCCTCGACAATCATCGGGCGCACAGCGAACTCGGAGCTTGAGTACTTGGTAAGCCTCGCGAGGGCACCTGCGCCCAGGTCCCAGTGGCGCTGAAAGTCGCGCCCAACACGTAGCTCGACGAGGTCGGGGAAGAGCATGCCCAGGAAGCTCGGGAAGTGAGGGGCGACGTGCTCGATGGCCCCCAAGAAGGCGGGCAAGTCCGTTGGAAGCCGCTCGTCCAGGCAGGCGGAGATGCGCTTCATGCGCGCCTTGAGCTCGAGCTGGTCCCAACCTTCGCCGAGCACCGCCTTGCAGAATTCCGAGTGCGGGAAAGGTGGCCATTGCTGGCTAACCCCATCGGCAATGCGCTCGATGTACGCCTTGTCATAGCCGAACTTTAGGGGAGTGAATGACGTCGTCATGGGCCAAGTTTATCAACCGGGCAAACCGCACCCCTGAGTACATGCCACAAGTCTGGCGCACCCTTTGTGGGTACGCCCGACTTGTGGCTTACGGGCTCGTGTAGCTAGGGCTACAGGTTCGAGTCTAGCAGGCTCAAGCTAGCCGCTGCGCCCAGGGAGATTCGAGAGAGCACCGGGTCCACGCCGACGACTTGCAAGTAGAAAGTCAGCGACTGTCCGGCGGGGACAGAGCCCGGCGTGGGGAAGACCTTGGCGTAGGTGCCAGAAGCGGACGTGGTGCCCATGGGGAGGATCTTGAGGGCTAGGGGGTCGACCAAATCCAAGCCTACCTGACTTCCAAGGAAGGACCAGGCCGGGGATGGGGATAGGGCCAAGAGCAGCGGCGCATTCGGCAAACCGAGACCTGAGAGCGTTACAGGTTGACCCGCGCGGACAGGGCTGGAAACGCTGAGGCCGAAGTAGTCCGTCGACATCATGTCGATGGCAGTCGGAGGCAGCAGGTTCTCCTGGCCGGGGGCACCGGCCGAGCAGGACGTGCCCGGGTAGGGAGGGCCAGGAGTGCCCAAAGTGAACGAGTTTCCCGTGGAGTGCAAAAGGGCCTGGGAGCCGGGTCCGCTTCCGACGATGCAGTCTCCTGCGTTGCCACCAATCCCACAGGAAGACCCGCCAAAGATGTCGAAGTCCGCGCCGCCGAATCCGCCTGCTCCGCTGAAGAGAGAGCTGCCAATCAGCACGAGCTCACTATCGTTTTGCAGGGAGATGCTGTCGCCACCCCAGGCGCCGTCCCAAGCAGCATCATCGTCGAAGACGCTGCCGCCGTTGCCGCCATGGATGTCGGTTCCGGAGACAGAGACCCTGGATGAGCCAAAGATGTAGAGTGCGTTGGCGCCGTCGCCATGAATTCCCACTTGGGGAATGTAGTGGGCTCCGTCTCCAGCAAAAATCGAGCAGCCGTTGATCGAGACAGCGCTCGATGAGCTCACTGTAATTCCGTCATAGCCGTTCGGGTGGGGGACTGGCGCAATGAAGTCACCAAACCCACCGGCGCCAGTGACCGTGCAGTCCTCGATCCAGACATGGCCCGCGCTGTTCTTGATTTGCAAACCGACCTCAGTCGGACTCGTAATCTTAAGGCCCGCGAGGCGCACAACCTTGCCGGCAGAGATGTTGCGAACGCTCGCGCCCGCGATGGTGGGGATCGGTCCCGTGTCAGCGATGACGGAAAGGGACTTGTCGAAGACGATCAGGTCCGAGTAGCTGCCGGCTCGAATCAGCAACGTGTCGCCGTCGGCGGCTGCCGCAACGGCTTGATCGACGTCCGTGAAGTCGACACCGGGTCCACCGTTGTCATCGACAACCCAGACTTGGCCTGCGAGGGCGGGGCCGGAGGAGAGTGCGAGTGCGAGCAGAGTCAAGACAAGTGGGCGAGTCATTATCGAGTCCTGTTGAGGGGCCTTTGGATTTAGAAGGTACTTGAGAGAGCTCGCCGCTCTTGTCACCCCAAAGCCGCTTCGAGGGAGGTCATCGGAGGGCTAGATGCTCTTGTTAGATTCGACCATAGGGGGCAGAGTTATGGGGCTTCAATTTGGATGTCGGGAAGGCGAATCGGACCATTTGGGCAGGCTGCAGGCGCCGCTTGGTCGGGGATCCGGCCCTAGGGCTTGCCGAGACCCGGCTGGGAAGAGAGAATGACGCTCATGTCTAGCCTGATTGCACTTGAACTGATGATCAATGGGGACCGCATGCGCGTCAGCGCACCGGCCCATTGGACCCTGCTCGAAATCCTGCGCTACGAACTTGGGCTGACGGGCTCCAAGCAAGGGTGCGACAAGGGTGACTGCGGCGCTTGTACCGTACTTGTGGACGGGAAGCCCCAGCTGTCGTGCCTGATCCTGGGGGGCACGGCCAAGGGCAAGCAGATCCAGACGATCGAGGGTCTGCAGCCGGCCCACCGCAAGGCGGGGGGGACGGGACTCGATCCTGTGCAGGATGCCTTTGATAGGTGCGGCGCTCTGCAGTGCGGGTTTTGCCAGTCGGGCATGATGCTGTCGGCTCGAGCTCTGCTGAATGAGAACCCGACGCCGGATCGCGCAGAGATCCGCGAGGCATTGTCCGGGAACTTGTGTCGCTGCACTGGCTACACGCAGATCGTCGAGGCTGTCGAGCTCGCCGTGGCGGAGAGCATTGGTGCCGAGCCGAAGACGCCGAGCTGGGCAAAGAGCAATCCGTATACGCCGAGTCTGAGTGGCAAGAAGGACGGGGGCGACCAGTAATGGGTGCACGCGACCAGCATGGACCGGGTGCGCCCTGGGGCGATGAGTTCCGGGCCGTGGGCAAGTCCCTTCGCAAGGTCGAGGGGCTCTCGAAGGCGACGGGCGAGGCGGTCTACGCCGACGACATCGTACTCCCGGGCATGCTGCATGCGAAGACCCTGCGCAGCCCCCACGCCCATGCGCGCATCGTCTCGATTGACGCGTCGAAGGCCCTGGCTCTGGAGGGTGTACACGCGGTGATCACCGGCGCGGACCTACCTATCAAATATGGAGTGATCCCGTGGACCAAGGACGAGAATGCCTTGGCCGTGGACAAGGTGCGCTTCATCGGCGACGAGGTTGCGGCCGTTGCGGCGGTGGACGAGGACACGGCCAATGCCGCCTTGCGCTTGATCGATGTGGTGTACGAACAGCTGTACGCGTACTTCGATCCCGAGGAGTCCCTGGAGCGCCACGAGCCCGCGATCCACGAGAAGAACAAGCACGGCAACGTGTCCAAGCGGGTGGAGCTTGAGTTCGGCGACCTCGATGCGGCCTTCGCATCTGCGGACGTCGTGCTCGAAGACGACTTCGTCTTCCACGGCTCGACCCACGCCGCCATCGAGCCCCACTGCGCCGTGGCGCGGGCCTCGGCGGACGGGCTCGTGACCCTATGGTCATCGACCCAGATCACGCACTACGTGCAGCGCGAAGTGAGCCGTGTCTTGGAAATACCCCAGTCGCGTTTGCGGGTGATCCAGCCGGTGCTCGGTGGAGCATTCGGCGGCAAATCGGACCCATTCTCCCTGGAGTTCGTGGTCGCGAAGCTAGCGCTCATCACGGGCCGTCCGGTGAAGATGCTGTGGACGCGGGAGGAGGTCTTCTACGCCCACCGCGGCCGCCACCCGATGAACCTGCGCTACAAGACCGGCGTGACCAAGGACGGCAAGATCACCGCCGTGGATGCCAAGATACTCATCGATGGCGGCAGTTATTCGTCCTTTGGGCTCGTGACGACCTATTACTCGGGCCAGCTTTTGACCGGCCCGTACGACTTCCCGAGCTACCGCTTCGACTCCACGCGCGTCTTCACCAACAAGCCGCCCTGCGGTCCGAAGCGCGGTCACGGATCCGTGCAGCCGCGCTTTGCTTTCGAGGTCCAGCTCGACGAGCTCGCCGAGGCCATCGCCATGGACCCGATCGAGCTGCGCCGCAAGAACGACATCGGCGAGAGCACCCAAACGGTCAACGGCCAGCGTGTGACCTCGAACGGTTTTGGTCGCTGCCTGGATGAGGTCGAACGCGCATCCGAGTGGAAGTCGCGCCGTGGCAAGCTGCCCACGGGAAGCGGGCTCGGCGTCGCCGGCTCCATGTACATCTCGGGCACGAACTACCCGATCTATCCCAACGAAATGCCCCAGGCGGGCATCCAGTTAAAGGTCGATCGGTCAGGTCTCGTGACCGCCTTTACCGGCGGCAACGACATTGGCCAAGGCAGCTCGAGCGTGGTGCGCACGATCCTGTGCGAAGAGCTTGGGCTCGACCCTCTCGACGTGCGCGTGGTGGCCGCCGACACGGACCTGTGCCCCGTCGACCTGGGCGCCTACTCGTCCCGGGTGACCTTCATGGTGGGCAACGCGACCATCGACGCCTGCCGCAAGCTGCGCAAGTTGATTGTGGAAGCCGTCGCCGCGAAGTGGGAGGTCGACGCCAAGCGCGTCTACCTCGGCACTGGCGAGGTGTTCGATACCGACGAGCGCGAGACCAAGATCACGACCCGCGAAGCCTTCGAGATTGCCGAGGTGTTCCACGACACCTTGGGCAGCACCGGCTCCTACAACACGCCGACCCTCGGCGGCGATTATCGCGGCGGATCGATCGGCGCTTCCCCCGCCTACTCCTTCACCGCCCACGTGGTCGAAGTCGACGTGGACACGGAGACGGGCATGATCGATCTGAAGAACGTCTGGGTGGCCCACGACTGTGGCCGCGCCCTGAACCCGATGCTGGTCGCCGGCCAAATGGAAGGCTCGGCCTACATGGGCATCGTCGAGGCCGTCTTCGAAGATCACCGCGTCAACCGCTTCGGCTTGCACAGCGGACCGTCGCTCTTGGACTACCCCTTGGCCACCTCGGTCGACACCCCTGAACTGCACGCATTGATCGTGGAGAGTATCGACCCCGAGGGCCCCTACGGTGGAAAAGAGGCCGGCGAAGGCCCGCTTCACCCGGCCCTTCCCGCCCTCTCCAACGCCATCTTTGACGCGGTCGGCATTCGCCTGCGCGTGCTCCCCTTTACCCCGGGCCGCGTCCTCGCCGCCCTGCGCGAGAAGGCTGCGGCCGAATCCCAAAACGGAGGCGCGTCATGCTAAGACTCCCCAAGTTCAACCTCGTCTCCCCGAAGTCTATCGACGAAGCCGTCCAGGCCCTCGCTGACTCCGAGGGGCGCGCCCGCATCCTCGCCGGCGGCACGGACCTCTTGCCGAACCTCAAGCACGAGTTCATCGAGACCGAGCTAGTGGTCTCCCTCGGCGAAATTGATGAGATGCGCGGCATTGAAGTGACCGACGAGGGAGGCCTCTCGATTGGCCCCTTGACGTCCCTTGCGGACATTGCGGCGAACGAGCACATTCTGCGCATCGCGCCGGCCCTGGCCCAAGCCGCCGGAACCGTGGCCGGTCCCCAGCACCGCATCATGGGCACCATCGGCGGGAACGTCATGCTCGACACGCGCTGCCAGTGGATCAACCAGAGCCACTTCTGGCGCAGCAGCCTTGGGTTCTGCCTGAAGAAGGACGGCACCGCGTGCCACGTGGTCGAAGGCGGCAGCCGCTGTGTTGCGGCCGCCAGCAACGACACCGCGGCAGCCCTGGCAAGCCTTGGTGCTAGCCTCGACTTCCAAAACGCCCCGACCGAGCACGGCGACGGCAAGCGCACCCTAGAGTTCGAAGCACTCTTCAAGGCGGACGGCGCCTGGAACAAGAAGGTCACGCCCACGGAGCTCCTGACGCGCATCCACGTCCCGGCCACGCCCAAGGGCCACCGCGGTGGCTACGTCAAGCTGCGTCTCCGTGGCTCGATCGACTTCCCGCTGCTCGGTGTCGCCTCGCGCCTCGACCTCGACGAGGCCGGCAAGATCGAGCATGCGGACCTGGTCATCATCGCGCTCCAAGCGCGCCCAACGCGGGTGCGCAAGGCGGCTAGTCTGCTCATCGGAACCACGCCCGGTCAGCCCGATTACGAGGCCGCTGTTGCAGACGTCATGGCGGCCGCCTACAAGCAGTGCCACCCCTTGCCCAACATCCCCGGCGACCACGAGTGGCGCCAGGAGATGGTCCCGGTTTATGTAAGGCGAGCCCTTGTGGCAGCCCTCGCGTAGGGATTGGGCTGACGAGCGGCGCACCTAGCGCGAGCGCTCCAGCCCCGGTCGTGTACTCGCGGTCGCGTGTACGACGGCGCGTGAGATGAAATTCTCGAGCGCGCGCACATTGTCCGGCCAGGCATAGTCTGCGAGGGCTCGTTCTCACGGTGCCCATGGAGCTCGGTCACCGCTTGCGGTCCTTGTTGCTCCCGACCCGGCTCCTTTTGGGCCTCGGAATGGTGGCATTTGGATTCTTACTTGCCTAATTCCAGAATGGTTAGAGTCCCTCGGCTCAAGTCACCGCCTTGGCCCGTGACATGGCGATTCGCGGCTCCGCAATCGCCTTCTTCGGACCCTTCAGGCAATGCCCCAGGGAGGGTAAGTCCCCCGCTAGCGTGCTTCACGGCCGTGGCCCTGGCAGGCTCCATCGCCGGACACCCGGGTCATCAGACCACCACTTAGTGGAGCTCTCCAGTTATATGAATTATCCAAATTACAAGTAGCCCGCCGGAATCGCCCATTCGAACACATGGTCGGTCCCCCCACAGTCGAGGATATGGGGTACGATTGCATCTCAGGTTCACTCTCTTCGACAGGCCTAATGGGGCCCGAATCGCCCCACTGATCCCCAACGATCGCCCTTGAAAGTTCTACATATCACACGTTTGTTACCCCAGGAAGCCCTGGGCCCCATGTATCTCAGTCGCGCCATTAAGGACGCTGGCCACGAGATGCAGGCGCTTGTCGTCCCCGATCCCATGTGGCTCAAGAAGATCAAGGACTACAATCCTGACGTGATCACTTGGTCTCTGATGACCGGTAACCACAAGGCGATCTACGACGTGAACCGCATCCTGAAGTCGAAGTTCGACTTCTTCTCACTGATGGGCGGCCCCCACGTCACCTTCCTGCCGGACTGTGTCCTGCAGGACGAGATCGACGCGGTCTGCCTCGGCGAAGGCGAAGGCGCTATTGTCGAGCTGCTCAACAAGATGGAAGCCGGAGAGGATCTCACCACGATCCAGAACCTGGTCTTCGCGGACGGCAAGGGCGGCATGATCCGCAACGAGCCCCGCGAGCTGATCAAGGATCTCGACGAGTTGGGTATTCCCGACCGTACGGTTCTCTACGATGCGGCGCCGATCTACGCAAACAGCCCGCGCAAGGTCATCGTGACCCAGCGTGGTTGCCCGATGATGTGCAGCTTCTGTTTCCACCACGCGTGGAAGCGCATCTATGGTGCGACCAACAAGCAGTACGTCCGCAAGCGCTCAGTGACCCACGTGATCCAAGAGGTCAACGAGATCCGCAAGGACTACCCGTTGGACTTCGTGCACTTCCTCGACGACATCTTCAACCTGAAGGACTCGTGGCTTGAGGAGTTCGCCGACCGATGGCCCAAGGAAGTCGGTCTGCCCTTCGACTGCATCCTGATGGCTAACATCGTCAAGGAACGCCAGATCGTCAACCTGAAGCGCGCCGGTTGTGTCTACGCACGCATCGCCTTCGAGGCAGCCAGCGACTTCGTTCGCAACACGGTCTTCCGCAAGAACACGGACACCGAGCAGCTGCGCAACGCGTCACGCTGGATCAAAGAGAACGGCATCCGCCTTGGCTCTTTGAACATGCTTGGCGGGCCCGGTGGCACGATCGAAGACGACTTCGCGACCATCCAACTCAACATTGAATGTGGAGTGGATCACCCGCTCTGCTCGATCGTTCAGCCCTACCCCGAGTTTGACCTCAACGAGATCACCGAAGGTTTGGGTGTGGCCGTTGCCGCCTATGACGACTTCCCCGCGAACTTCAACCGGGAAGCTACGATCCAGGTGAAGGACAAGGACAAGATTGAGAACCTCCACAAGTGGTTCCCGATCCTGGTGCGCTTCCCGCGCATGATGCCCTTCGCTAAGAAGACGTTGGACAAGCGCTGGATGTCCAAGCCGCTGCTGATCATGTACATGATGTACTCAGAGTGGCTTGTGACCGAGCAGAACACGATCTACAACCGAGCACAGGGCATCAAGAGCCCGCTCAAGTGGGGTCCTGTCGACTTCACCTTGCGCTGCGTAACCAAGGGCTTCATTCGTGTGGTCGGCATCTTCGGCGCTAAGTGGGTTGCAAACGCAGCCACCAAGCTTGAGATGGGTGACGAGCGCGTTCAGTCCCACATGGACTAAACGGCTGCCTCAGCACGTCGGCAGAACGCCCTGGATGAGTTTCTCATCCAGGGCGTTCTGCGTTAACGACAAGGGCTGAGATCGAGGCTCGTACGCCGCCTACTAGCCCCGTGATGTCGTAGCCGCCCTCCAGGAACAGGGCGATGCGCCCGTCGGCGTGGCGCTCGGCGATTTTGCGCGCGATTCCCGCTAGCTGGCCGAAGCCCTCGTCCGTGATGCGCATGGAGCCTATGGGGTCCCTCTCGTGGGCGTCGAAGCCAGCGGAGACCAGGACTAGCTCTGGGGCAAAGCGATCCGCAGCGGGCACGAGAACTTCGTTGAAGACGGCCAGATACTCGGCATCGCCGCAGCCGGCGGGCAGGGGCACATTGATCGTGAAGTTGGCGCCAGCACCCGTGCCGGTTTCCGACTTCGCTCCGCTTCCGGGCCAGAGCGGGTGCTCGTGGGTGCCGAAGACCAGCACGTCGGAGCGGTCTTCGAAGATGTGCGCGGTGCCGTTGCCGTGGTGCACGTCCCAGTCGATGATGAGCACGCGCTTCATGCCCAGGTTCCGGATGGCATGGGCCGCTGCGATGGCTATGTTGTTGAAGACACAGAAGCCCATCGCGCGGTCCCGCTCGGCATGGTGCCCAGGCGGACGGACTAGGGCGAAGGCGCTACGGCACGCCCCGGAGACCACATCCTCCACGGCGCAGAGCCCGGCGCCCACGGCGAACCTGACGGCTTGCACAGAGCTAGGACTGAGTGATGTGTCGGCGTCGAGCGCAAGGGCTTGGCCTTCCAGGCTGAGGATACGGGAGACGTAATCGGCGTCGTGGGCAAGCTCGAGCTCGTGCGTCTCAGCGAGGCGCGGCTTGTGCATGGAGACGCCAGGAATGGGCTCGTCCCCCAGGGAGAAGAGAAGGCGTTCGAGGCGCGCCGCGCGTTCCACGTGACCTGCTCCTGTGTCATGGCGAAGCATGAATTCGTCGGTGTAGATTCTCATGGCCCCACGATACGGCTCTGCGCTAGCATGTTCCCGAAGGAACCGGCACTCTATGGGCCCAACAGGATGCGGCGACTCTCTTGCACGCACCCTAACCCAAGGTTCCCATGAAGAAATGCCCCGAGTTCCCCGAAGGCCGCTGCCCCGCGATCCGCGTTGTGATGATGCCCAAGGACACCAACGCCGCAGGTACGATCTTCGGTGGATTGATCCTGTCCCACGTTGACCTCGCGGCCGCGGTCGAGAGCCACAAGTACCACGAGGGCAAGCTTGTCACCGTGGCCATGGACGAGATCGTCTTCCGCGAGCCCGTGCAGGTGGGCGACGTGGTCTCGTTCTTCACCAAGACTCTGCGTGTGGGCAGCTCGTCTGTTCGCGTCGACGTCGAGGTCTGGAGCGAGAGCAGTTTTGGTTCGGAGAACCGCCGCCTCGTTACCGAAGCTGAGGTGACGATGGTTGCCGTGGACGACGCCGGGCACTCGATCCCGCTCTCGAAGCCCGAGGAGAAGTAGCCTAGGCTGCCGACTCCACGAGGTTGTCGAGCAGGAAGGCGATGATCTCCTCGATCACTTCCACAGGGGAAGAGGCTCCGGCGTGGATGCCGATGTGCTTCTTGCCGTTGAACCAGGAGAGGTCGAGATCCGGGACGCCTTCCACTTGGTGGGTGGGCGCACCGCCTGTAGCGCAGACCTCGGCCAGCTTCTTCGTGTTTGAAGAATGAGGTGAGCCCACGACCAGAATGAGGTCGCAGTTCTTGCTGAGGTGGTCGGCTTCTTGCTGACGCTCGGTAGTCACGTGGCAGATCGTGTTGATCGCCATGACCTCGCGGGACTTGGCCGTGAGGACGGAGACGATGTCGCCGGCCTTGCGTGCCACTAGGGTCGACTGCATGACGACGCCTACGCGCTTCATGACGGGCAGGGCTTCCGCGTCGGCGATGCTCTCGAGAACCTGTGCGTTGCCGCCAGCGTCTTCCACGGCGCCCACGATACCGATTACCTCGGGGTGGCTCGCCTTGCCGATCACAAAGATCTGGTGCTTACTCTCGAGCAGCTGCAGGGCCTTCTTGTGAATGTTGGTCACCAAGGGGCAGGTGCCGTCGACCACGGTGAGTCCAGCGTTGGCGGCCGCCAATTTGGTCTGGGGCGGCACTCCGTGGGCACGAATGACCAGGGCAGAGCCCTCGGGAGCCTCGTCGACTTCCTTGACGGAATTGATGTCGTGCTCGTCCCGAAGCTTGTTGACGGTGTAGTTGTTGTGGATCAGGTCACCGTGGGTGAAGACGGGACGCGTGGGATCCGAGGCCGCCTCGACGCTTAGGTCGATGGCTCGCTCGACGCCCCAGCAATAGCCGGCGCTGTCTGCAACTTCAATCTTGATGGTGCCGTCCTTGGACGTTTCGATGCGTGTCATAGTAGGTGCCCGTAGTTAGTCGATGATCTCACAGGGAGCTTCGAGCTTGTCCTCGACCTCTGCCTGGATCTCTTTCAAGCGAGTTGCGGTGATGCCCTTCGTTTTGGGAAGGAAGCCCTTGAGGGGAGAGCGGATCTCAACTTTGGCAGGGCGAATGTCGGTGAGCATCTTGACCCAGTTGCGGACCTCGGAGACGCTGGAGTTCTCCACGTCACCGCGGATGAAACGCGCGCGGATGACAAGGTTACCCAGGTCCAGTCTCTCCAGGATGTGCAGTACGTCCTTGAGGACGGCTCCCTTCTCGCCGGTCATGGCGGCGAAGGTCTTCTGCGTGCCGGCCTCCAGGCGTAGGGTGACCTGGTGGTAGAACTGCAGGGCGACAGAGACGCCGGGCGAGTTGACGTAGCGTGGGAAGCCAATCAGATGCAAGCGCGCCTTCGGGAACCACTTCTTGGCGATGGCCTTGAGGTTCTCGGAGATGGCCCGGAAGTCATCGTGGCGTAGGGGGCAGTAGTCCCCGTCGACGACGAAGGTCCTGATCTTGGCGCCGTCCTTGGAGTACTCCTTGAGCGCCATGGCGATGGTGGTCACGACAACAGCCTGGGACAAGAAGACCCCCTCTCGGAAGGAATCTTGGCAGGGGTTGATCTTCACGGTCAAGCCGAGCCCAGGTGACTGGGCAGGCTTGGACACGATGCTTTCGCGGGTGGTTGTAGACATGAACGGTTCGTACTTGCCAGCGGTTGTTGGCAGCCTAGGGGATAGGCTTTGCTGGGGCGCGTGGAGTCGGTAGTTGGGCCCTGTGAAGGACCCCTTTGGCTCTGCGTGATTGAATACGGCACGAGCAGCCACCCTTATAGTAACGAATATCGAGTTTTTTCCCAACCCAGGACCCCGCAGGATCAGCGCCTTCGCCTCTTTCCAAGCAAACAAGCCAAGCACCGCGGCCAATCCAGCCCGAATGGGATGCACAGAAAGCACGATAAGCCAGCGCAACCAGGCCGACTCATCCGGCCAGACCCCCCGCAACGCCAACCAGTGCGAGGCCACAAGCGCCGCTCCAGCGCCAAGCGTAAAGCTCATCAGGAAACGTGAGATCCACATGCTCCATAGACGCGCCAATCCATGAATGGTGACGCGCAAAGCCCTGTGCGCGGGTCAGGACGGGCTGCTACAGGTCGCGCCAGCCAGCCATGCCGTCGATCACGTTGACGACGTCGGTGAAGCCCTGGAGCCTCATCCAGCTCGCCAGCTGGCTGGAGCGCCAGCCCCCTTCGCAGATGATGAGGTAGCGCGCATCCTTATCCAGGCCCGCCACAGCGGCAGGCCCAGCGTCCTGGTCGACCAGGACAGCCGCGTCGATGACGCCGGTGTCGAACTCCGGTTGTGCCCGGATATCGATCAGGTAAGGCGCGTTGCCCGCGGCTAGGACCCCCTGCAGGTCGCCAGCCATCATCAACTCGAGGGTGTCGGACTCGTTCTCGGGCTTGGCCTCGAAGAGCGTCACGTTTTGGTAGCCGAGCTCTTGCAGGATCGCGGCGCCCTGTTCCGCCTTGGATTGGGATGAGGCGCGCAGGGCGAGGGGGCGGGCAAGGTCGGGCACGTAACCCAGGGTGCGATCCTCCAACTGATCCCAGGTCAGCTGGATATTTAGTGAACCGTGGGCGTGGCCAGCTGCATAATCAGCAGGTTCGCGGATGTCGATCACCAGCCGATCAGGCCCGCCGATGGGGGCGACATCGATCGGGATCTTTGGGGCGCAGCAGGCGAACAGGGACGCGAGTCCGAGGGCTGCCGCTGCGCCGATTCCGATGCGTAGGGTGGTTACGATTCTCATGGCGAAGCTGGGGAGGGTGCGCCTGGGTTAGCTGGGCTTTTCGCCGTGGATCCAGAGGCTGCCCGCTTCGTGGAAGCGAACGCGTGAGGCCCAATCGGGATAGACCTTCGAGGGAGTGAAGTCGGCCTCTTCGCCCGGCCCGCGGGAGTCAATCACACGGGTGGTAGTGACGTTCTCGAAGCCGGAGGACTCGAACTTGGCGATCCAGTCGGCTTCGGACATCCAGGTCATGGGCGCGTCGATGGAGTCGCTCCAGCCTCCCGTGGACTCATTGTCTGTATAGAAGTCGATCACGATGTCGGCGCGGCCGCCGGGCTTGAGTACGCGCAGAACTTCGCTCAGGGACTTGTCGATGTCCGGGGCGTAGTACAGGGCCTCCATCGAAAAGACGTGGGTGAAGTGCTCGTCCTTAAGGTCGAGGTTCTCGAAGGGCATCACCTCGTAGCGCGCGCGGATGGTAAAGCTGTGGAGGGACTCCGCCTTGGCGATCATCTCCTTGGAGATGTCAACGCCAACGGCACCAGCCCCGGCAGCCACTTTGGCCAAAGCCCGGGTCGCCCAGCCGATTCCGCAGCCGAGGTCCAGGGTTTGGTCGCCAGGGCCAATGCCAAGCTGGGGAATGATCTGGGCAACCACGTTACCGTGCCCCTTTTCCATTCCCTCGCCGCGTCCGGTGGTAGCCCAATCGTCGAAGGTGTTGGCGATGCGTTCGTGACTCATTTCGATCTCGTTCTAATCTGAAGGGTGTTGGATTAAACAGCGCTCAAGAGCGCCATTTTGAATATAGAGGCCTTGTTAGAGCCCGCTGATCAGCTTGCCTAGGGGCTCGAGCACGTCTTCCCAGCGGTACTTGCGCTCGACGAATGTGCGTGCGCGCTTACCCAAGGCAAGGGCCTCTTCGCGGTCGCGGAGAAGGCGAACCACCTCGGCGACCTGGGCGGCTTTCGTGTCCGCAACCATGTAGTCGCGACCGTGGTCACCGTCCACGCCCTGGGTCGCGTGGGTTGTGCCCACAACCGGCAGCCCCATGGCCATGGCCTCGAGCACCTTGTTCTGGATACCGCGCGCAATGCGCAGGGGCGCGACGGCGAGCGCAGCCCGCGCGAGCCAGTCCCGGGTCTCGTCCACAAAGCCGGTCACCTCGACGCCGGGCAGCTTGCCCAGGGCCTTGACGCCGTCGGTTGGCGCAGAGCCCACGATCGAGAAGTGCGCTTCGGGAACCTGGAGCCGCACCTCGGGCAGAATCTCCCGTGCGAACCACTCACATCCGTCGATGTTGGGGAAGTAGTCCATGACGCCGGTGAACACCAGGTGCCCTGGCTCGGGCGTGTTCGCTTCCGGGTTGAAGAGCTCTAGGTCCACGCCGTTGCGCATCACTACGCTCTTGGCGCCGGGGATCGCCTCTTCAAAGATGCGCTGCTCGAGGGGAGTCACGAGCACGTTCATGTCCATCTCGGCACAGAGTCGCCTCTCGAAGTGCCGCAGCGTGCGGGCCTCGCGACCGTAGATCCACTTCATCGGCGGCTTGGTGAAGCCCTCGTACTGGGCCCACTTGTCCGAGTCCAGCTCGACGACGTACTGGATGCGCTTCTTGTCCTTGTGGGGCAGTATGAACGCGCCCATGCTCGACGAATAGGCGATCGCGAGGTCGATGTCCGGCATCAACCGATCGACGACGGCCTGCAGCTCCTTGCTGCCGTAGACGCCCAGGGTCATGGGCTTGTTCGTCAGCAGGATCGGAAGCGACCGCAGCTTCTTCGCCTTCATGTCCAGGTCCACGGTCTCGATCGCAATGCCCATGGCGCGCAGGTCGCTGGCCGCCTTGTGGTCGCCCTCGTTATGGGCGAAGGCCACGCACTGCACATCGTGATTGCGTCGTAGGTAATCCACATTGCGCCAAGTGGTGATTTTGTCCCCGCGGTTGGGCGGATAGGGGACGCGCTGGGATAGGTAGAGGATCCTCACGTCGAGGATTCTACTCTGGCGGACCTCAAAAGGCTCGTTCCTTGGTTCTGTTGGCCGCGTGAAATTGAAGTGGCGCCTTTCCTAATAAGTTAGGGTCCTCTGCATACGAGCACCCCCATGACGAACGATTTCAACGAAGACGAGTGGCGCGCAAGCGCCAAGGATAGCCCCTCCTTTCACTTTGAAAAAGGCGAGACCAAGCGCAAGCCTGACTTCGAGCCCGATCCGGGCCCCGAGGAGCAAGCCGACGCCCGCGCCCGTGAATGGCGCGCGGCCGAGCCGCCCCCGCGCCGGAACGATTCCCGGGATCGCGGCCACGAGCCCTCTCCCAACAGGAACCAGCCGCACAATCCGTCCTTTGCCGGGTCGGAGTCCTATGCCGCAACGGCTCGGCCCGAGTCCTATACCTGGGCCATGATCTCCCACGCGGCTGGTGCGGCGGCGATCCTACTCAGCGGGGGAATCCTGGGCTGGGCGACGCCCCTAGCGATCTGGTTGATCCGTAAGGACGAGGACGATTTCGCTGCGAGCCAGGCCAAGGAGGCGCTCAACTTTCAGATTACCATGTTCCTCTACTCGCTGGTTGCGGGAGTGCTCTGCCTCATTCTGATCGGATTCCCGATCCTTCTTCTGCTGCTTATCGTCAATGTGGTTTGGTCCATCCAAGGCGCTATGAGCACCTATGAGGGCAGGCCTTACAACTATCCCTGGAACCTGCGAATCCTGTAGGCGGCAGGGCCGATCGGGCGCAGATAGCAGCCAAACAAAGTACCGCGCGCTTGGAGGTCGAAACAACCTCCAGGCGCGCGGTACTTTTATGCAGCCCGGTCTGGGCCTTCGCTGGCTAGCGCCTGTTGTTCATGAACTCGTCCGGAGAGAAGGAGTCCACCTGCACAACCTCGTTGCGCTCTTCGGCGGCCCTGCGCAACAGCTCGCGGTCGTCCGCCGTGATCACGCCGGCTTCCTCCGCGCGCGCGGTCAAAGTCGCCTTGGGCTTGCGTTCGAGCTTCTTGGCGCTGACCGCCTCGCGGATCTTGCGCTGTACCGGGCGCGCGGCGATCACGTCGCCGAGCACCTTCTCTAGGCGACCGAGTCCGTCCTCGTCCACGGGCGGGATATAGATGCCCGAGCCGAGGTGCGTGCGCGCCTCGCCGTCGAAGAGGATACCCCTAGCGACATGGGCACCGAGTCGATCCGAAGGCGGCGTCATGCGCGGGCCATAAGGGAAGACCATCACGCGCATGAGTGCTGCGGCGGGGCGTACAGGGAAGTTGCGGATCACGCCCAAAAGAGCCTGTTCCGCCTCGTAGAGAGCAGTTTGGGCGGCCCAGCGCATGTAGGGTAGGTCGCGCTCGGGGCAGCCGTCTTGGCGGAAGCGGTGCACGGCGGCTGAGCCCACGTACATCCAGGCCAAGACGTCGGCTAGGCGGCCGGTCATCTTCTCCATGCGCTTGAGGCCTCCGCCAAGGACGCCCATAGAGATGTCCGAGACGATCGCGAACGACGCCGAGAGGCGCGTCAACTGCTTCATATAGTAGCCCGCTGGACCTGGCATAGGCACACCAGCCACATAGCCGCCGGTTCCAGCCAGAACCAGGGAGCGGGCGGCGTTCGTGAAGATGAATCCGACGTGGCCGAAGAAGGCCTTGTCGAAGGCGCCAAGGTCCTTGACGGCGACTGCGTCGATCTCCTTCTGAGCGAAGGGGTGACAGCGGATCGCGCCCTGGCCAAAGACGATCATCGAGCGCGTGAGGATGTTCGCGCCCTCGACGGTGATACTGATCGGCGCGCCTGTGTAGCCCGCCGACAGGATGTTGCGCGGACCGCGGGAGATACCGGCGCCGCCAACCACATCCATCGCGTCGGTCATCACGTTGCGCATGGCGTCGGTCATCCAGCGCTTGCAGATCGCCGTAAGCACGGCGGGCTTCTCGCCGGAGTCGATCGCGCCAACGGTCAGGTTGCGCATGGCGTCGAGGTAG
Source organism: Planctomycetota bacterium (assembly GCA_047629095.1). Lineage (GTDB taxonomy): Bacteria > Planctomycetota > UBA1135 > UBA1135 > CALBMX01. The sequence goes on along the minus strand of JBLHWM010000004.1, from coordinate 12,215 downwards.
TAGCTGCGACCCGCAATACGAGCGAGGGGCTCTTCGATGCCTTCAAAGCGACCGATAGCCATGCCGAACTGCTGTCGAATACTGGCGTAGGCGCCCGTGGTTCGCGTGGCGAGCTGGCCGCCCGCGCAGGCTTGGCTCGGAAGCGAAATGCCGCGGCCCGCCGCCAGGCAGTCCATCAACATGCGCCAGCCCATGCCGGCGTTCTTCTGGCCACCGATGATGAAGTCGATGGGCACGAAGACGTCGTGGCCTTGGGTGGGGCCGTTATAGAAGGGCACGCCCAAGGGGTCGTGGCGCCGTTCGGCCACCACACCCGGAAGGTTGGTCGGGATCAGGGCGCAGGTGATGCCGTATTCGAGCTGGTTACCCATCAAGCCATCGGGATCACTGAGCTTAAAGGCGAGGCCGAGTAGGGTCGCCACGCTGGACAAGGTGATGTAGCGCTTGTCCCAGTTCAGCATGATGCCGAGAATTTCTTCTCCCTCCCACTGGCCCATGCAAGCTACGCCGCTGCTGGTCATGGACGCAGCGTCGCTGCCGGCATTGGGCTCGGTCAGGGCGAAGGCGGGTAGCTCGCGCCCGTCGGCCAGGCGCGGCAGGAGACGCTCTTTCTGTTCGTCGGTTCCGTAGTGCCCAAGCAACTCGGCTGGGCCGAGTGAGTTCGGCACCATGACTGTCACGGCCAGCACCGTAGAGCGCGAGGAGAGCTTGAGAATCACCGCCGAGTGCGCCGCAGCTGAGAAGCCCTTGCCGCCGTACTTCTTCGGGATGATCAAGCCGAAGAAACCCTCGGCCTTGAGGAAGGCCCAGACTTCCGGGGGCAGGTCCCCGCGCTGGGTCACCTCCCATTCGGTCACCATGGAGCAGACCTTATGGACAGGACCGTCGACAAAGGCGCGCTCTTCTTTGGTGAGCTCCTTCGGACGGAAGGCCAGCAGCTTCTTCCAGTCGGGATTACCGGAGAAGAGATCGCCGTCCCACCAGACACTTCCCGCCTCTAGGGCGGTCTTCTCGGTCTCGCTCATGACCGGCAAGATCGGCGCGATGATCTTGAAGACCGTCGGCGTAACCAAAGCGCGGCGTATCGGAGTCGGACCAAGAAGAGCCAAGGGCGCAAACCAGAGGACAGCGATCCAAATCCAATTGGAACCCAAGCCCGTGTACCAGCTTTGGCCGACCTCGACAGGACCTCCAAACAAGGCGAAGAGCACAAGAGCCCAGGCCACCGCAGCAGCGTACAGGGGCAGGTTGCGGTAGAGCAGGGTGACCGCCGCCACAAGGGCGAGGACAAGCAGGAGAAGCGTCATGGGGTTCGGAAGAGGATTCGGTTCGAGGGGCCCAGTCCAAGCAGGGCTTCGCAACTATAAATAGGTCCAATCCTAGGATCGGCATTTGTTAGACATACCTTGGGGCCCAAGCGCGGCTTTCCCAAGGGCAAAGCGGGGGTCCTGTTAGGGCGGCCTCGAAATTTTACTCTTGGCGCCAGGCGTGGCGGCGTTCGAGTTCTTCGGTGGCACGGTCGATCTGGACGGCCCGGCACTCGTCGGACCAGTCCAGAAGCCGTCCCATGCGCTCGGCCAGGGCCGGGATAAGTTCGGCGACGAAGTGCTGCTGTCCAAGGCCGACGTCGCTGCGCCGGAAAAGGAAGTCAACCAGGCCCCGGGCGTCTTCAAAGAGCACGGCCCAGTCGACCTCGCCCCAGAGCGTGCGCCCGTCGAGCATGTCGAGCCCAGCTGGGCGCGAGGCGCAGAACGCTCGAACGTCCGCGCCACGTGCGGCGTAGCGCGCGTCCCATGCCAGGGCCAGGGAATCCAGTGCTTGGACCTTGCTGGTCTCGGGCGTGAGTCGGGACCAGGCGGGCCGTGGAATTGTGCCGCCGAGGGCACCTTCTAGGCGTAGCTTCCGGGTGGGGGAGGCCTTGTCTGGCAGACCGATTCCCAGGGCGCTGGTCAGCATGTGGCCGAGCTGTTCGGCCGCGCTTCGGTAGCCCGTGAGCTTGCCTCCGGCGATGGTGAAGAGATTGCCGTCGCGCTCCATGCGCTCCTCGCGGGAGCGCTCGGATGGGCCCTTGCCCGGGGGCGCGGCGAGCAGTGGGCGCAGGCCGGCCCAGGTGGAGATGACGTCGTCGGTGGTGAGCTTCGAGGCCGGCACCAGGGCGGCGGCGGAGTCCACGAGGTACTGGACTTCGGCCGCGGTCGCGACGGGGCGCCCGCGGGGCGAGCCGTCTTTTGGGTTGGCGGCATCGTCGTCGATGTCCGTGGTGCCGACGATGGTGTGGTTGGGCCAGGGGATCAGGAACATGACCCGACCGTCCACGGCCGAGGTGAAGATTACGGCGCCGTCCGTGGGCAGCTTGGCGCGGGGCAGGACGATGTGGCTGCCGCGGGTCGGCGTGGTCCAGGCAGCTTCGCGCGCCTTGCTCGATGCGTCCGTTTGGAAAACACAGAGCGAGCGCAGTGCATCCGTGGATGGCCCACCGGCTAGCACGACGGCCTTGGTCGTGACCTCGAACTCGTCGCCGGTCTCCAGGTCGCGCAGGCGTGTGATCGGACCGGTGGTGCGGTCTTCAATCGAGAGGGCCTCGATGCGCGACAGGCTGGTCGCGCCCTCGCGCTCGGCGGTCTGCCGAATAGCCAGGGTCAGGCGCGCGTCGTCCGTGGCCGCGTCGATATAGCTGCCGCCGCCCTTGAGGCGCGCGCGGTCGATGCCGGGGATGCGCCGCTCTAACGCGGCCGCCGAGCGGCGGGTGGGCAGGCCGAGGGCGCGCGGTGTGGCGAGGGCCGTGTACAGCCACAGTCCAGCCATCAGCTTGGTCGCGCCCACGCGATCGCCGCGCATGACGGGGAAGTGAAACTCTTCGGGCCAGACGAATCCCGCTGCGTTGTCCAGCAGAAGTGCGCGCTCCAGGCACGAGTCGCGAACCAGGGAGAACTCAAAGTGCTCCAGGTAGCGCAGCCCGCCGTGCACGAGTCGCGACGAGGCGCTCGAGGTCGCGCCGCCCCAGTCGCCCTTGTCGATCACTAAGGGCTTGAGCCCACGTGCCGCCAGATCCAAGGCGATGCCGACGCCTGTGATTCCACCGCCAACCACGAGCACATCAAAGGCCGTTCCAGTCCGCAACTTGTCGATGCGCTTGGCGCGCTCTTGATTCACATCACTACCCATAGGCGCATCGTCGCCATTCCCCGGGCCGTTGCAAAGCGCGGCGAGGCAAAACGCTCCATCCGCTGTCATGAATGTTCGAATCGAGCGGGTGGGCGAGTGCGGTTTGGGCCGCAAGCTCTCGTCTGCTTCGGCCCTACGCGCAAGGCGCACACAAACCCAAGGCACCGCTCAAGCCTTTGTACTAAGGCCAGGCACCCAGGTCCGGTACACCACTTCGAGCGGCTACTTGTCCTGGCTCTCTGCCTCGCGCAAGAGCTCTTCGACGAGACTCTCAACGCGCTCCCGCATGTGCAGGTGGGCGCTGCCCGTGGCGGGACCGGCGAAGCCCGTGTGGACCGCGCGGACTTGGTTGTTTGCGTCGATGAACAGGGTGGTGGGAAAGGCGCGCACCTTGTCCAAGCCGCGGATCGAACCGGAGGCGACTGCCTTGTCCGCGATGGTGCCAAAGAGCACGGGCCAGGTCGCGCCGTGGCGCTTGCGAAAGCGGTCCACGACATCGGCACTACGCATAAGGTCATCGTCGAGTTCAAAGGCGACGCCAAGGATCGCGAGGCCCCGCTCGCCGTAGCGCTCATGCAGCTCGGCGAGGTAAGCGGCCTCGTCGTTGCAGTTGGGACACCAGGTCCCGAAGATCGAGATGATGCGCGCCTTGCCCGCGAACTGGGGATCGTCCAGGGGCACGCTCTCGCCGTCTCGGTTGAGGAAAGAGAAATCCCCCAGCTTGGCGCCCGGATCCCAGGTGGTCAGTCCGAAGGAGTCCGGCAGGGCAGCCTCACCGTCCTTCGTCGCGGTCCACTTTTCGTGCCACGAAGTGCTGGACCAGAAGTCACCCTCGAGCTTGCCACCCTCGGTCATCTTCGCATCGAACAAGAACGCGTGGCCCCCGTCGAAGCACGACAGCCGCAGACGGCCGTAGGCGTAGTTGCCAGCCAAGTAGCGGTAGTCTCCCAAGGTCGTCAAGAACGTGCCAGTGGCAGGCCCGCCGGCGCTCGCGTGGAAGATGCCGACCGCGGCGTTCGCGTCCGCGGCGAAGTCGACCTGCCAGCGGCCATCGATCTCGCGGGCCGTGTCGAGGTAGAAGTCCGAGGGGCCGCCAGCGTTCCCACGGGGAATCATGGGGAAGGCATGGGGACCCTCGTCGTAAGGGAAGCGCGTCTCGTCGCTCAAGCGAGCTGAAAACGGCATGGTGCGCAGCTCCTCCTTCCCGACGAACTTCTCCCAATGTCCGGTCATCGAACGACCGTCCGCAGCGACCTGGGCGATCAAGCGCGAGTCGTAGGGCGGGAGCGAAATCACGATTCGATCGCCGTCGAACTGCACCTCGCCACAGGGGATGACCTCGGCTCCGTTGTGAATCTTGGCAACGATTGTGGGGGTGATGACCGGATCTTGGATGGACTCCTGTGCTGGGCTTTCCACATTGAAGTCTCCAAGGATTTGGCCAACCGTCTCGAGGGAGAGCTCAAAGGGCAGCTCACCGCCCGGGCTGTCCAAGACAGCGCGCCAGGAGCCGCTCTCCAAGGGGTTGCTCGTTGTGGGCAGCGTGCCCGTAGGCTGGCGATCAAACGCCTCGCCAAAGACGCCCTCGCCTTCCACAAAGCCACCGTGTGAGAGGAAGAACTCGCCGTCGCTCATGCCCATAAATCGGTCCATCCTGTCGCTCTTGCCGGTTGCGTCGTGACTGAAAGTCGCCCGGGTCAGCTCGCGCCACTCACCTTGTTTCGTGCGTACCCACTGCTGGCCAAAGCGCGCCTTGCGCAGCAGGTGCCCATTGCGCCCACTGAAGTTCTCCGAGAAGCTGTAGAGGCCTCGCAGCAGCTTGCCCTCCTTCGGAGCGCGCCAGCTCGAGACCAGCATCCACCGCTTGAGGTCCGGTCGAAAGTAGTAGCCGGCAAAGGTCGTGTGGGTCTCGTCGTCCGCCTTGGCCGTGACTAAGAACCGTTGCTTCTCGCCCGTCTTCCAGTCGAAGACCAAGTGGCTGTGTCCGCCGGTGCCCTCGTTGCCGAAGCTGCCAGTAACCACGTCCTCGCCCCTGTCCACGAGCTGCACGCGGTTGGCATCCTCAACCTTGTCGCGATCCACGGCTTCGTTCCCGCTATCCCAGACACTAAAGATGATGCGCCGCTCGGTCTCGCTGTTCACCTGCATCCCGAAGTAGCCGCGATGCCAACCTGTGGCCATGTAGTAGGTCCAGAGAGGATCCTCGTCTGCGGTGACCTCGCAATAGAACGCCTCGACTTCGCCAAGGTCGCCCAACGGATAAGCGAGATGAACAGAAGCCGCGTTCTTGCGAGGCTTGAGATTGAAGTGGGCCTCATTAATGTTGGCGGCCTCTAAGACCAGCGCAACCACTTCGCTCTTGCCCGAATACTCACCGGTATCCACAAGCTCGAAGCGCTGGTAGCCGGACTCATTCACCTGGAAACTCCCGAAATCCAGCGGAGCTGCTTCATCGTCTCCTTGGGTGAGTACATATACCTTTTGGTCGCCGACACGGAGCTCGTAGCTCTTCGACTGCCCCACCGGGCGCTTGAGCTCAACGCTGCAGTTGACCTCTCCCTTTTCCAGCCAACCAAACCAGAGCGCAAGCTGCTCGCCCATGTCCGTGGAATCGTCGTGATAGGCCGCATGCGCAGGCACCCGAAGCTCCTCCTGGGGAGCGGACAAGCTAAAAGCGGCAGCACAGGCGAGAGCGAATTCCAAGAGCATAATTTCCTAGCAGTAAGAGGTGAGACACCATCATCCTCGCCCTCGTTCGATTGGCAAGCTTAGAAATCAGGCATCACTCACATCGAACGACAAGTCGTCCCCATGTCGCTGTGAATGCAATGGTAAGGGGGCAAGCGCCAAGTGGGCGCGGCGACCTAAGCGCGGCGCCCGACGAGGGTGTGCCAGAGGCCGCGCACGCGCTCCTCTTCCAGGACGAGTCCGGCGCCGGCCAAGGCCTCGCGCACGTCGTCCGCGTGGGCGCGGTGACAACCGCTGAAGGCGAACCAGCCGTGGGGTGCGAGGCGCGCGGTGAGCTCGTGCACGTGCTCGATAATAATGTCGGCGTAGATGTTGGCGAGGATCACGTCGAAGCCCGTGTCCTCGTCACCAAGCACCTCGAAGCCACCCTCGCGGAAGTGGCACTTCGCCTCTACGGCGTTGTCGCGGGTGAGCTCCTCGAAGTGGGAGGCGGCACCGGGATCGATATCGAAACCAAGTACGTCGCCCGCGCCGGAAAGGGCCGCTGCGCAGGCCAAGATTCCCGTGCCGCAACCGGCGTCGAGCACGCGCTCGCCGCCCTTCATCTTGCCCTGCATCACCAGCATGATCGTGCGCGTGGTCGCGTGGCGGCCCGTGCCAAAAACGCCCCCGGGATCCAGGCGCATGGGGATGTCCGTGGGCCGCAGCTCGCCTTTGAAGTGCCGTGGCACCACGGCGATGTCGCCGCATCGAAAAGGCTTCCAGCTGCGCTTCCAGGAGTTGGCCCAGTCCTCGGCGGGCAGGGCGTTGTAGCGAATGGGCATCTCCCGCAGCTCGTCCAGAGTGACGCTCTCCGCCAGCTCGTCTAGGTTGCGCCGAATGCTCGCGCGCAGCTCGTCCGAGTCGTGGCTGATGGGAAGATAGGCGCGCAGGTATTCGGTGCCCTCTGGCGCAGCCGTTGACGCCAGGGTTGCGGGGCCATAGGCAACGCCGGTAAAGGGCGAGTCGGCGAAGAGGCCGGCGACAAGCTCGCCCCAGCCTTCGGGGACGGTGATGCGGACTTCGATCCAGGTTCGGGCAAGGCTCATAGGGAGATCATGGTGCTAGAGCTCGTCCCGGAACAGGACGCCGTCTTCGCGGCCGAGGTAGTTCCGGGCGATGGCGGCGTTGCCGGCGGCGAAACCGTCCAGGAACTCGCGCCGTGTGTTGTCGTCCATGATGCCTTGCTTGGTGAAGAGTTCACCCTTGCCGGCTTTGGCCGAGCGCGCTTCGGCCCTTTGGCGCGCCCAGGAGTTCGCGCGGCCCCAGAGCAACTCGGGCATCCATGCGATGCGGCCGTTGAGCTTGCGGCGGTAGGCGAGGGCATCGTCCGTAAGGCGCGGATTGGGCGTGCGATTCTCAGGGGACTTCAGAGCGCTGGCCAGAGCGGCTGGTGAGTCCATCTTCCCGGCGAGTTGGCCCGCCTCGAAAAACTGGTGGACCACACCCGGGCCGAGCTGCTGCTTTTCATAGACGCGCACGTCGATGTTCTCCGCGCCAAAGGCATCTGCCCAAAGACCGATCTGCTGGTCGTAGTGCAGGCAGTTCTTGTAGTACTCACCGAACTCGTGGAAGGGCAGGTTGGTGTAGCCGCCCTTCACGTCCTCGTTGTAGATGGACTCGATCCAGCGATCCTGGCGCCGCAGGAAAACGACGACACGGACCTCGTCCGCATCCGGCAGTAGGCCCTTCAGTTGGCCGATTAGATCGCGCTTTTTGAGCTGCCAGTCCGGATCCGCGCGGTAGCCGCGCTGGAAGACCGAGCCGTCGATCATGGACACTTGGGGCCGAGCCTGGGTGCCGCGCTCGGGATAGATCGCCAGGGTCTCACCGCTGAGTACTAGGGTCTCCGCACTGACCTGGTGTAGCTCCCGAAAGAAGCCATCCAGGAAGTGCGCGTGGTGCTGGTACGTCAGGCACTTCGCGATCCCGTTGTGGTTGTCGCGCTCGACAAAGTCGTGCCACTTGGGGTAGTGGATTCCGTTCTCGGCCAAGAGCCCACGGTTCGCCGCGAGGGCGCCCTGGATGGCCGTGGTTCCGGTCTTGCCGTAGCCGATGTGCAGCACGATTCGCTTCATGCCGCGCAGTGTACAGCCTCGGGCGTGGCGACGCATTTGGCTAGGCGGCAAATAGCCTAGTCCGTGCCTCGTTCCTGGGCGAACATCCACGTGTAGAGCTCGCCATTGGCGTAGGTCTCGGACCAAGAGTCGTGGCCGACTCCGGGGTAGGTCGTGAGGCTGGCGTTAGAGCCAGCCGCTTGGAGAGCGTCGATGAGCAGCTCGGATTCTCCCACGGGAACGACCCTGTCGTCTTGACCGTGGAAGGCGCGGATCGGCACGTGGCTTGCTCGCAGCAGGCCGTCGAGTTGGAAGCCCGAGCTGGGGCCAGCCCAGAGCCGTTGGGTCTCGCCGCCACCGCAGATGGGGACAGCCGCGGCGAAGGAGTCGGGGAAGCGACACAGCAGGCCCCAGGTTGCGTAGCCGCCCATGCTGAGTCCCGTTATATAGATCCGCTTCGAGTTGATTGGGTGGGCGGCGCGAACCTCATCGACCAAAGTCTTGAGAGCGCCCGCCTTCCACCAGGCATCCTCTGGACATTGGGGAGCCACGATCACGGCGCCGCGCAGCTCGGGGAATTCGTTCGCGTGCTTGAGGGGGCCGTGGATACCGACTAGGTCGATCTGGGAGCCCCGCTCGCCCGCACCGTGCAGGAACAGCAGGAGGGGCCAGCCGTCGGCCGGCGCACTTTCTCTGCTGGGCTGCGAGAGCTGGTACTGAAGACGTGCCCCGGCGATGGTCGCCTCACTCGTGTGGGTGCTGCGAATCGGCTCGCCATACACGAGGGGTTCTTGAACCTCGGGCGCAGTGTGGCAGCCGAGGGAGGAGAGAAGCGGCAGAGCAAGTGCAAGCGTGCGCCAGGTTGATTTCATGCCTTAGAGTCTAGGGCCAAATGCGCTGGAGTCCAGTCCGTCGACGTTTGCCGCGAAGTCTCAGGCCGGCCCGGTCCAGTCCTTCCAGGCCTCAAAAATCATGACCATCGCCAGGGTGTCGAGCTCGCAATACTTGAGCAGCGCGCGGCGCAGTAGCTCGCGCTCGTGCTCTTGCATCTCGGTGAACTGCAGGCGGGCATAGGCGGTCATGGCGGCGCCACCGTCGGCGAGCGCTTCTTCCTTGGAGAGCATGTCCTCGAGCTGCAGGCCGTCTAGGTCTTCGAAGAGGTTTGGCAGCAGCTGGTAGGGATCGCGCACCTGGCCCGTGTCATCGCGCTCGACCCAAACCTTGTCCACAAAGTTCAGGCTCGGGATCCCGTCCGTGGCGCCATAGACCGGCGCGGCGTACTTCGCCTGGAGGAATTCAGAGCCGTTCAGGATCGCCGGCAGCACCTTCTTGATCGAGTTCGAGCCGCCCATGGCCGGGTCGTAGTAGTAGTGCTTGACCGTCTCGAGCATGTCGATCATGTCCCTCTGGGGCGTGGGCCAACGGGAGGCGACCGAGCCGGTGGGGTGGGCGATGGACTCGATGAAGGCGATCAGCTCGGCGCGATCGGCGGGCGGGTCCTCTTCCTGAATGAGCTGGGAGCGGATGGCCGAGAGGATGGTGTTCTCGTGGGGCGAGTACTTGAAGATCGAGCCGTTGTCGCCCTCGAGCTCGCCCTTGAGGGCGCGCACGAAGTCGTAGCTTGGGAAGTGGCCGGGCTCCACGTCGATGTACTCGCCGCTGTGCTCGACGCGACCGTCTTCGAAGACCGTGTGGTGGGAGAACTGGAAGCCGAGGGACTCGTAGGCGCGCAGTCCCTTGTGGAAGGGGATGGCCGGCGAGGCGGTCTCGAAGTCGATGAAGTGGAGAGGGTAGTTCCAGGTGGCGAGCTCTTCCCGGAGCTCGTGCCTGCGCAGGTGCATCGAGTCGTCGCCAATCTGCACCGAGCGCACATGGAGCCACTGGCGCTCCTTGCCGTTCATCTTGTCCGCGATCTCGCCGTTGTACTTGAGGTCCTGCTGGGTGACCTGGAGCAGGCTGGATGCGCCCCGCTCGATCAGCGCCTGCTTGCCGCGGAAGTTGCCGATGTCCAGGACCTTGGGGACATCAAAGCTGGACTCGGTCCACTCGGGCGCCGCGGTCCAGCACTCCTCTAGACCGCTCTTCAGGCCGGCGGCCTTCTCGGCATCGTTCGCTTGAAAGCTGCACTGTCCGCACTTGGCGCCGATGGGGGAGGCGAACTTGCGATCGCTGTCGTAGAAGTCGGAGAGGCTCGTGACCCACATGGCAAAACTCAGGTTGCCATCGGGGCCGTGGTCCGTGGCGCCAAGGATTCCCTCCGCAAGCTCGTCCACGTTGATCGCACGCAAGAGCTGCGTCTCGAGCTCGGCATCCGTCAAGCCCGCCGTGACCCGCACGCTCGCGCGCCCGTCTGCATCCTGCACCAGAAGAAACTTCTGGTGCAGCCCGTCGGTTGGGCAGGCCACGGTCTTGTCCATCAGCATGAGGTACGCCGTGACTTCGAATGCCGGGAAGGCGCCTTGCAGCACGAACTTTTGGAAGGTGACGTCCTCGATATACGGCTTGTGCCCACTGAGCAGGCCACCCTTCTTACCGACGAACTGCTCCGCGCCACCTTCCTTGCAAGACTTGGCCTTGACCTCGATCAGATCCACGCGCTGGCCGCGCTTCACTAGTACATCCACGCGGATCAAGAGGTTCTCGAAGAGGATGGCCGCCTCGTAGATGATGGCGTCCTCTTGGTCCAGCAGCGCGTTCGTCTGGGCCAGGGCATCGACCTCATTGAGGGTCTCCACCATGGTGCCCCCTGGGTAGTAGAGGGTGGCGAGCTCGCCGACCTGGTTACCGCCCTCGGCGAGGGCCGCGAGGAACGAGTCGTCGAAGGACTTGTCGGGATAGACGTCGCGCTTGCGCGTGTAGAAGAGCTTCGTCGGGCACTCGGATGCGAGCTTGAACCGAGACTTGGTGAGGCGGCGAGTCATGGGGCGGGAGCGCGTTTGGCAGGGCGGTCTCTCCCCGACGAGCTAGACGTCGAGGATCACAAAGCTTGCGGGCTCACCAATGCTAAACGATGTCGTTTCAGCAGAGATACCTGCAATCTGGGTCGTGAAGTACAGCGCTCTTCCGGGGGGGATGGCAATCGAGTTCTCGAGGGAGATGTTTCGATGGCCGGATGGACCGACAATACCGATGGGGATGATCTGGGTAGTGGCGAAGTCTATCAGCGCGACACCTTGGAGCGGTGCGCTGAATTGGAAGCCAATCGAAGTGCTCACCCCGAGAAAGAGCGCAGTGCCAGCGGGGGCCTGGATGTGCAGCGAAATCGGGTCGGTCTCCGGTAGCGGAGAGTCCACGTCAAGGTCGATGAACTTGATGCCCAATTCCGTCGGCTGGCCCGGCGGAACTTCATAGTCCAAACCGGGCGCGCCGTGGGAGCAGCCGAAACCGCCAAGACCCTGCTTGCCCGTAGTGATCTTGGTGTCGGAGCAGCGCACGGTACCGAGCGTGACCGGGCCGCCGTTGGAGGACTTGATGCCGTTGCCGCCATCCCCGCCGTTGCCGCAGATCGGGCCCCCAGGGAATGCCCCGGGATCCTCGCCACCGTCGCCGCCGTCGCCTCCGACAAGCTTGCAGCCAACCACGTCGAGGGTGGTGGAGACAGTTCGAATTGCGGGGGCTCCATTTCCACCCCAGAACGATTCATTCGGGTTCGAGTGGCCGCCTTGGCCACCAAAGACTTCACAGCCAAACAGGGCGACTTTAGCCGGCCCTGTGGCGAAGCAACCCTCGGCGCCGCTTCCTGTGGAAGACAAGGTGGTGGATTCAAAGCCGGCTCCGCTACCACCGATCAATTTGCAGCTTGCGAAGGAGACGCCGAAAGATTCGACGATGTGTACGCCGGGATGACCGTCTTCGCTGATCGCAGCATTGTGGCCGCCATCCGCGCCCAAGATCTTGCAGTCTTCGACCAGGACGGGGCCCTGGTTGTTCAGGACTCGTAGGCCAGCACCCGCAGTCGAAGAGATCCGCAGGCCGGCCAAGACCACATCTTGGTCGACGGCTAGGTTGCGAATGCTCGCGCCGAGAATGTGTGGGGTGTCCTGTTCTTCAGCGACCACCACGAGTGACTTCCCGTTGATGTCGAGTCCGGCGTACACGCCCGCTCGAACTAGAAGTACATCCCCGTCGACTGCCGCGGCGACAGCGGCCTGTAAGTCGGCGAAGTCCGAGCCTATTCCTTGCTTAGCATCGACCGTAATGACGGTCTGAGCCAATGCGCTGCTTGCAATCAAAACGATTGCAACAAGCATTCTGGCGGCCTGAAGG
>JBLHWM010000003.1:0-43060 GCA_047629095.1 Planctomycetota bacterium | reverse complement strand
TGCGGCGCTCACAATCCGGAGACCGGAGGAGAGGCGAGCAAAGCTGCTTTGAAGTTGGTTCGAGTGATTGGCCAGGTTCTTCTGGGCAGTCATCGAGAAGATGTTCGTGTTGACTCGGAGGCTCATGGTGTGGTTCCCGTGGAATGAGTGGTAAGTGGAATCTCAAGGGAGTTTGCCGGCCCTGTCCGAGGCCTGTTTTGTGGCGGACTCTCTTGGTGTCCAGAGCAGTTCTCGGAAGGGCTCGGAGCGGCTGAAGTCGGAATCGAGTTTTTGTGTGGAAAGTGGAGTGGTTGCAGCGGATGGTGGGCGCTGGTTCGGGAGAACCTTCCTCTTATGGATTGCCACACACCTAGCCCCTTGGCCGAGATTTCGATTTCGCCTCTTACGAAACGTCTTGAGGCCGAGGTGTTGCGCCTAGCATCGACACCGAAGACCACGGTTTCGATTACCGGCGAGCTCGGGGTTGGGAAGCAGACCTGGGCGCGCCGGCTCCACGCCGCGTCGGCTAGGCGGGACGGCGCCTTCGTTGTGCTCGCGGCTGGCGAAGCCCTTGGCCCCGAAGTCTTGGAGCGAGCGATCGGCGGCACCTTATACCTAGCCGATGCCACGAGCCTGGACCACGAACAGCAGGATGCGCTCGATCTCCTGCTATCCGGGCACCTGGATACGGTGCCTGCGGATCCCGGCATCCGGGTGATCGCCGCGTCCCGGGAGGACCTGGGCCTAGCGATGGAAGAGGGGCGCCTTCGGGAAGACCTGGAGTATCGCCTGAACGTGCTGACCCTGGATGTGCCACCCCTGCGGGAGCGCGTCGAGGAGATCCTGCCCTATGCAGAGCACTTCCTGGGGGCCTACGCGGCCCGCCTGCGCCTGCCGATGCCCGATCTGGCACCCGACGCCCGGGCCGCCCTACTGGCCCATCGTTGGCCAGGAAACCTGTATGAGCTCGAATCGGTGCTCAACGGGGCCTTTTTTGGCTCAAATGGCACTAATGTCGTTGTCACGAGTGCCACTTTGGGGCTCATGGGCCTCAACCTTGCCGGTGAGGACCTGATTCTAGCTCCCACGCCCGGCACGAGCAGCCTCTCCCTGGACGCGCTGGAGGAAGACGCCGTTCGGCGGGCCCTGGCAGCCAGCAGTGGAAATCGCAGCCTTGCGGCCAGGCAGCTGGGAATCCACCGGACGACGCTCTACCACAAGATGCGCCGCTTCGGGATCCGCTAGATAGGGCCCAGGGGGCTATGGAGCCCCTGGGCGAGGATGCTGCATTTAGGGGCTGTGCAAGATTTGCCCGAAGTGGGAAAGGATTACCGGATCTCGGGGATTGGTCCCTAAAGCATTTCCGGGTCGGGGTCGATGAATGCGGCAGAGCGGGACAGAGGTTCCCGCCCAAACGCCCATTCCCCAGACAATCCCCCGACCGCGATGACCACCAACACCCACGCCTCCTCCAGAGAGAGTTCGTCTTCCCCAGCACACGCAACGTCGCCTGGATCCAACGCCGTGATTGGACACGCGGTGCAGCGCGGCTTGCTTGTTCCCATCGATGAGCTGCGCTCGTCGATGGAGAGTCTGCGGAGCGAACTTGGCAAGGGTGTGACAAGTGACGGTGCGGTCGGCGCCGTCCTTGCGGAGGTCAACCGACTGGGTCGCAACGTGCAGGACCTGCTCGACTACACCTACCAGCCCCAGGCCAAGGTCATCGAGTGCTCGGTGAACGAGGTCGTCTACACCGCTCGCTTCCATGTGCCCCACGACATGTGGAGCTCACTGTACATCGCTCGTGATCGCAACTTGCCGGACCTGCGGGTCGACGGGCCGGTGCTCTCGCGTTCGATCGCACGGTTGATCGAAGCCTCTGCGCCCCTGGCTCAGAGCGGCGTGCTGCTGAACGTCAAGCGAACGAGGAGCGGCGCCTCCTTCACGATCACCTTCCAAGGTGCGTCGGACCACCTCGGCGATCCCACGGGGCTCTGCCACGCGATCGCCTCCCGCGACCTCAAAGTCATCGGCTGCCCGATGATCGAGACCAACACTGCGGCCGGCGACACCACCATCGAGATCAAAGTCCAGAGCAAGATGCTCCAGGAGAACGCGGCGTAATGACGAACTCCCCGACCACGAAAAACGTCCTGCTGATTGCTGATGCCAGCTCCCAGAGTGATCGCTTGCAGCCCCTTGCGGCCGCCCTGCGCACCCTAGGCCATCACGTCGTTCTTTGCCTGGACACGGATGCCGCCCTCGCCCAGACCACACCCGACGCCCTCGTCATCGACGCGGGCAGTACGGACAATGCCAAGGCCAACCTGGCCATCACCACCGCCTTCCAAGGTGGTGTCGCCCCGATGCGCTTCGTCGCGATCCTCGACGAGGCAAACTTTGAGGCCTGCCGCGACGCTCTCCGCGCCGGCGCCAATGACGTCTTCGCCGGGATCTTTGACCTGGACCAAGTCATTACCTCCATCTGCGTAACCGACGAGGTCGCCCTCGAAGCCGCCGCGCTTCCGAGCCGCGAACTGCACCGCGCATTCACTTCCAATCGAGCCGGCCAAAGCGACTTCTGTCGTGAGCTCACCGCCTGCGCTACCCGCGCTGGCATCTCCCGCAGTCACCGCTTTCGCGTTGTGACTGCGGCCGCCGAAGTCGCGGCCAACGCTGGACTCCACGCCTACGAAGGCGGCGAGGGCCCACTGTTCTTGTCCGCAAACTTCGCCGGCGACTGCGCCACAGTTGAGGTGCGCGACCTCGGCATCGGCTTCGCGCCGGAAGATACAGCGCTCAATGCAGACGAGAGCTGCCACGGCCTGGACATCGCCGCTGGACTTGCCGAACACCTCCACATCGACAGCACGTCTGCCGGAACGAAGATCACCATGGAGTTCCACCTGACGCCGACCCACTTCGACGAGGAGCCGGCCAGCGGCGAAGACCTCGACTATCTAACACCCGCCGCCACGCGCCGCTTCCTTGGGAGCCCCTCAAGCGATGGAGCCGAGTTCATTGGTTCCGCACTGGCGAGCACGGTTGGCCGGATCCTTCTGGCCTCTGCAAGCCAATCCTCTGACCGCGCGCAGACCGCGCTTTGGAGCTGAACGAGACACTTGCCATGAATGACTCAGACGACCTATTCGAATTCGGCGACCTTGAGGACGACGACTCGCTCGAGATTGATCTCGACGATCTGTTCGGCGACCTCGAGAGCCTTGCGATTGACGTGGATTCGATCGAAGCTGGAGGCAAGGCCGCACCGGTCCAGGCTCAGGCTGCTACCGCTCCTGCGCCTGCCGCTGCAGCACCAATCGCCGCTGCACCCGTTGCTGCTGCTCCCGAGCCCCAACCCGTCTACCAAGCCCAGGTCGTCCAGCCCGTTGCTCCACCGCAACCGGTCTATGCTCAACCCGCGCCGACTGCGGCCCCGAGCCCGGCCGACAACGCTCTGAGCAAGCTGCACCTCACCAAGACCAGCGCGGCGATCGCCTTCGCAACGATTATCACCCTAGCCAACGTTGCGGTGACGATGAGCAAGCCCGCTTCGAGCCCGAACCAAGCGCCCACTCAGGTCGCAGTGGGTCAGCAGCAGCCCAACTCCACGGACTTCGATTACCGCGAGAGCATGCTGAAGGCCCAAGTGGATTCGCTCGAAGCGCAGGTCCAGATGCTCGGCTCCCCCGCGAAGCCTGTGCCCTCTTCCTACACCAAAGGCGACCACCCCGCCTTCTCCGACGTGAACGACTACTTCAAAGCTGGGCTCTACCCGGCTGGTCGCCAGCGTCTCTACAACCTGCTGGCCATCGTCGACAACTTCCAGCCCCTCGAACGCGACGCCATCGAATCGAAAGCTAGCTACATGCTGGCCGATAGCTGGCGCATGGAAGCCGAAGTGTTAGCCCTCAAGGAGTCCAAGCATGATTAAGGCCCTAATCCTGACCTGCGCCCTGGCCCTGAGCTCCACGGCTCAACAGCCCAACGACTTCTCGGTCTCGGCCTCCTACGAGAACGGGGAAACCCTGATCTCCGTGCGGGCCAAGGACATGCGCGTCAGCAATGTCATCGACGCGATTGGGACGAGCGTTGGCCTGGAAGTCCTTGGCTTTGACGCCAACAAGATCCAACCCCTTGTCACGATCTCTCTAGAGCGTCGTCCCTTAGACATGGCACTCGAGTTCGTCCTGGGTAGCTGTGGCTTGAGCTTCGAGCGCGCCGGCAACTCGATCCGCGTTCAAGACTACGACCCCACCGATAAGCAGGAGATGTTGCTCGCCGCCAAGGTCGCCTACGCCGGTGCGGTGCGCTCATTCCCCGACAGCGACCACGCCCCGGCGGCCCACCTGGCCCAGGGCTGGATCGAAGAGCAGGGCGGCAACCTCGCCACTGCGATCAAGATGTACCAGCTGGTCCCAGAGAAGTACCCGATGTTCCCCGAGGTCGCGGACGCCCACTTTCACACGGCACGCATCAATGAAAAGCTCGGCAACTGGCGCGACGCGGTCCAGTCCTACGACAACCTCAAGAACATGAGCATCGACCACGGCTTCCACTCGGCCCAGCGCATCGGCCGCGCGCGCTGCGACGTAGAGCTTGGGATGCCCCAAGAGGCGATGTACAAAATCGAGGTCCTGAACATGGAGCGTCCCACCGCGGATCCCTCCGAGCGCTCGAAGCGCTTCTTGGTTCTGGCCCGCGCCCACAACGGTCTGCGCGACTACGGCCAAGCCCTGCGCGACCTCGACGCGATCGCCCAGCTGCGCTCGGGCATCGTCTCTACGGAAGAGTACATTCGCACCACCGCCATTGCCCTGGAAGGGATGAAGATGTACGGCCCCGCCGCCCAAGCTTGGCTGGCCTACGCCCGCATGGTCGATGGCCAGGCGCGCTTGACGGCCATCGAGATGGCGGTCGAACTCTACCTTGACGAGGGCGACGAAGTCAGCGCCATCCACGCCCTACGTTTCGGCGAAGACGTTGGCCTGAGCGCAAAGCTCACCAACCTGCGCGCTGTTGTCGACGAGCGCCTTGGTCTCGACCTGATCAAAGCGGGAGACGTCACCGATCCCGCCAAGCGCATCGAACTCGCCCAGTTGTCTTACAACTCCGGTGACTCGGTTGCCGCCTACCGCGAGATCTCATCCCTCACCGATCGCCACGGCGACCTGGCCGAAGAGACGCGCGTCAAGCTCTACTCCCTCTGGTCCCGCTGCACAGCGGACATCGAGGGGCACACGTCCGCCATCACTTTGATGCGCGAGCTGCGCAAGAACCTAACCGCACTCGAAAACCGCTCCCAACTGGACCTGGTCGCTGCTGAGCTCTACGAAGACGCCGGCATGTTCGATGAGGCCGTTGACGCCTACGGAGGAATCTACAGATGATGAAATTCACAGGAACCCTGTCCCTTGGACTTGGCATCGTTCTCGGTGTCCCGGCGCTGACCTTCGGCGGCGGGATCCCCGGCTCTCTGCAAGAGGCCCTCGACGAGACCGTTCGCGCCATTGACGTGCTGAACCAGGTTGAGAAGAAGCTTCAGGTCGGAGCGACTCTTCCCACCGGCGTCGTCACTCGTCTTACCGAGCCGGCCATCCTAGATGCCCGCGGTCGCGACATGTTGCTCGACACCCTGCGCAACGAAGTCGGAACCCTACAAGCGAAAGTGGACCGCCAAGAGATTCTCAACCCCTCCACCGAAAGCATGCCCACCACCATGGGCCCCGTCGCCTCGGACCTTGCCACCGGACCTGTGCTAGCTAAGGACGGTCCGCTGAACCTGGCCGGTATCTCTACAGGTATGTCTTCCAACTTGCGCACGGCCATCTCCATGGGCAGCGGCAATGCTGGCTCGACCCCAGCCGACGGCGGCTTCCAGCCTAGCCCAGTTGACCTGCCCACCAGCAAGCCGACCCAAGACGGGGCGACAAACACGAACAACCCCTCGACCACCGAGGTCGCGCCCAAAGCCGAGCCGGCCACCACCGTGAAAGCGGACTCGCCCGAAGGTGCGGGCTACAGCGCGAACCCCCTTCGCCAAGCACAGGCTTGCTTCCGCGCAAAGCGCTACCAACAGGGACTCGACCTGCTGGTCGGCGCGCACAAGAGCGCCGAGGTCACCTATTGGAAGGCCCGCCTTAGCGAGAAGCTTGGCAAGTGGAGCCAGGCGATTGATCTGTACACCGAACTGAAGGACGACGCCACCGCTGGTGTCTATGCCAAACAGGCCGAGCAACAACTGGAGTTCGTGATCTGGCAGCGCGACTTCGAGAAGAAGTCCGCGGGGGATTCCAAGTGAGCCAACTTGTAGACCCTACCGCTGTGACCGAGCAGCGCTCCGAGAAGATCGAGTCCGCCATGCGGAGCTTCTCCGAGATCTCTTCGAACCTGCTGCAGAGCTACAGCACGCTTGAGGCCCGCGCCGAGCGCGTGGAGCACAAGCTCGCCGTGGCAAACCGCAGCTTGCAAACCAAGGTCGTGGAGCTCGACGAGGTGACTCGTGATCTCGAAGCGATCCTCGCCGCCCTACCCACGGGCGTGGTGGTTCGCGATGCCGACGGAACGATTGTTCGCATCAACGATGCGGCGGCGATCGCTCTGGGCCTTGACGCCGCGCAGAAGGAAGCCGCCATTGGCAGCCCCGACCTCGATGAACTCAAGGCTGCCCGAAGCGACGACGGAAACGTTGTGCTTGCAGGAGGAAACGCCCGGGTGCTCGACCTGCGCTCTTCCTTAGTACGGAACGACCAAGGCCGCGCCACTGGCACGGTTGAGATCATCGACGACCGTACCGAGATCACCGCACTTGCCGAGCGACTGCACGCCATGGACAAGGTCGCCTCACTCGGCACCATGGCCGGCGGCATCGCCCACGAGCTGCGCAACCCACTGAACGCCGTCGCTGGCTTTGCGGATCTGATGCAGACGCGCCTCGCGGCCACTGGAACCGAAGACCCTAAAATTACTCGTTGGGCCATGCTCATCGGGCGTGGAGCAGCGGAGGCCAACGCCATCATTACAAGCTTACTGACCCTCTCGACCCCCGAAGGCCTCGACCGCTGCGGGATCCGCTCGGAAGAGCTGCTCAAGGATGCCGTGCACGCTGCCTTCACGCCTGAGCAACGCCAGCCCGATGTCCAGTTCATCACCGACGTGCCATCCTTCACTGGTGATCACATCAAGCTACGCCAGGCCCTGCGCAACCTAGTTGCGAACGCCATGGATGTTGCCCCCGGCAGCCCGCTGCTGATCAAGGCCACCAAAACAGACGAGGGCGAGCTTGCCCTTGAAGTTCACGATGCCGGCCCCGGTATCCCCCCCGAGATGCGCCGCCGCGTCCTCGACCCGTTCTTCACGACCCGCGCCGAAGGTACGGGTCTCGGACTTGCTCTCGCGAGCACCATTGCTGGCCTCCACGGGGGCCACCTTGAAATCCAAAACTCCCCTAGTGACCTCGGCGGTGCCCTGGTTGCAATCCACATCCCCCTTCTCACCGCTCGAAGCTGATTCATGTCGATCTCCTCGAATAACTCTGACAACAAGAAAGCCAACTCTATGGCTGTAAACCGAATCCTTGTTGTGGACGACGACGCTCTCTCCCGGGAGTTTCTTGCCGAAGCCGCCGAGTCCCTTGGCCTTGTTGTCGACGCTGTCGATAGCGGGCAAGCTGCCCTCGAACGCCTAAGCTGCAAGGACTACGACCTTGTGCTCACGGACCTGCGCATGCCTGGAATGGACGGCATTGAGCTGATTCAAGCGATGAACGTGCGCCACAACGAAGTGCCCGCCGTCGTGATCACAGCCCATGGAACCATCGAGTCCACGGTTCACGCCATGCGACTCGGTGCCCGTGACTTCATGGTCAAGCCGATCAGCCCCGACTCGATTCGCCTGGTGGTCGAGCGCGTGTCCCACACGTCACGACTCGAGCGCGAGAACGCTTACTTGCGTCAGCAGGTTGGCGGTGGCGAGTCCCCGAAGATGATCGCCCGCAGCCGCGAGATGCTGGAGACCCTGACCTCAGCCCAGCGCATTGCTACCTCCGACGGAACCGTGTTGATCACCGGCGAGAGCGGCACCGGCAAAGAGCGCGTTGCGAGCTTCGTGCACGAGAAGTCCGATCGCCGGGACATGCCCTTCATCCGCGTAAACTGCGCGGCCCTCAGCGAGCAGCTGCTTGAGTCCGAGCTCTTTGGTCACGAGCGCGGCGCCTTCACTGGTGCCGTCAAGCGCCGCGAAGGGCGCTTCGAGCTAGCCGCCGGTGGAACCCTGCTGCTGGACGAGATCGGGGAGATCTCGCCGGCGCTTCAGTCCAAGCTACTGCGCGTCCTGCAAGAGGGAGAGTTCGAACGCGTTGGCGGCAACCAGACCCTGAAGGTCGACGTGCGTGTGGTTGCGACCACGAACCGCGACTTGGCCGACGAGGTTGCTGCGGGCAACTTCCGCGAGGACCTCTACTATCGACTACACGTCCTGCCCCTGCACCTTGCGCCCCTGCGCGAGCGCACCGAGGACATCCTTCCCCTGTCCGAGCACTTCGCTCGGCACTACGGACAGAAGAGCGGCCGCACTGCGCCAACCTTCTCAAAGGGTGCCCGCGAGCAGCTCGCCACTTGGGAGTGGCGCGGCAACGTCCGCGAGCTTGAGAACGTCATCCAGCGCGCGGTTGTGCTGCTGCAAGGTGACGAGATCACTGCCGACGACTTGGTCTTTGGTCCCGCCCCAAGGGCCGGCTCTGCTGGCAACGATCCAGCCGTGACCGGAATCCTGCACCCCGGTCAAATGCGCCGCGTGCTTGCGAACAAGACGATCTCGGAGGTCGAGCGCGAGACTATTCTCGGCACCCTCGAGAGCACCCACGGTAACAAGACAGAAGCTGCCCGGCGCCTTGGCGTAACGGCGCGGACCCTGTCCAACAAGATGAAGCTTTGGAAGCAACTCGGACTCGTGGCTTAGGCCTGAGTAGATAACAAAGGAAGATCACTATGGACGCCGGCGCAAAAAAACTAGACCTGATCCAGCGGTTGCTCTCAGCGAGCACCCTGCGCAGCCAGGTCATTGCGGGAAACCTCTCGAACTCGAACACCCCGGGCTTTGTCCGCAAGGAAGTTCAGTTCGAGGATCAACTGCGCACTGCCCTCAAGCAGAGCGACCGGCTCGCCTCGGGCGTGATCCCCAACGTGAAAGATGACCTCACCGAGCCCAAGGGGCCCGATGGAAACAACATTTCCATGGAAACAGAGATGAACGCTATGCGTGAAAACCGACTGACCTACGAGACCTACGCCACGATCCTTGAGGGCCACTTTGGCCTGATGGATGCTGCAATCCGGGACGGTCGCTAATGGCTGGCCTCGATAAGCTCTTTGCGGGCATGCGCAGCACGTCAACCGGCCTCTCGGCCGAGCGCGTGCGCATGGATGTCATCGCGGAGAACATCGCGAACGCGCGCACAACAAAAACAGCCCAGGGCGGCCCCTACCGCCGGCAGCTCGTCAAGTTCGAGCCGCTGGTGCAGAAGGCCGCAAACGGCCAGATGTTGACCGTTGGACTCAAGCGCGCCGAGGTCGTTCAAGACTTCGCCACGCCCTTTGAGAAGATCTTCGACGAGTCTCACCCCCATAAGGATGAGAACAACATGGTCGCCATGCCCAACGTGTCTGCGACCCGCGAGATGGCCGACCTGGTCTCCGCGATGCGCGCCTATGAGGCAAACCTCGCGGCCCAAGAAAACTTCACACGCATGGCTGAACGAGCCCTGCAGATGGCGCGCTAGCGCTGACTCAAGGAGCTAAGACATGGTTAATGGCATTGGTGGTGGCGGAGGTATGGCTCGCGAGGCAATCGCGGCTGCTATGCGCGCCCAACAACAAGCTGCGGGCAGCATTACTCCCGGTGGCGGCGCCCAACAGGGGCTTGGCGCCACGGGCGGACTGGGCCTCACTGACGGCGTCTCCAGCGTCGGCGGCACCCAGGGTCCAAACTTCGCCGAAAAGCTCTCTAAGGGGCTCGCGGAGGTCAATCAGCAGGTCAACGCAGCCGACAAGCTGCCCGAGCAGATGCTCAACGGTGAAGTCAACGATTTCCACGATGTAGCCATACAGTTGAAGCAATCTGACCTTTCTTTCCGTTTCGCCCTACAGGTTCGGAACAAATTGATCGATTCCTACCGCGAGGTGATGCGGATGAGCGTCTAGGTGAGAACAAATGAACGACCAGTTTAGAAATTTTTTCGAGGCCCTAAAGGCCACAGACATTGGCACTAAGGTTGTCATAGCCATGAGTTCCGTGGCCATGATCGCTGCCTTAGCTGTGGTCGGCCTCGTGTCGAACGACTCTCACTATGAAGTCGTGTGGCCGGACCTCACCAAAGCGGAAGCCGCGAGAGTCTCCTCCGCATTGGCTACCCGTGGCATTGACTTCCGCCAGCAGTACGACAAGTCCAAGGTCACCATCGTGGTCAACTCCACGGAGGTCCTGAAGGCTGAGCAAGCCGCCGCCGAGAGCGGCGCGATTGTTGGGCGCGAGAAGGGCATCCTGGCTGCGGGCTCAGGTGGCGGCGTCTTTGACGGTGCCGGCGAGCGCAACCAGAAGCTCATGGCAGCCCGCTGGAGCCAGACCGAGTTATTGCTCGAGTCCCTCGATTTTGTGGATGACGCCAACTTGCAGTCCCTACTACAGACCGGGACCTCCCTGCGTGGCGCGGGCCCCACTAGTGCTGCCGTTGTCCTAGCTACCGCTGGAGGCATTGCCCTCTCGAAGGAAGAAGGCCAGAGGATTGCCAGCACCGTGATCAACTCCCTGGGTATCGATCCCAAGAGACTCACGATCATGGACACGAATGGTCGAGCCGTCTACTCACCAGAGGACGAGAGCGGCCAGGCCGATGCGGCCGGCTTGGACTTCCAGCGCACTTACGACCAGAACCTCGAGAGTGACGTCAACAATGAGCTCGCCAGCATCTTTGGACCAAACAAGGTCAAGGTCTCGGTGCACTCAGTCTTTGACTTCAAGCAAGAGACCCGCAGTAAGCACGAATACCTGAAAGCTGTCCCGAACTCCGAGCGCACACTCACCACAGAGACGCCCGTCGGCGGAAGCAGCTCTTCCGGAGGTGCGGGTGGCTTGGCTGGTACTGCATCCAACACGCCCAATGGCGAAGACGACTGGGGCGAAAATTCCGCAGCGGTCTCCGGAGCCTCAAGCGCCGTCCAGATGTCCAAGACGGAAGATAAAGAGTCCACATCCAATGTGGGCTACGAGGACAGCGTAGTGATCTCAACCCAACCCAAGTTGGTGCGCCTGTCCGTCAGCGTTTTCTATGACGAGTCCCTTGCTGCCGACCAGGCCAAGATTGACTCCAATGTGAAGAGTATGGTCGGCTACGTCGACGACAAGAAGATACGCGCTGACACCTACAACTCCGCCCCCTTCGCCTTCTACGTGCCCGAGATCCCCGAAGGTGCTGTGGAAGAGGCCGTGCCGCTGCCCCAGAGCGGTGGTATGACGACCGGTTTCCTGATCGAAAAGGGTGTGGAGATCGTCTCCGCCCTCGCATTTGTCATCCTGCTCCTAAGGGGCCTAAAGAGCTCTAAGGGGTCCATAACCGGTGCGACCTCCAGAAGCAGCACTACGGGTAGTACTTCCACCGCCTCCGACGGAGCCATTATGGCTGACGTGGAGATTGCCCCCGAACAGCTGGCCCGTGCCCAGGTCGAAGACATGGTGAAGAACAACCCCGAGCGCGTTGCACAGATCCTCTCCAACTGGGTCGTCGAAGACCGCAACACGGTGAAATCCTAGATGGCCGACGCACAGCTACGTGGCTCCGATAAGGTTGCCGCTTTCCTCCTCAGTCTAGATGAGAAGCAGGCCGTCGACCTGATCAAGCATCTTCCGGATTACCTCGTTGCCGAGGTGGCGGAAGCTATGACGAACCTGGACGCGAGCGCGGCCACGGAAGAGCGCATCCACTTGCTCTTTAAGGACATCGCGACTAAGACCAACGTGCGTGGCCCCGTGCGGCCCCAGAAAAAGTCCGAAATGAAGGCCATGCTGGAGAACAGCTTTGGCCCCGGCCGTGCGGACAAGGTGCTGGTCGAGATCGACACCCGCAACCAGATGGAGTTCCCCTTTCGCGAGGTGGACAACTACGCCCCGGCTAACATCGCATCGGTTCTACGCGGCGAGTCCATTCCGGTCTCGTCCGTGGTCCTTGCGCATCTGAATCCCTCCACTTCCGCGGCCGTATTGGCCGCCCTCGATGAAGAATCCGCACTCCAGATTGTGCGTGGCATGACCACCCTGATTCCCCCGAGTTTTGAGACCCTGCGCGGCATCGCCGCGGACCTGGTCGCCCAACTCGACACCGCTAGCAGCATCTCGTCTGTCGACTCGAGCAAGCAGCTCAAGACCGTCGCCGAGCTCCTGAACTACTCGGGCACCGAGCTCGAACAGAGCGTCCTGGGTGGTATCGAAGGTAGCAACGAGGAAGCCGCTAAAGAGATCCGCGAGTACATGTTCACCTGGGACGACCTGGCTTCGGTGGAGAAGCGCGCGATGCAGAAGATCCTTGGATCGGTCAACACGCGCACCCTCTCCATCGCACTCAAAGCGAGTACCCCCGAGATCGAGTCAAACATCATGGAGAACCTCTCCACCCGCGTTCGCAGCATGGTTGCCGAAGAGCGCGAGCTCACGGGTCCGACGCCCATGTCTGAGGTGAATCTAATGCGCTCTGAAATCATGGATTCCGTTCGCGCGCTGATGGACTCTGGCGAGTTCAGCCCCACCAAGTCCGGAGAAGACCTTGTCATTTGAGCCGATACTCGTTCCCCAAGCGCCCTCGAAAGCGCGACTCTTCCAAGGTAGTGTTGACGATTGGCATGCGGAGCAGCGAGAGATTGCCCGCGCCGAGGGCTACGCCGCCGCAATTCAAGACGCCGCCCTCCAACTCGACGCCGCCACGGCCCAACTTGACAAGGACCGCAAGCAGGCCCTCCAAGAGCTGCCCGCCTTCGCCCTGCGCTTTGCGCAGGAAGTTGCCCGCCACCTGATCCGCACCACCATTCAAGCTAAAGGCCACGACATGGAGGGCATGGTCCGCGATGCACTAGCCCGCTCAGGAGTCGGCCGTGGCGCGTGCGTCGTGCACGTCTGCCCCGATGACTTCGTGAAGCTGCAAGGCATCACCCTCCGCAGAGGCACCGAGATTCAAAGTGACTCGGCCCTGCCCGCAGGAACGGTTCATGTAGCCACGCCCCAGGGACTCTTGGTTCGGGACATTGACACTTGCGTTCGCGCCGCGGCAGAGCAGATCTACAAGACCATGTCCGGCCACAAGACGCCGCTCCCCGTGGTCAAGCCCATGCCGCCCGCGCTACCCGAACCGATAGCCATCGCCACTACGGAGAAACCCACAGTGGACAGC
The DNA here is from genome assembly GCA_047629095.1 of Planctomycetota bacterium. Taxonomy (GTDB): domain Bacteria; phylum Planctomycetota; class UBA1135; order UBA1135; genus CALBMX01. Next base: position 29,649 of record JBLHWM010000003.1, on the reverse strand, counting down.
CAGCCCCAACCGAACCTCGTCGCGCCGGAGCTCATTAGCCCCGACATGGACGAAGAGACCCTGCTCAACCTCACCAAGGACGAGCACACTGCCGTGGGTGGGGAAGCTCCCCCGGTTGATCGAAACGACGCCGACGATTCGGATCTGGAGACAAACGACGATGCTTGAGGTCTTTGATAGCGTCTTCCAGAGTTCGATCGAGGCATCGTGCCAGCCCCGCTTCCAGGGCCGGGTAGAGAAGGTATCCGGCGTCATGGTCGAGGCCGGTGGCGTGCCCGCTGCCATGGGCGAGCTGTGCCTGATTGACCGCGGTCCCTTGGGATCGATTCGCGCAGAGGTCGTTGGCTTTCGAGAGAACTGCACCCTGCTCATGCCCCACGGCGACCTCGCCGGCATCTCACCGATGCAGAATGTCACGGCCCTGGGCACACCGTTCACCGTCACCGTCGGCACCCACCTTTTGGGTCAGACCCTCGACGGTTTCGGCCAAGCCTTCGGCGGAAGCCAACAGATCAACTACCCGGGCTCCGACTCCAAAGAAATGCCCGTGCGAGCCGATGCGCCGCCCCCCTTGGAGCGGCCAGCGATCACTGAACCACTGCAGACTGGCGTGCGCGCTATCGACGGCTTGAACACCCTGGGCAAGGGCCAGCGCTTGGGGATCTTCGCGGGCTCCGGCGTCGGTAAATCGACCCTGCTTGGCCAGATCACCCGAGGCACAGACGCGGATGTAACCATCGTCTGCCTTGTGGGAGAGCGTGGCCGCGAGGTGCGCGACTTCGTCGAGGAGACCCTTGGCGAAGAGGGCCGCAAACATGCCGTGACGGTAGTCGCGACATCGGACCGCCCACCCATCGAGCGATTCCTCGCTCCCTTCGTTGCGGTCACTATCGCCGAGTTCTTCCGGGACCAAGGCCTCAACGTCTTGCTCGTCATGGACTCGGTCACGCGCTTCGCTGCCGCCTCGCGCGAGATCGGACTTGCAGCAGGTGAACCGCCCACTGTGCGCGGCTTTCCGCCCAGCTTCTTCACCACGGTACCTAAGCTCATCGAGCGCATGGGAACCACGAATAAAGGTTCAATTACGGGCCTAATCACGATTTTGTTGGATGCGGACGATCCGAACGATCCCGTTGCCGACACGCTTCGTGGACTCTTGGACGGTCACCTGTACTTGACTCGGGATCTGGCTAATCGCGGCCACTTTCCCGCCATCGATGTACTGCCGAGCTTGTCTCGACTCATGTCTAAGATCGCGTCTCCCCAGCATATTGCGCTGGCTAGTGCCATGCGGCAAGACCTTGGCGCCTGGCGTGAAGGTCGCGACCTGGTTGAGATCGGCGCCTACAAGGCCGGCACGAATCCCAAGCTCGACGGAGCGATCTCCCGCATGGGAGCCCTGGACGCTTTTGCGCGCCAGACCACTGACGACTTGACCAATATGGACGAGACCGTCGAGCTGCTTGGCATGATCTATGGAGTGCCCACCGCGTAGTTCGCGGTAGCTGCCCATGGCCAACGCCTTCCGCTTTCGTCTCGCCCGTGTACAACGGGTCCGGGAACTACATGAAGAGATGGCTCGGGCTGCATTTTCAACCGCCCTCGGGGCTGCCCGCCAGGCCGGTGAATATGTCGACTTCCTGCGTGGGGAGATCGCCGCCGCACGCACCAGTATGGCGCAGTTCCAGAGTGTCGGGGCCATCGACGCCAGCACCCTGATCGCCAAGGACAAGAGCGTGCAATCCATGCTGGCCATGCTCGGCCCAGCCCGTCAGCGCCACGAGCAGCTCCAAATGGCTGCGGAGATCGAGCGCGAGAAGTGGATTGAGCGCAAAGCCGACGCCCAGGCTCTTGAGAAGCTCGAGAAGCGGCACAAGGATCGCCATATCGCCGAAGTCGCTCAAAAAGAGAACGAACAGCAGGACGAAGTGGCCATCGGCAGGGCCTTCCGAAGGACCAAAGACGAGCGCGAAGAGCAAAAGTCCATGAATGCCCCCACTTACCCCTTTAGGCATTTCCAGGGCTCGCCCGATAGGGACAGCACAGGCCATTCCTCGGCCCACTCCCCACTATGAACCCCAACAAGATCATCGAGCTCGCTGCCATTGGCATCGGAGGTCTCTCCCTGTTCTTGGCGTCCTTCCTGGTCTTCGCCCTCTCGGCGGGGGTCCCAGCACACCAGGTCGCCATCGTGGGAGGACTCTTCCCAGCACCCGATGTTGGAGATCAGCCCACCTCCAGTGCGATCATAGATGGGGCAACGCCCGACATCGTCGAGAAGACTATGGACGATGTCCTAATCTCGACCTTGGACAGGTTGCCTAGCTACACCATCCAGTCGCCCTTTGCGGATGACGAGATGTCCACGCTAGTGGAAGAGCTGAAGCGCACGAAGCTCGCCTACGAAGAGGGTGTCCAGGACATCGAGCAGCGTGAAGATGCGCTCACCAAGCGCGACGCTAACCTCGACGAGAAAGATCGTATTCTGAAGGATCTCATGGCGGCGCTCGATCGCCGCGAGATGGAAATGAAATTGCTGCAGGCGGAGCTCGACAACGGGCTCAAGGTTGCGGACGAAGCGAAGGAGGCTGAGTGGGCGACAATTGCCACGGGGTTCCTTGGTAGTAACTTTGAAAAGCTCGCCCTGCTAGTCGGCACCTACGCTGATGAAGAGGCGGCCATGATTCTAAAGAACCTGGAAAACGACCAACGTCAGGGCATCTTGGATGCTCTTTCGCAGGACAAGTTCAAGGAAATCATGGCGGCCTACAGCAAGGTCGCAGAGTAGTTCACCCTGGGGTTTTTGCGGCCCCAACCTTTCCGACCACAGGAAAGCCGAGGTTTCTTTGCCTCCACCCCTTAAGGGGAATCGGACTTCTTCCGATACATGCACTAGAGGTACGCCTCGCCAGTATCTCTAGAACCCGCCACCCACCCCGAACGACCCCATGGACATCGCAACAATCATCGGAGCACTGCTCTCCTTCGGGCTGGTGTTCCAGGCTATGGCCGGGGGCGAAGGCATCGGTGGATTCATCGATGTCCCATCCCTGGGCATTGTGTTCGGTGGAACGATCGGCTCGATGCTGATGAACTTCCCCATGGCGCAGTGCACCAGTGTGGCCAAGGTGACCATGCAGACCTTGGTCTTCAAGATGAGTACGCCCACGGATGAGATCGAGCGTATTGTCGAATACGCCAACCTCGCTCGTCGGGAGGGTCTATTGGCCCTGGAAGATAAGCTCCAAGGCGTCGACGATGCCTTCTTTGCCAAGGGCATCCAGCTGGTGATCGATGGCTTCCCCGTGGAGACCGTGCGCGACATCATGGAGCTTGAGGCGGACTGGCAGTTTCAACGTCACAGTGCTGGTCGCAAGGTTCTCGAGTCCGCTGCGGCAACAGCACCTGCCTTCGGCATGGTCGGAACGCTGATTGGTCTAGTGAAGATGCTCGCGAACTTATCCAACCCCGATGACATCGGTGCGGGCATGTCCGTTGCTCTCCTGACTACGCTCTACGGTGCCATGCTCGCCAACATGGTGCTGATCCCCCTTGCTGGAAAGCTAGAGGTACGCGCCAAGCAAGAGGTGCTACTGCGCGACCTAATGGTCGAGGGTATCGTCGCGATCCAATCTGGCGAGAAGCCCCAACTGATCAAAGAGAAGCTCAAGAGCTTCCTGGCACCGTCGGCCCGCGGAGCCATCGAGGACTAGGGTGGGCAGGAAGAAGAAGGACGGCCCACCGCCAGACGAGGGCGGCCCGGAGACGCCAGAGTGGATCGTGACCTTCTCGGACATGATCTCCCTGCTCGTGACGTTCTTCGTGCTGCTGCTGACCTTCTCGAGTCTCGAGTCCGACGACATACTCAAGATCCAGGGAGCCATGACTGGCACTCGCGGTTCGATCGTCTCTAAGCTCGCCAACTCCATGGTCAAAGCGCCCGTGGACCGCATCACCAAGATCGACCCCATCCGCGGAGGCAAGGACGCTCACTCCCGCCCGCCCGAAGAGCTGCCGGACGAGATCGCCGAACACGGCTTCGCCATGGAAGAGGACCAGATCGAAATGGACCTGTCCTCCATCGGCGACGGCCTAGAGATCCCCTTCGGAGAGCCCTGCTTCTTCGCACCGGGCTCTGCCGAACTGCCCCCGGAGCTCGCCAAGCGGGCCAGCGAACTCGCCGATATCGTCTCCCATTATCCGTACATGGTTCTGCTCGAAGGCTTCACCGATAACGCCTTCCGCCCCTCGGACGAATATCCCGACGAGGCCTCGCTCTCCCTGGCGCGGGCCTCCGCCGTGGCGGACGTCATGACGGGGACGACAGACCTTGAGAAGATCAAAATCCAGCTGGCGGGCCACGGCAGTCGGCGCGCTGTTGGCGACAATGAGACCGCCCTTGGGCGTCGCGAAAACAGGCGCGTTACCGTTCGCCTCTTGACCCTGCCCAAGGCCTACCAAGACCACCTCAAGTCCGAGCGCCAGCGCAAGGAAGCTGACGGGAATGCTGCAGCGGAAGCCGCCCTGACTCCTACGGAGGAGCGCTAACCCATGGGTGCGAAGCCAGAAGATAAGAAGGCGGGCCCACCCGCCTACATGGTGTCCTTCGGCGACATGATGACGCTTATCCTGACCTTCTTCATCCTGCTCGTCTCGATGTCTAAGGAGCAGCGTCCCGGCCTCGTCGCCGATGGCGTTGGCTCGTTCATCGTCAGCCTGCAGACCCACGGCCTGAACGGCATTTTGTCCGGGGCCGAAGAGCAGGCGATCTTCGACGAGGTGCGCCAGCGTTTCGGCTTACCCCCGAAAGCCGAGGAGCAGGAGAAGGCAAAATTCGACATGACCTCGACCCTTGAGCTCCTGCGCACCCAGGCCGCCGAGGGGCTCAAGCCCCATGACGAGCTCTTCCAACCCAACGTCGTCACCTTCGAGCCAGGCAGCGCCGAGCTCACGTACGCCTCACGGCGTTATCTGGACCGTGTTGCCGTCACAGTGCGGCCCCAGAAGGGCCAGTTTTTGATCATCGAGGGGCACGCGGCGGACTCCAATCGCATGGATCCGGTGCGAGATCGCGAACTATCTCATAAACGCGCAGAAGTGGTCGCGAACTACCTTATCCAAAATCACAAATTTGTCGAAGAGAGGGTCGAGGTCCGCGCTTGGCTCGTTGAGCTCGGCGGCCCCGAAGACCCGGCGACACGCTGCGTCGATGCACGACTCGTGACGCCCTACAACGTCCTCGAATAACTTAGGAACACCATGGCAGACGATAAAGAAGTACCCGAAGACGGCGCCCCAAACGGCACCGAGAAGAAGAGCAAGAAAGGGCTCTTCCTCGGTGGCGGCATGGCTGTGCTCGTGGGAGTCGCCTATTTCGGTGCCACCATGGGCGCTCCAGCTATCGAGCCGATTCCCCAGTTTCAAGGTCCCAGCGTGCTTCCTTTGATGGAGGACACCATGCAGGTCAACCTCGCAACTCCCGAGGGCAACACCTACATGCTGATGAAGCTGAATGCCGAGTTCGACGCCTACGACCCTGCCTACTTCACAGCTCGCAACGCCGCCGACGAAGGCGCGCACTTCAACTCGCTCATCCGGCACCGGCTGATCAGCATGGGCGAAACCAAGACCAAAGCGATGGTCCAGAGCAGCGAATCCAAGGATGCGTTTCTGCTGGAGATCCGCGACGGGCTGGATCCGATTCTCTTCCCTGTGCACATCGGCGACACCACCAATCCCTACGCGGCCGACTCCACGAGTGGGCTCAAGCCTGGCGATTCGACGATCCGCGCGAACCTGCGTGGGCGCTTTGAAGATCACACCCTTTACTTGGATGGCCCTGCCAAGACCCTGCGCTTGGATGAGGGTGACTCCGTTGGTTTCAACGGGAACGAGATCGACCTGATGGTCACGAACCAAGATGGCAACTTCATCTACCTAAACGTAACTGAAGCAAGCCCCGAGTTCGTCGGCGAGCTCAAAGTCGGCGTCAAGGGACGCATCCGCAAGATCCTCAAAGAGACCTTCTTGGTCCAGTAGTCCGCCCTCTATGTCCAACCAGCTAGATCCCGAAGAAGTCCAGGCAATCGCCGATGCGATGACGGACGATACCGGCGCGACCAACACTCCGTTGGACGTGACCGAGCGTGATTTTGCTGTACCGAAGCGCCTGAGCCTCGAGGTCATCAAGAAGCTCGACGCCACCCTTCGAATCTCGATCCCCCGACTCAAGCGTTCCCTACAAGCAGTCCTGCCGGCGGAATTCCAACTGGAGCCGACCAGCGTTCGCGAGATGACAGCGCTCGGCCTATTCGAAGGAATTCGCCAGCCGTTTGTCATCGCGCGCTTCGAGAGTCAAGGCGCCCCCGGCTGGGTCTCTTGGACCCAAGAGCCGGCCCTGGATTGTGTGCAAGCTGCCCTTGGAATGGCTCACATCGATGCCGATGGTGACGACGAAGATGACAATGCGCCCGAATCGGATCGTGAGTTCTCGTACATCGAACGCAAGGTGCTCGGCCGTCTAATCGAAGCCATCATCTCGCCCCTCGCCCAGGTCTTCAAGTTCGAGGTCGACGACATGATGGTCGCCGAGAAGCAAGACGACATTGGATCCTGGGAGGACGCCGGCGCTGATGCCGACGACCACCGACTCTGCGTCGACCTAGAGCTGATCGCCTTCGGCAGAACCAGTACCTTGACTCTGTACCTACCCGGCTTCCACTCCAAGGATGTAGAAGAGGAAGAGGAGCAGCTCGCATCGACGCCGCCCCACCACTTGGAGAACATCCCCGTGGAGATGCGTGCCCTGTTCGACTCGGTCGAGGTCCCGCTTAGGCAGCTACTCGACCTCGAGGTCGGTGACATTCTTCCGTTGAGCCCCATCCGCTCGACCCACCTTACCGTAAACGTCGGACACGAACCCGTGGCCCGCGGTCAACTCGGTCGCAATTTTGAGCGCCTCGCCGTGCGTGTGCTCGAAGTCTTCGACCCGCCCAAAAGAGAGATCTAATCTATGTCTGACAACGAAGAAACCGTCCAAGAGGTCGAGACCATCGACGCACAAATTGACGAAGCAACCGACGCCGTTCACGCCCAAGTGAATGAGCTCGAACAACTGCAAGCGGGCGGAGGTGGCGAGGGCGCCATGGGCCTTGAGCAGCTGCTTGCAGTTGGTGTCGAGGTGACCGTCGAGGTTGGCCGAACACGCTCTACCTTTTCCGAGCTCATGAAGATGGGCCCTGGAACGCTGCTCGAACTTGATCGCGATGCCCACGAGCCCGCGGACATCCTCGTCAACGGAAAGATCGTCGCCAACGGCGAGATTGTGACCATTGGTGACCGCTACGGCGTGCGCATCACGGCCGTGCTGACGGACTAGCCCAGGCCTACAACGACTTCGAGAGGAGTCGCCCGGAGGGAAGACGTGCTTGGGCGCGGCTTCCCTTCGGCGCGTTAACGCCGACCGGGGCCCCAGGTAGTGACCAAGCCCTTACTCACTGAACTCGCCGCACCAATCGCAGGTGCAGGATCGATCAAACCACTCGGAGTCCTCAGAGTCGTCCATCGAGAGGTAGCCGAGGTTCGCAAGGTCCCTCGCGATGGTCTCCGCATCGACGACATCGCTGGCGATCCATTGGTTACCCTGGCCAGCGTCGAGCCAATCGAGAAGTAGCTTGCGCAGGGCTTTGGTCATCTCGCGGTTCTGCTTCCAAACATCCTCCACGCAGTACTTGTCCTCCTGCACGTTGTACAGAAGTACCGAGTGCAGGGGACTGCCAACTTCCTCCTCGCCCGCCGGCACCTCGCGTATGGCCAAGACCAGCATCCACTTCTTGGTAATCACGGCCGCACTCAGCCCGTTGGCTTCGATGGCAAACCTTGGTTGGTCCACCTCGATTACGGTTTCGATGAGGTTGCGGCCAGGAAAGGCGGTGCCGCTGTTGCCGGTAAGATCCAAGAGGGTGCGACCGATGTCCACCTGGCGCACGGGATCCCCCCGTTGCTCGCCGGGGGCGATACTGGGCGCCTTGAGAATCAAGGGCACGGCCAAGGTGTTGAGGCTCAACCCCCTATGGTCATAGGGCCTACCCGGCCCCTTGCGAAGAACCTCGCCATGGTCAGCTGTCAGAGCGATGACGCCCTGGTTGATACGCGGCAGGTCGAAGAGCTTGCCGAGGTATCCGTCGAGGTAGGTGATCTCGCCCTTGTACAAGCCCTCGATATGATCGGGGTCCGTCAGGTTCGGATCCCAAGGCGCAGCGATGTCCAGCTCACCGGGCTTCGGTCCACCGGGCTTCTGTCCATCGGTATAGAGTTCCGCCAGCTCAGTCGGCGGCTCATAGGGTCCGTGGGCGTCGAAGACGTGGACCCAGGCAAAGACGGGCTGGCCCTCGTAGTCCTCAAGCCAGTCGAGCATGCGACCAATCGTCTCGTCGGCATCTTGCACTCCGGTAGCCGGAATGCCATAGCGGTCGAAACCCTGGCCTAGGTTGCAGAGCTCGTACTTCACGGGGGTCGCACTGACCGACGCCAAGGTCGCGTAGCCCAGGTCGCGGAAGGCCTCAGCCAAGGTCGGCGCCTCGTCGGACAGGCGCCGAGCATTGGCCACAAGGCCCGTGTCCCTGGGCGAAAGTCCGGTCATCAATGCCGCGTGAGACGGTGTGGTGTTGTTGATGCTCGACAGCGCGTTGAGGAACGCCAAGCCCTCGCCGGCCAGCTTATCGATAGCTTGGGTCTCGAGCTCTCCGTCTTCCATCAAGAAGCCCAGGTGGTCCGAGCGATGGGTGTCCGAAGTGACGAGCAGAACAGTCTTGGAGAGCTTGGTTGGAACGCCGTGGCGGGGCTGCTCTAGCAGGCACGTTGCCTTGCCGTAGGAGGAGGTGAGGGCAAAGCTCACGTCCAATGTGCCTAGGGGGAAATCGCCCAGAGGGATACTCGCTCCGAGCCACCGCCGAGGGTTGTCGGCGGACTGCTCTTCCGTCGCGACGAGCAGAGGAAAGGTGAAAGGCCCCTCGACTCCATCTTGCGAGCTGATCGTGACTTCGATGTGGCCATCGATACCGATCTGCTCAAGCTGCTCCGTCTGACCGAAGGAGAATTGCAACGAGTCCCCCACACCTTGGTTGTCGACCTGGGTCGCGAAGACGCTGCCTTCGACGAGGGCCATGGCGCGGCGGGCATCGCCCTCGATCTTCACGAGCTCGAAGCCGCCAAAGAGCTGCTCTTCGAGGGAAAAACCGGTGGGCTTGGTAGAGATCGAAACCTTGGTCAAGTAGAAGGGGCGGCCCGAGCGAGGCAATAAAATCGAGACGTACTCCACGGCTTCGGCGTCTTCGAAGACCTGGGGGAAGAGCACCAACCCCTTCTCCTTGTTCTTCCCCTTTCGCAGCTTGCCAAACTGGCTCGCAACCTTGCGCTCGCCTTGGTAGAGCACGACTTGGATCAGAGCATCCAGGGGGCCGCCCTGGCCTTCGATCTCCACGGCCATCCTCTCCCCGTACTTGAAGGAAACGGGAATGCGCAGCTCCACGGGCAGTTGAGTCCGATCCAGCATCAAAGCCTGCTGGTTGCCGTGATTGGCTAGGCGCGAGTCCTCGGCGACGATCGACCAGGTCGATGTGTCTAGCTCGCCGTCTCCCCAGGCAAAGAAGACCACGGATTCGGGTGCTTGAACGGCAACCTGCTTGGGGTCGAGCTCGAGCCGGCCAAAGCTCGGCTGCAATGGATCAGCCCCGCTGGAGCAGGATGCGATGAGGGCCAAAACAGAGAAGGCCAAGCAGCGGGCCTGGCCAGTCGTCAGAGTCAAATTCAAGGGGAGCTCGGGGTCCGGTCAAGGGAGTTGGAAGCAAGCGGATAGATAGCCTAGCAACCCCCCTTCAATTAAGGGGCCCCTAACTAAGAGGCCCAAGGCCCGGCCCGTCGAAGGCGACAAGGGGCTCATTAAAGGCGAGCTGCACTACGCCCTCCCCAAGGCTTGGGGCGAGTTCGATCGCACGCTCTTGGGATGCGATGGCTAGGAACAGGCCTTCGATACCGGGGACCTTGCCGGCGATCGGCAGCCCGCTCGTTCTGGTCCGGGATTGGATCTTGGTGGGGCCCGCCTCCGGCTTGGGGCTGTCCCCATGGAAGGGTAGGCGGCGCATGAGCCAGCCGAGTGGCTCTTCGGGCAGGGCTCCCCCGCTTAGCTCGGGCTCCATGGCGCCGACTCCAGTAAAGTGCAGCTGTCCCGCTGCGGGAGCGCAGGCCACTTGGGTGCCCGCGGCGAGGTCGACGAGAGCCGGGTGGGAGTAGGTCGGGGCCTCGCTTGGGGTGAAGTAGGACTCGAGCTTGCTGGGGTCCGCGAAGATGTCCGCCACGAGGCCCGGCTGGCTAGGATCAAGCCCGGCGTCGTCGGCCACAAGGGGCGAGGTGAAGCTCTGGCTAGCCGTCGAGGTCGTTGAGGTCGTCTCTTGAAGCTCGGTGAGGAACGCGGAGCAGGCGCCGTTCGAGGCCAAAACTGGTGTGGCCATGAGCTGCTCGAGGGCCTGCATCGAGGTCACGATCACGCGCTCGGTCTCGATGGTGCCCTTTGCCGTCTCCAGGCCAGTGACCCGGTCACCTTCGATACGCAGGCTCTGGACCCCGGCCCGGAACCTCGTGATCGCTCCAAGGGTGCGGGCGAGATCGAGCAGCTGGGAGTGGTAGGTGCGTGGATCGAGGTGTGCTGCGGACGCCAGCCACAGCGCATCTTCGCCCTGGCCGAGTTCGATGCCGCGGAAGACCCGCTGGGCACCGGCCGCGTCCAGGACCGAGGCACCCTCGATACGGCGTTCGGCCAGTTGCTCGACGACGCGCCCTGGCTCGTCCAAACCAAGCACCAGGGCCCCCGGGCGGCCAAAGTGGATCTTGCGGCCGACGCTGGTCTCAAAGTTCGCGGCGACTTCAATGCCGTGTCTGGCGAGGCCGGCCAAGTTCGCGTGCACGAAGGCCTCGGAGGCCAGGCCGCTGGGGGCCGGCACGTGAGCGCCAGACTGGGCCCCGTCCAACAGCATCGCCGGCCCGCTCAGGGGATGGGCCCTACGGCTAGCCTCTACCAAGGTCCACGCGCCGAGAATCCCACTGCCCACAATCGCTACTCCTGCTTTCATACAGGATCCTCGCATAGGGCGGGCTCCCTTTCCTAGTCGCGCCGGTGTAAAATCACGACCATGATTCCCGAGCGCAAGACACGAACGATTTACGTCCGCGACCTGGCCATCGGCGGCAGCGCCCCGATTGCCGTTCAGAGCATGACTGCAACGCGCACGATTGACCTGGAGGCGACTAAGCAGCAGGTACGCCTGCTCGAGGCAGCGGGCGCGGACTTGATCCGCATAGCCACGGACACGCCAGCCGACGTCGAGGCCCTGCGCGAAATCCGCGCGGGCACGGACGCGCGCCTCTCCGTGGACCTCCAGGAGAACTACCGACTGGCCACCGAGGTCGCGCCTCTGGTGGACAAGATCCGCTACAACCCGGGGCACCTGCACCACCACGAGAAGTCGCGCTCGATCGCGGACAAGGTTGCCTACCTCGTGGAAACGGCCACGACTCACAACTGCGCGATTCGCATCGGCGTCAACGCGGGCTCCATCGCGCCAGACTACCTGGCAAAGTTTGCGGGTGATGAGCAGGGCCGCTCATCGGCGATCGTCGCCTCGGCCGTGGACCACTGCGAGCTCTTGGACAACCTGGGCTTCGTGAATTACGTGGTCTCGATCAAGGACTCGGACCCGCGTATTGTGATCGATACGAACACGCGCTTTGCGGCCGCGCGCCCGGACGTGCCCCTTCACTTGGGCGTCACCGAAGCGGGCATGCCGCCCGACGGAATCATCAAGACGCGCATCGCCTTCGAGCAGCTCCTGTCCCAAGGCATCGGCGACACCCTGCGCGTCTCCCTGACCGTGCCCTTCAAAGACAAGGGACTTGAGATCAAGACCGGTCGCGAGATCATCCACGACATCGAGAACGGACGCTTCCGCTCGGTACCCAAGGGCTTCTTTGAGGGGCTCAACATCATCTCCTGTCCTTCGTGTTCGCGCGTCGAAAACGAGGCGTTCATCGACCTTGCCCAGGACATCAAGCGTATCACTGCGGACGCCTTGGAAGAGGACATCACGATCGCGGTCATGGGCTGCCGGGTGAACGGTCCCGGCGAGACCGACGACGCCGACATCGGCCTTTGGTGTGGCGCGAAGAAGGTCAACCTGAAGCGCGGAACCCTGACCCTTGGCGCCTACAACTACGACGAGATTCTAGAGCGCGTGCGCGAAGAATTCGATCGCCAAGTCGCCGCCAAGTAAGGCGCTACTTCTCCGCTCCAGCGGGTCCACCTCGCGGCGCCGGATCCGCCAAGGCCCAGCCGAAAAAGAACGCCACAAGGCTTCCAATCAGCGGATACCACAGGAATGAGAGCACCTTGGTCTCTCCGCCCTCCATCCAAACACCGTGGGCGGACAGGTAGATCCCGGCTTGGACCCCGACGAAGAGTAGCAGGACCTGGGCGATGATTCTCATCCTTGGGGCGACGCTAGTCTGCATGCGCTGGATGGCTCCAAGCAAGTAGAAGTAGACCAGTAGCACTCCACCAATTGCTACCGCTGCACGCGCGTAGGGGTTGTGCCAGGAGATCGAGAAGACGACGAGCACCGACAGAGGTGCGCTGTAGGCGTAGCCTCTTCCCGTAATGGGCAAGCGGCAGAACGCGAGGGCGAAACCGGCCAGCAGTCCGCCTGCGGTGTAAGTCGCCATGGAGAGCCCCAGGTCAAGCACGGATCGGTAGTGGCTGTCGACCCACTCCATGCAGATCGCCACCACACAGAGTATGACGGCCCAGCCCAGGACCATCCAGCGCGAGAGACGCAGGGTGTGGCGCGTCTCCTCGGCCTCGTCGATGGCGATGCCCTGCTCGGCGAGAGCGGCGATCTGCCGCTTGCGCCGAGGCAGCCATGTGGCGGAGAGTAGGGTCTGGGAGAGGGCCGCCATGATCGAGTCTAGACTGCTGATCGCCGCGGCAAAAACCCCCGCCATGACAAGTCCTTTTAGCCCCATGGGGATCTGCTCGATGACAAAGATGGACATCAGGTGATCGTTTTTTTCCGCGTAGAGCTCCGCGGCTCCGCCCGTCATGGGATGCGCCTCGTACCACACATAGAGGGAGACTCCGATGAAGCCAACCAACAGCGTAACGAACATGGATCCGTAGGCTGCAAGCACTGCCTTCTTGGCCTCCTTTGGTCCCTCGCAACAGAAGAACCGCTGGGCCATCATCTGGTCCGTGCCATACATGCCCGCCATCCACCAGGAGCAACCGAACAGCGCCGCCCAGAAGGTGTAGTGCTTCGACCAGTCCATCTCGAAGTCCCACAGCCGAAACTTGCCAGCCTCGAAACCCTGCCTCGCGATCTCAACGACACCCCCATCGATACGACTCGCCACGGTCCCAATCGCGATGCAGATCCCGATGAGGAAGACCAGGAAGAGGATCGTGTCCGTCCACACCACGGCTGCGATTCCGCCCATCCAGGTCCAGCCGACGGCAACCGTGCCGATGGCGAGCACGCTGGTCACAAGGGGCGGAATGTTCGTCCAGACCTCGAACTGCTCCAGTTGGGGGCCGAGCAAGATCATCAGCACCAGGGCGGTCAGGTAGACGCGCGCGGCTTGGCCGAGGACCCCACCGATGGCAAAGAGCACCGTCACCGTGGTGCGCGCCCGGTCCCCCAGCCTGTTGGCCATGTAGTCGTAGGGGCTGTAGATCTCGCGCTCGTAGTAGGCCGGGATCAATACAAACGCTACCACGCAGCGAGCGACCAGGGCACCGACCAAGCCAAGCTGCAGGTAGGTGAAGTTGCCAGCGTCCTTGAAGACGACCGAGGGCAGACTGATGAACGTCAGGGCGCTGATCTCAGTGGCGATGATCGAGGCGCTGACGGCGTACCAGGGCAGCTTCTTGCCGCCGAGGAAGAAGTCGCGGATGGACTCCTGCTTGCCCGACTTGCGGTGGCCAACCCAGGTCGTGAAGGCGAGGAAGAGGGCGACGACAAGCCAGTCGATCCAGGTGAAGGCACCCGCGAGTTGGACGTCTGCGGTAGCGAGGCTGGGGGCTAGACTTGGGATCGGCATCGAAGCAGGATGCCGAAGACTGGCGCCGGTTTCCATGAGCAAAGTGTGCTGATCCGCGCAACACTTTGCCACAATCACCCCAAGCCATGACGAACCCAGCCTCTACCAACGACGCCGTTCGGGCCGCCTTTGATGGCGCTCGAGCTACCCTAGACGCCTTCATCGCCGACGCCTCCTGCATGGAAGGTGTGTCCGTCCTTGCGGACATGATCGAGGCTTGCCTCGGCCAAGGTCCCGGTGGGCGGCTGCACGCCTGCGGCAACGGCGGCAGTATGTGCGACGCCATGCACTTCGTAGAGGAGTGGACCGGCCGCTTCCGCGGCAACCGCGCCGCCCTGTCCGCGCTCTCCATGGGCGACCCAGCCCAGCTGACCTGCATCGCCAACGACTTCGGCTTCGACGAGATCTTCGCACGCCAGATCGAAGCCAACGGCCGCGCGGGTGACCTCCTCCTGGTGATCTCCACCAGCGGTAACTCGGCCAACCTAGTTCGCGCCGTTGAGGCCGCTAAAGAGCGCGGTATGAAGACGGCCGCTTTGCTCGGCAAGGGTGGCGGCGAGCTACTCGGCCTCGTGGACCACGGAATCGTCGTGCCCCTCGCCACGACCTCCGATCGCATCCAAGAGGTGCACATCAAGATCATCCACACGGTAATCGAAGTCGTCGAGCGCCGGCTCTTTCCCGAGAACTACTAACGACAGGCGGCCCCGGTCTCCAAGGAGTCCGGGGCCGCCTGCTCAAGTCCAGGGTCGATAGGACTCCGGAATTTGCGCTCGATCAGGCCCGTGCCTAGGCCGCCTCGTCCTTGCCGAGCTCGGCCTTACGGTAGGCTTCAAGCAGCTCGCGCCCAAGCTCAAGGGCACCCTCGAGGGACTCCTTTGCCTCGTCCATGGCGCCCGCTAGATTCGTCGCGTCGGGTACTGCTCGGTTCTGCAGGTTGCCCGCTTGTTGCTCCAGTTTTTCGAGCAGGGCGTGAAACGAGGGAGCTTCGGCACCGGGTAGCGATGCGGTCTTTGACGGAGAGGCGTCGGGAGTAAGACCGGCGACCTTGCCAATTCCAAATTGTTGAATAGGGTCCATAGGGGCTACCTCATGAAGTTAAGAAGACTATTGCTGATCATGCGCGTCCCGCTCATTTGAACGAGTTCGAGGCGCTGCTCGGCTTGGGTGAGGTCCAGGACGGCTTCACTGAAGTCCACGTCCCGAAGTTGCGAGCGCATCCCCTCAAGTTCGAGAGTCTGGCCCTCCAGGCGCTCTAGACTGTTGGACATACGAACGCTGCGGGAGCCGAGTACGCCGATGCCACCAAGTAAGTTGCCCTGGTTGCGATCGAGCTCGTCCAGCCCCATGCCTAAACGATCCACCACGTCACCGGTGGCCATTCCGTTCTTGTTCTCCAGCGCCTCAACGATCTCCTGAAGAGCGTCGAACATATTCACTGCGCCTTCAAACTGCACCATCTCTTCACCAGCGCGATTGACCGCGCTTAGGTTGACGTGGATAACACTCCCGCTAGTTGGGTGCTTCAGTTCCAGGTTGGTCTCGTTCAGATCCATCGCGACGAAGTTTACGCCATCGATCGAGATCGAGCCGGCACCGGAAACAGTAGACGTGGAGTCCGCGCCAGTCCAGCCAGACATGTCGAGGTGGATCTCTGCACCCGAGGCTGTCTTGACGACTACGTCGGTAGCCTCGGGGCTAGTGAGCTCGGGGATTGTCACAGGCTCTCCACCGAAGGTAACCTCGCCCGTGACTGAATTGATCTCCAGGATCTCGTCGCCGATGATTGTATCCGAAGAGCCGCCCCCCACTAGGGAGATGCCCACGGCACCCAGGCCTGGCGCCGAGGTCCCGTCGTGCTGCACTTGGATGTACTCAAAGCCCTGCCCCATGTCGGCCGTGGCCCCACTGCTGAGACCAGTCAAGCCCGCGAAGCCCGTTCCTGTGCCCTCGTTTTTTGAGAAGATCGATGAGCCCGGCACGTTGACACCAATGTCAACTCCTTCACCAACGGGCATCTTCTGTAGCTGGCCGTTGCCGTCGTAGTTCACGTACTTCGACCCACCGATTGTGCTCTCGGAATAGGGCGGCGAGCCGGTCACCGTGCCGCCAAACACGTACTGCCCCTGGATCTTGCTGTTGGCGAGCTCCACCATTTGGTCCCGTAGAAAGGAGATCTCAGCGCCGAGTGACTTGCGGTCATCTTCGCTGAGCGTTCCGTTCATGGACTGAATCACAAGGGTTCGGATCTCGGTCAACAGCTCCGAGGAGTCCTGTAGAACCGATGCGCCGTAGTCCACAAGCGTACGGCCGTTGGAGACGGAATCCGAGTAGGTGTTGTTGTGAGCGATGCGCGCGCGCAAGGAGATCACGCGGGCCGTTGCGCCTGGATCGTCCGAGGGGCGCAGCAACCGCAGACCTGTGGAGATCTGGGCTTGGCTCTTAGTGAGATCAAACTGGTTCGTGCGGATACCGCTGAGGAACTGCTTGTAGCTGTAGCCGCTACTGATTCTAAGACTCATGGTTTAGACCAGGGAGAGGATGGCGTCGTTGAGCTCGTCAACAACGGTGATGTACTGAATCGCCGCGGAGTAGGACTGCTCGTAGCGCATCAAATCGATGAGCTCCTCGTCCATGTTCACGCCGGACACTTGCTCGCGCTGTAGCTCGAGGCTGCCGAGTAGGGCATCGTTTGCATTGAAAGCGGTCTGGGCGGTGCTGGCCTCGAAACCGATACGCCCGATGAACTGGCTGTAGAACTCGTCGAAGGTCTCCCCGTCGAGTCCACCTTGGGTGGCGTCCTTCTGGTTGAACATCGAGAGCAGCGCGCCGCCGTCCGCTTCGCCGTGGGAGAATCCCGCGGAGATCAAATCGGGGTCGAGCTCGATGTCTTCCCGCAAGCTAATGTCGCGAGCGCCCGATCCGGTCAGCAGGCTGTTCATGCCAAGCGCAACCAGAACATCGCTAGTATCGGAGTCACTGACCACATCAAGCTCAAAGCGATCGCCATTCGTGCCCGACAGTTCGCCAAGTCCGAAGGAGACCGAGACGCCATTGGAGACCACGATGTCGGAGCCCGGTATATAGCCCTCGCCCACATCGAGAGTAATCACAAGCTCGCCCTTGTCGTCAAAGACCTGAACACCGAGTCCGGGAGTTGTTCCGATGACGCCGTCACCGGTAGGCACGAACTCAAAGACTCCGTTGCCTTCGCCGGTATAGGTGCCTGAGATCACTGGCGAAATGCTGTTGTCCGCGCCGCTGAAGGTTTGGCCCGCCTGCGCCGCCCAACCCAATGCGCCCACTGCGGAGCCGCCGGTCAAGGTGAAGTTTTCAAGGGCGCCTTCGCCGGCAGTCTGAAGGAAGAAGTGATCGCCAACGGTGTTTGCTTTGATGCCGAGCGAGCTAGCCGTCGGGTCCGCGTTGATCACGTCGGCGATCTCCTCGGGAGTCGCCTCGGTGATGTCCTTGAAGTCGGATAGGTCGAAGGTGATCGATAGAGGAGTCGGCACGCCCGCGACATCGACGCTCAGGTCGAGGGTGTCACCTGCTGCCAATGCAAAGGGAGCCGCGGAGTTGGTTCCGAGGGAGGCCTTGCCACTGCCGAAGGAGCCCACGTTGTCGGGGTTCGTGTCCAGGGTCGGGCTGAAGTCGAAGCCGTAGCCACCCTCACTCACGACGCGCAGGTTACCGAGGCTTCCAATCTCAGCGGTCAGGTGAGGAATGTCGTCGAGGGTCTCGGCCAGCTCGCCTAGAGTCATGTTCTTGGGGTTGATCCCGACCTTGTGCTTCACGATCTCGCCCGATGCATCTTCGGTCACGGTGACGTAGAGGTCTCCGCTCTTCACATCAAAGGGAAGGGTGCCGTTGTTCAAAAGCTCATCGGTGAACTTGCCGTCACCGTCGAGGTCACCCATGGTGTTGGAGGCCACCAGCTGCTTGAAGGGTCCACCCGCGGGCACGCCCGTACTGTGGGACTTGTTCATCTGGAAGATGAGGTCCTTCGCCAGCTTGTCGAGGTCCTGCAGGATTCCAGGCATCGTGTCTTTGCCCAGTTCGATGTGCGTTCCGAGTGAGCCGCCCTTAATGTCGATCTCGCCCTTGACGCCCTGAATCTGCACGGCGGGCTTGCCGCCAGGATTTGGCTTCAGGGTCATTTGGTAAGCGCCCTTGTTTCCAACCAGTGTCGCGCCACCAACGGTGACGTTCACCGCACCCGTACTCGTCTCGGTTACCTTGATGCCCACCACTTCCGAGAGCTCCTCAAGGATTACGCCGCGCTGGTCGCGCAGATCGTTTGCGGGCAAACCACTAGCCTCGGTCTCAGCGATCTGCTGGTTCATCACGGCGACTTGATTCGCAAGATCATTGACCTTCGAAACGCCGGACTTCGACTGGGATTTGGTGTCTTGGCCAAAGGTGTCGAGGGCACCTGCGATCTGATTGAACGTCGAGGTTAGGTCCATAGTCGCCTGGGCCATGCTAGTGCGCAGCACACTATCGTTCGGGGCCGCCGACAGGTCCGACATGCTGCCGAAGAAGTCATTCATGGACGAGCCCAGGCTGAAACCGTTGGGTTCAGCGAACACCGATTCGATCTGCTCGAAGGCGATCATCCGTGCTTCGTAGGACCCACTGAGTCCCATGCGCGACTGGATGCGTCCTTCGAGCACATTGTCGAAGCTGCGCTGGATGCTGTTGGCGTTTACGCCAGAGCCGATCAACAGCCCGCGCACATTAATTGAGCTGGACGTGCCGTAGCTGACGTTCTGCTGGGAGTATCCGTTCACGCCCACGTTCGCAATGTTGTGCCCAACCGTGTTGAGTCCAACCTGCGCGCCGAGCAGCGCTTTCAGTCCTGTATTAAATCCGAGTCCACTCATGGCTAGGCCTCCGTGTTGACAAGGGCTCCGCCTTGACTAATGGCGTCCGCGTTGGTCTCGAGCACATCCTCGACTACCTCGTGGATCACACTTTGGTGATAGCGCGCGAACGTTCGCACGCGGCGGGCAAGGCCGCCAATTTCTTTTAATGTGGTCTTCAGGTCGCGGCGCAAAATGTCCAGCCGCCGTCCGTTGGAACCCAGACGCGCGACAATGCTCCCGAGAGTCATGGCCTTCGCGGAAACGGACCAGACGCGCTCGAAGTCCTTGAGCAGCATATGGCGTCGACGATCCCGGGGACCGCTTTTGGCGCGCAGGTCGCGGCCCTCTTGAATGTACTGGTCGAGGCTGTCGAGATCGGTGGTCACGATCGCCCGCTCCTGGCACTTTAGGTTCTCTAGAAGCTTGCGCTGAGCGCCGAGCTCCTCTTGGACCCACGCTTCGAGGCGCGGGATCAGACCGTCTAGCATTAGATTCATGATTGGTCTCCTTGGACGGGAGCGCTGTCTTGCGAGTCCGCGCCTTGCTGTTGTTCTAGGGACTCGCGGGACTGGATCGCCGCCTCAATACCTAGCTGTACCTTCAACATGCCGACCATTCCCAGGCCGCCTTCGGCAGCGATGGAATCGCCAATGCTCTTGTCGAACCACTCGTTGTAGATATCCGAACCCGGTCCGTCGCCGAAGAAGCCCTTCGCCATGGAGCCCCGCATCTGCTTCACGAGCATCGACGCGAAGAGAGACTCCATCTGCGTCGCCGCCTCTTCAATCTCAGCTTCGGTCGTGGGACCGTCGCCGTTCAGGATCGAATCCACCGAGCTCGTTACCTTGCTCTGGTCGTTCTGCATCATCGCGTTCGCGGCGATGTTCCCGAACCCGGCCGCGCCGGAGCCTATTCCTTGGATAGCCATTAGAGGGAGATGATCTCCGCGTGGAGCATGCCGATCTCGTACATGCTTTCGAGGATTTGAATCATGTCGCGCGGACTAAGTCCGAGAACGTTTAGGACCTCGACGACTTCGTTCAAGTTCGCGGCACCTTTGACAACCGAGATCGCGCGATTCTCTTCCGAGACCACAAGCTGGCTGCGGGGAAGGACCTCGGTGTTACCACCAGAGAGAGGACCCGGCTGGCTAGCCTCGGGGGCCTCGGCGATGGTCACAGTCAAGTTGCCCTTCGTCACGGCGCCTGCGCCAATGCGAACGCCCTCGCCAATCACGATCACGCCGGTGCGTTCGTTGACCACAATACGAGGGAAGGACTCGGCGATGATCTCGCGTCGCAGAATCGAATCCAGGAAGGCCACGTGCTGGTCCTTCACGACGCCATCGGGAACCGTGACGCGCACCGTAAGTGGGTCCATGGCAACGGCCGCGCCGGGATAGATGGTGTTGATGGCGTCGGTGATCTTGACACTAGTTCGCAGGGAGCCCTTCCTGGGCTCGGAGTCCAGGTAGATGAACCCGTGGTCGCTCACAAGCTTGGATGCGACCTCACGTTGGACCGTGCAGCCTCGCGACACACGGGCTACCGTAGTGTGGTTCGTGGTAGCCGTCGCGCCATCGGCGCTGGCTGAGAAACCACCCACGAGCAACGAGCCCGAGCCCGTTCCATAGATACGACCGTCGGCTCCTTTGAGGTATGCCAAGCGCAGCTGTCCACCGAAGAGGCTAGTCGCATCTCCCATGCAGGCCACCGTAAGGCTGACCTGGCGGCCGGGCTTGATGCCCGGAGGGAGGACTGCGTCGAGGGTGACTACGGCGATGTTCCCGGTGAGGATGTCCGCTTCAGGAATGTTCAGGTCAAGCCCAAGCATGTGGTTGCGCATCAGCGTCTTCACCATGCCGCCACTGTCACCGGTCGCCGCCAGTCCGGTCACTAGACCGATACCGGTGATCGTGTTGTTCTCTTGGCCACGGATGGCCATGATGTCGTCCACGCGCACCGTTAGTCCCGTCTCAACCCGTAAGTTCGGGGTGATGCCGGTTCGCGCTTCGCGAGTGTACGCAGCGCTCGACGATCCCGTGGGCTGGGTTGGTGCTTCGATGCCGCCGATGGGCAAGATCACGGGCGCCACAACGGGAGCCTGGACCTGCTCCTCGACGCGCTCAGCTTGCGGCTGAACCGGAGCTTCGTTGGCGGGTGTCTGAAGAAGGGCGACTAGGAGAAGTGAGATCATCGTGGGGATTGGGCTGGTCTGGTTTCGGAGGCGAGTTCGGTGCGCGGCTTAGACTGGGCTTAGAAGGGCCAGAGCCAAGCGATGGCGTCGTGGAAGATCGCGCCGACGCCGGTGCGGTTCGTCGCGTTGGTCATCGGACCCGTTCCCGCATAGGTGACCTTGGCCGAAGCGACCAGCTCGGAATCGATCGTGTTGTTGCTGCTGATGTCCCAGCGGCGCAGAATGCCACTGAACTCGATCACCTTCGACTCGCCGTCGATGCGCACCTCTCGGCGCCCCTCGATAACCATGTTGCCGTTTGGCGTCACGTCCACCACCATGGCGGTGAGTCGCGCGCTGAAGCTACCCTTCTTGGTGTAGGTGGCCGAGCCCGAGAAGCCGTCCGCGCTCGATGCGCCCAGGCTAGGCAGTGGGTTGATCGTTTTGTCGAAGATGTTGATCTTGCTCATCTCGTAGTCCAGGTTCGTGGCCTTCGTGAAATCACTGGCCTCCGTCTGGTTCACATCGGCCACTTCGCTGATCAAGACAGTGATCAGATCGCCGGGGCGATGAGCAACCTTGTCGGCGATGCTCGAGACGCCCGAAGCGTTGAGGTTGAAGATCGAACCCTCGCGGGCCTGGGCTTCGGCGGTGTTCGAGAACAGGCACAGGCCTAGGGCGATGGCCGACACGCGGATGAAGTTAGTTGTGAGTTTCATAGTGGTGTGCCTCTTGGATTAGCGGTTGTCGAGGTTCAACTCGACCAGGAACTTGGACTTGATGACGGCGCTGAACTCCAGACCGGAGTCGGGGCGCTTGACGCGGATCGTGTCGCCGACAGAGCCGGTTGCTAGAGCGACGACCTGCACACCCGCGCGGATCTCACCCTTGACGACTTCGAGGGTGATGAGGTCGTCCTCGTGGATCACCGTCGGGCGGGTCACGTCGGTTTCAATCACAACGTTACCTGCGATCAGGGTCTTCTTGGTGATGGCGCCGGGCATGGCAGCCGGAGTCAGAATGCTACCGACACCGCCCGAGGGAACGACCGTCCGCTGGTAGCGGAAGAGCGCGGGGCTGACACTTGTACCGGCCGGAAGGTTGCGCACGAGAACGGGAAGCTCTTCCCAGATCTTTACGTCCCAGGTGGCGTAGACAGACTTGTAGGGAGTGCCGTCGACCTTGACGCTGATCGTGACGTTCATGATGCCCGTCTTGAGGTCTGCACCCGAAAGCACAACCTCGAGAGCCGCCTTGGCAGGCTCGCCGGCGGTCACATCTCCCATGGGGACTTCGAGAGCGCCGAGCACCTTGGCGGGCGTCCAGGTAACGTCGCGACCCTTGACGAGCTTCGCGATCTCGGCGTCCACGGCTTGGGTGAACTCTTCCTTCCCAATCGTCTGGACAGCAAGGGAGACGCGAGTGGCCGTGCGGCCAGCGAAGCTGATCTCGAGGCCCGGGGCCTGGGCGCGTACCTTGTCGAAGATATCCCGGCGGGTAATGTTGCGCGTGAATCCTGGGTTCGGGGTGCGAGCGATCTCGATAGCGCGGAGACTGTCCAGGGTAGCCTGGTCGGCCCCGGTGATCGTGGCGATCTCGCCCAGCTCGATCTCGCTGCCGTTGGCAGTCGAGTCCATGGGCAGCACGATGCTGACACCGGCAAGAAACAGATTGGCAATAGTTGTGATCATAGTGAGGGCCCCTTAGCGGATCATCTGGTTGACTTGCTGCATCATCTCGTCGCCGACCTTGATCGTTCGACTGTTGAGCTCGTAGTTGCGCTGGGCTTGGATCAGCTCGATGAGCTCGTCCACCACAGCGACGTTGCCACGCTCCAGGAACTTATGGCGGATCGTTCCCGCGCCGCCGCTAGCTGGAGCGGCCTGGGCTGCCACGCCAGAGCTGGGGGTTTCGCGGTAGTAGTTATCCCCCACTGCCTCGAGCCCGGCGGGGTTGGAGAAACGGTGCAAGGAGAGTGAGTTGCCCGTGGCGGGGGAGCCGTTCACGGTCCATGAGAAGGTTCCGTCGAGGCCAATGGAGATGCCCTGGGCGTCCGCCGGGATCGTGATCCCGTCGCTCAACTTGAAACCGTCTGCCGTAACGAGGTCACCATTCGCGGACTTGTGCAGAGCACCGTCGCGGGTGTAGTAAGTCTGGCCATCGGGTGCATCCACTGCGAAGAAACCGTCGCCAGCGATCGCCACATCCAAGGGGCTGCCGGTCGGCACCAGGTCGCCCTGCTCGTGGTTCTTCACCGAGCTTGCGACGCGAGTACCCGTACCGATCTGCATGCCGCTGGGATCCAAGGTCTCCTTCGTCACGTTCGCACCTGGCTTGGTGTAGTTCTGGTACAGCAAAGAGCGAAACGACAGGCGGTTCTTCTTGAACCCCGTCGTGTTCACGTTGGCGATGTTGTTGGCGATCGTCTCAACCTGACGTTGTTGAGCTTGCATGCCGGTAGAGGCAGTTCGGAGGGCGCGGATCATGGTTTCGTTTTGTGTCTTTGGGTGGTGTTCGGTGGTGTCTAGCTGCGCGGTGCCGGTGGCCTAGCGAATGGTCGTCAGCTTTTTGTAGCTGTCGGCGAGTTGGCTGACTGTGTTCGAGGCGCTCTCGTAAGCGCGCTGGGCGAGGATCATCTCGACCATCTGGGTGACCGGGTTCACATTTGCCGCTTCCACGGCGTTCTGAACCAACGTGCCAAGTACGGGCTCTTCCGAGACGCCGCCCTTGTTGTGATAGAAGCCCTCGTTGTCGAGCACCAAACGCTCGGGCTTGTCGAAGTTCGAAAGCTTCAGCTGTCCGATCTCCTCGGCGCCTTGGTACACGTTGCCCTCGCCGTCAAAGCGCAGTTGGCGCCCCACGGTCGGGTCAATCGCACCCGTCGGGCCTTCCCAGGCTACGGGCATGCCGAACTTAGAGACAAGTTCGCCTTCTTCGGTCAAGCGAAGGGTGCCATCGCGGCTGTACATTTCGCCCTCTTCCCCTTCAAAGGTGAAGAAGCCGGGACCGTTCATAGCCAGCTCCAAGCTGTTGCCGGTGCGAACGATCTCGCCCTGCTCGAACTCGGTCTGGGTGACCAGGGCCTGGCCCGTCTTGGTCTGCCCGTTTACGACCTGCTCAAAGGAGACCGTGGAGCCCACCTTGCGCTTGAAGCCGTTGGTGGATGCGTTTGCGATGTTCGTGGCGATCATTTCGAGCCGCTTCTCAGCGACTGCCATCGATCCCACTGCGTCATATAGGCCTGTACTCATGCCCTACCTAGACGCACCCCCCGTGCCAAGTGGGCTCCAGAGGGAGAATCGGCCCCAACGCACCTTGGAGAGCGAGTTCAACCCTGCCCTAGGCCCACTACGACGGACATCTTGACTCGGGCTGGAAGTTATTTCCCGCCCTTGCTTTCCAAACCCGGAAGAGTTTTCCACCCGCGCCCGAGTGGGTCACTCGGGCAGTGCGGAACTTCTTGCCGGCTCGCCCTTGCTCAAGCTCTGGATCAGCCAAATTTTCCGCGCGCGAAAGCCAGGGCACTGCCGTGGCGTTGCGTGCCTAGTCCGGCAATGTGTCCGGGACCAGATCTCGATAGGCGGCGGGTGCCATTTCCAATGCATACATCCTCAAGAAGTGCCCCAAAGTCTCTGGCGGCCAATGCCAACTCATCTCCCTACCGACGGTATACAGAGAGGTCTCCCCAACTCTATGCCCGTCTTTTGCGCCGAGTCCAACTTGGACAAGATACCTGCGCTGCTCACCGCCCAAAGTAACGGGCTCGAGTCGCAGGTCTCCGCGACTCCAGGGAGCCTGGCACAGGCTCACATGCCACTCCCCAAGCACCCGAACCGTGAGCACTTCCCTTTCCGCCTGCGCCAACATCGCCTCACTCTCTTCCCGCCACTGAGGCCGATCAACCTTCGAAGGCTGCTCCAACAAGACACGTCGATCCCACTCCTCCATGACCCCGGGCAACAGCGAAGGAAGCCACTCCCAATCCCCAACTCTCACGGCCGCCCCCAGCCCGAAGAAGCCAAGCCAAGCTTCCTAGGAGAAGTCCATCGACGAAGCCGAGGAACCCAACCCAAACTGCTCCCACGGCGAACCGGACTATCCCAAATTGATCGTCGGTCACCCAGATGTTCCAACCCAGGACAACACCCACAAAGGCACCCATGCCCATGCAAGGAGCCCAAAGAAATGGGCGGACAAACGGGCCACGTTTTTTCTTCACCGTCTTCATCCCTGTCAATCGCCCGCGCTACAGAAGAAGTCTACATGGTTGTCTTCCCAGAACGCGAAGGAGTGAATCACGAGCCCCTTACCCTCGGCTGAGCACTCGAAATCATCACACGAATAGGCACTGCCCCCCACCTTAAAATAGAGTGCAAAGCTGAGCTCCCGGGCCTGACGGGGCACCCAGACAATGGCAGACTTCCCCGCGAGAACATCCGGAACCTCTTTCGTCCAACCAACACTCCCTTCCGTTGTCGAGCCAACGATGGCCACGTCCGTCATGGCCTCACTGTTGAAGTTCTGGATCTCGATGCCGGTGCCGTCCTTGGAGAGCACCACGGACAGGAACCAAAAGAGAGCAAGCAACGACACTGGAATCATTGCGCCCAAACAGCAGCCGACCTCTGCCTTTATGCCGCGCCCCCATCTGAACTCATCATTTTTCGAGCGGAGCGATCGTTGGGTTTCCACCCTACTCGCCTTTTCCATCTAAGTCCCCGCGGTACCGTGGAACACCCCAGGCATAGAGACTCTGCAACTGGGGCAGTCGTTCGAAGATCTGCGGCCAAGGCGCGTGTATGCTGGTCCCGTTAAGACCCAAGGAGGTCATTGTTTCGATCTTCGCCAGTGAATCCAAAACCTCATCCGAGAGGCCCGAGTTGTCCTCCAGGCCGAGCTCCTCGATCCAGACGAGTCCTGACAGGGCAGTGGCGTGAGTCTGCTCTAGTCCAATCCCGTACAGTCCCAACTTGGTCACCGCCGGGGCTCGGTTGAGCGCCTCCACCAGCTCGGGAAGACGGTCCAGGGGAAATGCCTGCAGAGAGAGGCTCTCCAGTGAGGCGGGCAAGCGGAACTCCCGAGACTCATCCCCCACCACACCTTCCACCAGTGACAGGTTGAGATGCCGCAGGTTCTTCAATCCACTCAACCCGTTGAGCTCTCTAACCGGCAGCGGCTTCCCCACTACCGAGAGCTCCTCCACCTGTGGCATCCGTTCCGCGATCGTGCCTAGGAAGATCGCCTTTCCAGAACCTCGGTTGTGCACGACCAGGGTCCGCAAAAGGCCGCCTTGCTCCTGCACGCACTCACCTGGAGCAACGGTAGGAGTCAAGGTGCTACACGCCTGTCCAGCCAAGGCAATCGAAAGCGCGAAAGCGAGCCGTTGAGCCATTGAGGATGCCTGTGGGGATCGATTCACTCGTTGGGAAGATGCAAGGCGGAGTCTTTCGGGTCACGGAACACGAGTAGACACCGGTAGAGGCTTTTTCAACAAGCTATTCTTCGCCACACCTTCTGGCCATCACTCAGCAAGCCCGCTCCCGCGGCTCTCGGGGGGGTGGGATGAAGTCTGCCCTACCCTCTCGGCATGGCTTGCAGCCAACGAAAAAGAGCGGCGCTTCGTTAGAAGCGCCGCTCTATTGAGCCTGATCGCGTGTCCGTGGACGGGCGGGCCCCGCCCCGCATCGAGCTCTGTCTTAGATGCTGGTCTACAGCATGTTGTTGGCCTCGGACATCATCTCGTCCTGTACCGAGATCACCCGTGCGTTGGATTGGAATCCGCGTTGAGCTTGGATGAGTCGCACGAACTCTTCGGCGGTGTCGACGTTCGACTCTTCCAAGGCTCCGCCGACGACCTCGCCGGCTCGACCGCTGAAGCCGGATCCGAAGACGCGATCGCCGCTGTTGGCGGTCTCGCCCCACAGGCTGTCGCCGACCTCTTCCAAGCCACCTTCGTTGGCGAAGGTAGCCACGCCGAAGGCGCCGAGGTTTGTGGTCTGACCATTGTTGTAAAAGGCCTGGATGCTGCCGTCCTTGAGTACGTCAATGGCGGAGAGTTCACCGGCTCCGTAGCCATCTTGGCCATTGGCCAGAACGGACGAGTCGCCTCCGAACTGGGTCAAGCCGGAGAAGCCTCCCGGGGAGCCCAAGTCTAGGTTGATTGTCTGCGCACCTTGGCCCGTGAACTGAACCGTTGCGTTGCCTGCCGCGGGGCTGAGGATCGATCCATCGGCGTTGAACACAATGCCGGTGATCGAGCCGCTGCTTACGGTACCTTCGCTAGCAGGCATGGACACGTCAAGGTTCCAGCTACCGTTCTCTTGGCGTTCGTATTCGAAGGACAACTGATGCGCGGTGCCCGAGTTGTCGAAGACTTCCACCGAAGTCGACGCTGTGTCGGGACCCTGCCCGTTGGTCGTCACGCTCATTACGTGGTCGGTCCAATCCGCACCACCGGTTTGGTTCTCTCCATCGAGAAGAACAAGCGAGAGGCTTGCGTCGCCGGAGCTGTCCGCAGTGAGTTCCATTTGCTGGCTGGTCGGGTTAAAGGCTACGGTTGCGCCCGCGTACTGACCATCCAAGAATGCCGTGAGATCGCCAAGAGTCGTTCCGTCGGTTCCGTACACGAAAGAGGCGGCGAGGGGCGATCCGTCAGAGTCAGAGCCGGAGAACTCGATCGTGTCACCGGTCGAATACGGTGTCTTGTTCGCCGTCATAGCATTCAAGTCCGTGGTCGCAAGGGCCGAGGTTTCGCTGCCGGTCACAAGGCTCGTGCCGAGTCCTAGTAGGGAAGCAAGGTCTTTGCCCGCTTCGCCTGGGGTGACCTTGATCGAAGATTTGTCGCCCTTCACATCACTGGTGATATCGACCACTCCGCCTGCGCCCAAGCTAGCGGTCACGTGATCCAAACCGTTGATCGCGTCGACCACATCCTGTGCTGAAATGGTTCCGGTGATGCTGGTCACGGCAACCTCTTGGCTCGATCCACTATTCATGGTCAAGTCCAAGGTGTAAGTCTCGCCAACCGGTACCGGGAATCCGCCCGCACCCGAAGAGGCCAAGTTCGCCGGTGTGCCCGCCTGGTAAGGCGATGAGCTGGTTAACTTTTCCGCTAGCGGTCCAGTGATCTCACTGGGTAGGTTGCCGGCAAAGTCCAGGCTCGTGGTGGCCTTCGGAGGGAAGACCGACTCGGTGTCGAGGTTGATAGGGTTGCCGTCAGTGCCAAGTACTTTGTAGCCCGTGCGCAGGTCCGTCATGTCGCTGTTCGCATCAAGCGCAAACGTGCCAACTCGCGTATAGAAGGTGTTCGAGCCTACTTGGAGCCCAAAGTACCCATCGCCCGCCAACGCCAAGTCGAAGGGACGACCGGTCACCGAGAGTGCGCCCTGCGAGTGGTTCCGGTCGATGGAGCTCAGTACAGAGCCCATGCCAACCTGCATCGGGTTCGTTCCTCCGGAGACCGAGTTCGCACCTGTGGCTGGCTTCAAGGTCACACTCAGTTGATCGGAGAACAGTGCGCGTGCGGACTTGTATCCAAGGGTGTTTGAGTTGGCGAGATTGTTACCAATCACGTCCATCCAGTTTTGGTTGGCGTGCATGCCGCCGAGGGCTGAAATAAAGGCGCGGGTCATAATCGATTGGGGGCTTACGGAGTTTCGTGTTCAGTCAGTTAGTTGCGCCGCCCAGGTGGGGCAGCGCGGCCTGTGCGCTTATTCGGATTGGCTTGAGGCCGGCTTCCCGGTCACCTCGGTCACGAAGAAGAGGGGGACTTCCGTGCCGTCGATTTTCAGGAAGCTAAGGCCGTCCTCGATCTTGATGCTGTCGACTTCGCCGCTCTTCGCAGCGCCGGTAGCGGGATCGATCCAGTTGACGTTCTTGCCGATCAACGACGAGCCTTCGGTCAGCTGAGAGAGCAGTGCGTTGCTCTCGTCGAGCAGGGCCATACCCAAGAGGTTCTCGTTCATCTTCTCCATCTGCTCGAGGCTCGAAAAGCTCGCAAGCTGAGCCACGAAGTCCTCGTTGCTCTGGGGGTTCATCGGGTCCTGGTTCTTCATCTGGGTGACGAGAAGTTCCATGAACGCGTCCTTGCCAAGGCTCTTGTCGCCGTTGGCTTCGCCCGCGACTGGTGCCGAGGTGTCCGTCGTGAGTCCGTTAAGTGCTGAGAGTGCCATTGTGATTTCCGTTATGGGTTGAGTGAGTTCGGTTGGTTGTTATCCGATGGCGTCGATGCCGCCTCGGGTTTGTGCGTTGGTGGCGCGAGCCGCCGCAAAGTCGGCAGCTAGATCGCGCGAGAGATTTTTGTCTGCGGCGTCGGGCAAGCGCGTGTTGCCTGTGGCCGGTGCGCTTAAGTTCTGGTCGCCGGTGCGGGACTCGAAGGACCCGCGTCCTTCGCCTTCCGCCGTTAGCTCAAGCTCGAAACTCATGACCTCGATGCCTTGGTTTTCGAGTGCGGCCCGCAGCTCGG
>JBLHWM010000002.1:0-45975 GCA_047629095.1 Planctomycetota bacterium | reverse complement strand
TCGCGTCTTTTTCTATCGAGGAGATCGGTCACCTGATCGCCCTGGAGAACCTGACGGATCTGAGCGCACTTACCGCGCCCGAGTCGGGTGACCGCCTGTGGAGGATCACCCCAGGCGGCTTCGACCCACTGGATGGTTTCCTGATCGGATTCGGTCAAGAAGGCGTCACGATGGAGGGCGACCTAGGCACGCGAACTACGGCCTGGGATGACGTGGCAAGCCTGTGGATTGAGGCTCTGGAAGAGGCCCCAAGCGGGAGCCGCACCAAGGACGACCAGGGCCGCGCGCCCGTCGCAGTCGACCTCGTGGACGGCTCGCGTTTGCGCGGCCATTTTGGCGGAATCGGCGAGGGTAAAGTGCACTTAGTTCGATCCGGAGGCAAGGCTATCGCCCTGGACCTCTACTCGGTCATGAAGGTCTCCTTAGACGACCAGCGCCAAGTCTACCTGTCCGACCGCAAGTGGCTTGAAAAGGACGCATTGTCACTATTCGGCGATGACTTTGGAATGCGCTGGCCCACCGTCGCGGACCGCTCCGTATTGGGGGAGAGCCTGCGCTCCAACGGTAAGATCTGGTCCCGTGGACTCGGCGTCCACGCACCGAGCTCGGTGCAGTTTGACTCCCTCGGCGGAGGTTTCTTGCGCGGCTTGGTCGCCGTGGATGACTCCGTTCTCTCGGTACCCGCCAAAGGCTCGGTTATCTTCCACGTGCTGCTCGACGGCAAGACCGTTTGGTCAAGTCCCGAGATGACCTCAGGCGACACGCCGATCGTCCTTCCGGAGATTTCGATCGGCAAGGCCAAGTCCTTGGAGTTGCGCGTCGACGAGGCCTCGAACTCCTTCGTTGGCGACCGTGCCAACTGGCTCGACATTCGCATTGTGAAGCCCTAGCCGCCCGCCAGGAAAAGGGCCGTCGGGAGACCAAGCCATCTTTGAGCTTGCGAGAAGGCTAGCGGCCTTCCTGGCCGCTGAGTACCGCTCGGACCTGACCGAAGCTACATGGTCAAAGGGGGCTTGATCGATGGGTAGCTTGTCACGCGAGTCCGGACTAACGGAAAGCGCCACGTGGTTGGCTGCCCCGGTAGGGGAGCTCAACCACGCGGCGCTCTTCGTTGGTCCGAATCCTTGGGCCCTAATCCCGGGTCACTTCCACTTCAAAACTGGCCGTGATTTCGCCCTCGGAGATTATGGTCTGCTCTACGGACATGTCGTCGGGCCCAAAGGGAAGATTGATGTGCATGATCTGCACGTCCTCTAAAGTCAGCTCGAGCTCCATGCTGACCATGTAGCCGCCGCCCATGTCCCAGACCAGCGTACCTTCGCCCTCGTATTGCTTCTCGGACTCGGCGAGCTCCATCTCGGGCACTGCCTCGCCACTGCCATCAACCAGGCCATTGAGCGCTTCGGTGAGGTCCCGGTACTCGATCATTTCGATCTCCAGGGTGATCGTTGCGAGGCCGTCTTCGAGTGAGTCTAGGGTTGCATTGACTTGACCGCTGATCTCGACGAGCTCGTCATCGTCGAGGGCTTCCATCATCACCGTATCTTCCGCATCGGCTTCCGGGTCAACTAGGGATAGGTCGCCGCCGAGGTTGAGTACATCCCAGATCAGGCGGGGCTCCACCTCCCATTCGGCGTCGACTTCGACCTCGCCCTCGGGCAAGAACTCGGCGAAGGGCAGGTGCCCCAAGAGTCCATCGATGAGCTCTTCGTCGCCCTGCTCGCCTTCGGGGTAGCTGGCGACAAGCTCGCCCTCATCCAGGGTGAACAGCACTGTGACGTCGTCTAGCTCTGACTCACTGGCCGATTCGGTCAAGCTCTGCTCGCCCATGGGGTTGATCATGTCCATGGTCCTGTCGGACATCAGGTCACTATAGGTACGTGTGAATGCGCTCAGTTCGCCATCCTCTGCACGCAGAATCTTGTCCGTGAAGGTGCCACCTCTTCCAAAGTCTTGGTCCTGCTGCATCTCCTCATCCGACGGGCTCTCTTCACCGTTCAAGATGACCTGCACGCTAGTTAGGCTGCTGGACTCTTCGATGTTGAAGAGGGTGGTGCGAGACTCTCCAACGGTGTATGTACTTTGGAGGTCGGCTGCGGGGGGCGAGGCCAGGGCGCAGGCAAGGGCGGCGAATAGCAGTGTTTTCATAGGATGGACTTAGTGATTTGTAGATCGGATTCCGTGCCAGAGCCTAGGGGGAAGAGCGCCTTCTGTAGAGACTAAATCTCACTTTCGACCGAGTCCGTTGTCAGGCAGGATTGGCCACAAAGCAAGGCCATCGGCCGATTACGCCTGGCCGCTCTCTTCCTCGACTGAGTCGAGTTGGCGGAAGTAGATGCCCCGGTTTCCACCGGCCACTTTGGCTGCGCGCAGGGCCCGCTCGGCATGCGTGCGCATCTCCTCCAAGGTCGCAATGTCGCGGCCGTTGAATGTCTCAAACCCGAGGCTTGCAGCCACAACGATGTCCTCCTGCGCTCCCTTGGGGCGCCCGGAGAGCTTGTGGATCTCCTCCACAAGACGGTTCACCACGCGGGCCGTATCGACCTTGTGCGTGTAGGGCAAGACGACGGCGAACTCGTCGCCGCCGATGCGACCGGCGATGTCCTCGGTGCGCAGGGTGCGCCGGATGATCTCGCCGGCTTGGGAGATCAGGATGTCGCCAACCGTGTGGTCGTGGCGCTTGTTGATCGCACCGAAATTGTCCAGGTCAATCAGGACTAGGGCCATCTCGAAGTGGTGCCGCTGGGCGGCGGAGAAGTGCTCGGCGAGGCGCGCTTGAAAAGCATTCACCCGCAGCAGATCTGTGCGGTCATCGTGGGAGGCCCGGTGGCGCAGATCGCGCATCTCCGAGTGCAAACTCGCTTCGTTCAACAGGCGACCGACTCGCATGGCGACCTCTTCCCGAGGCGCGCGGCGCTCGGTGAGATCCCATAGGCCGTTGTGGAGTGCGGCTAGGCTCTCGATCAAGTCCGCCCGCCGTTCGGCGTAGGTGAGCACCAATAGCGGGATCGGCGGGTTGCCCGTGCGCGCCTCATCCAAGCTGCGCAACTCCTCGACACCCTTGCGCGAGAGGGGGTCGATGATGATCAGAGCTGGAATCTCCCGATCAATGGCTGCAAGCGTTCCGCGATGGTTGGTGGAGACCACACAGCGGAACCCATCCAGAGCGAGGGTCTCGAGGTGGTCCTCGAGGCCTTCACCACGGTGGTCGGCAATAAGTAGCAGCGGAGTCGTATTCACAGGCTGGCCGGAATCCACGGTCCTGTGGTCACTGTGGGCCCGAGAGTTCAGGTTGAGTGACGCGGGGTTGGAAGGTAGGATTCCGCAATTAGGATACCCTGCTCTCGCTTCGGACGCTATGGGCTGGAGGCATTCAAGGGCCCGGAGTGCGTTATGCTCGCGCTTTCCCGCACTTTCGCTCGGAATGGCGGTGTTTTGCTCACTTAGCGCCTGGCTTGAGCGCCCATGAGTACCCTGACGATTGGACGTGCTTTGGTTCTGGGGCAGTGGGAGAGACATGGTTCTGTGAAGACGACTACGTGGAATCAGCCTAAGGTCCCCCGTCCAATATGCACTCTTTTTGCAGTTTCCTCGGACGGCGTGTACCCCGCGGCCATCTGAGTGCGGGCAAACTAATCCTCTTATAGGGATTGGGAGCGATTGACTTTTGGGGGCGGATCGCTACACTCTTCCGCCTCGAAACTGGATCTAAAGCCCCCTCGGGGGACCGCGATTTCTTCTTGAGCATGGGCCTGGGGCCTGGTTGCGAGCAACCAAAGTCCGGTCCAAGCGCGCCATAGGGCGTGTGCCCTCGGTGGGGGTGACTTGGGTCATTTGGCCCTTCCCCACCCGAGACCAACCTTCAAAATCGATGCGCGCTCTGTGCATCCCTCACTTCATAAGAATGAACCAAATCGACCCCAAGCAGCTCATCCAATCGGGTGTGCACTTCGGATGCCGCGTGTCGCGGTGGAATCCGAAAATGGCCCCGTACATCCACGGACGCCGTAGCTCAATTCACGTCATCGACATCCGCCAGACCGTCCGCGGTCTTCTTCGCGCGCGCAACTTCTTGCAGCGCCTTGCCGCCGACGGCAGCCAGATCCTCTTCGTGGGAACGAAGCGTCAGATCAAAGGCGTCGTTCTCGAGGCTGGCGAACGCACGGGCATGCCCGTCGTCGTCGAGCGTTGGATCGGTGGATCCTTGACGAACTACTCCGTGATCCGCAGCCGACTCAAGCGCCTCGAAGAACTCGAGAAGCGTGAAGAGACCGGCCAACTCGCTACTCTCAGCAAGAAGGAGCAAGCCTCCCTTCGTCGCGAGAAGCGCAAGATCACCCGTAACCTCGGCGGCATTCGCGAAATGGGCGGCATGCCCGGCGCGATGGTCGTTGTCGACCCCGGTCGCGAGTACAACGCCGTGCGCGAAGCGCGCAAGATGGGCGTGCCCGTCATTGGCCTGCTCGACACCGACTGCGATCCCGACACCGTCGATATCGTGATCCCCGGTAACGATGACTCCCTCAAGAGTGTTCGTCTTCTGATCGAGTACCTGATCGAAGCCGTGGAAGAAGGCGCTGCCTCTGCCCGCGACCGCAACCTCGCCACCGAGTCTGCCGAGCGCAGGGAAGGAGGAGTCGGCGACGACGTCCGCCCGACCCGTGGCAACAAGCTACCTGGTCAAGGTGAGAAGCTTCCCGAAGCGGCACCGACCACCAAGGTTACCGCTGAGGAAGTCCCCGTCGCTGACGCTGCTGATGAGGCAACTGCCGATGCGGCACCCGTCGCTGAGGCACCCGCCGCCGAAGCTCCTGCTTCCACCGACGCCCCCGCTTCCTAACTAAGGAACGCTCTTGCCGACCTTGGTTGGCAGCACGGAGGGGGAGTCCCTGTCGCTTTGCGGCAGGGGCTCTTCTTTCCAAGAGGCCTAGTCCTCAATCCAATCATTCCGAGCTCTAGGCGAGCTCGGCCTGTCACCAACTGAAACTCAGGGGCTCGAGCCCCCAACCCCAACTGAATCTGATGGCAACGATCACAGCTTCCATGGTTCGTGAGCTGCGCACGGAAACCGGCGCCGCCATGATGGACTGCAAGAAGGCCCTATCCGCATGTGACGGCGACGTCCAAGCAGCCAAGGACCATCTTCGCGCACAGGGTCTTAAGACCGCCGCAAAGAAAGCCGAGCGCGAGACCTCTGAAGGTCGCGTCTTCGCCTGGATCTCCGACGACCATAAATTGGGCGCCCTCATCGCCGTCTCCTGTGAGACCGACTTTGTGGCCCGCACCGATGACTTCGAGGTCATGTTGACGGGACTCGCCAAGCACGTGGCCGAGCACAACCCCGCCGACCCCGCAGCTTTGTTCGCCCAGGATTGGGCCGGTGAAGAGGCAACGGTTGAAGAGTACGTCAAGCAGGCCATTGGCAAGCTGGGCGAGAACATCAAGGTGACTCACCTCCAGCGCTTCTCCAACGACGCTGGTCGTATCGACAGCTACATCCACCACACCGACAAGATGGGTGCCCTCGTCAACGTGTCCACGGACGCCGACGCCGAGAAGGCAGCAGCCTTTGGCCGCGACCTCTGCATCCACATTGGCTTCCACAACCCTCCGTACATGACCCGCGACGAGGTCAATGCAGACGAAGTGACCCGTGAGCGCGCGGTCTTCGCGGAGAAGGTGAAGGACAAGCCCGAAGCCATGCAAGACAAGATCGTCGACGGCATGATGAGCAAGTTCTACGGCGAAGTGGTTCTGCCCGAGCAGCCCTGGGTGAAGGACGACAAGAGCACCGTGACCAAGCAGCTCAAGGCACAGCTTGGCGCCGGGGCCTCCATCGTGGCTTTCGCTCGCTTTGATATCGCCTAAATCGCTGAAAATGGCGTGAAGCGGCCCGGGACTCCCACAAGATGCGGGAGTCTCGGGCCGCTTCCATTTACAATCCCGCCCATGTCCTATAGCCGCATCCTCCTCAAGCTCTCCGGTGAAGCCCTTGGGCACCCGGATTCTGGCCACGGGATCGACCCGGGCGCCGTCAACAAGATCGCCAAGCAGGTTGCTGACATCGCCCAAGAGGGTGTGCAGGTTGCCGTGGTCTGCGGTGGCGGAAACATCCTTCGCGGGGCAGAGTTCTCCGGCATGGGGTCGAGCCGCGCAAGCGCCGACTACATGGGCATGTTGGGCACGGTGATCAATGGCTTGGCCTTGCAGGACGCCATCGAGAATATGGGCGTCGAGAGCCGTGTCATGACGGCCTTTGATGTGCGCGCCGCCGCCGAGCCCTTCGTTCGTCGCCGCGCCCTGCGCCACCTGCGAAAAGGCCGTGTGGTCATCCTCGCCGCTGGTACGGGCAACCCCTTCTTCACCACCGACACAGCTGCAGCCCTGCGCGCCACCGAGCTCGGCTGCGAGATCCTACTGAAGGCGACCAAGGTCGACGGCGTCTACACAGCCGACCCCAAGAAGGACCCCACGGCCACTCGCATCGAATCCCTGAGCTACATGGATGTGCTGAGCAAGCGCCTGGCCGTCATGGACTCGACCGCGATCACCCTGTGCATGGAAAACGATCTGCCAGTGATCGTCTTTGACCTCTTCACCGAAGGCAACATCGGTCGAGTCGTCAAGGGCGAGGCCCTTGGCACGCGGATCAACTAAGAGCAACTCACGTGCGGCATCCGGCCGCCGAATTTGGAACCTAAAATCATGAAGACCTCCATTCTCAACGAAACCAAAGAGCGCTTTGAAAAGGCCCTCGACCACCTCAAGCAGCAGCTGATGGGTATTCGTACTGGCCGTGCATCGGCCGCCCTCGTGGACAATATCCGCGTGGACTACTACGGCACCATGACGCCGATTGGTCAGCTCGCTGCGATCTCGATTCCCGAGGCGCGCCAGATCCTGATCAAGCCCTTCGACGCCAGCGTCTTGAAGGAGATGGGCCGCGCGGTCGCGAAGGCCGACCTCGGCTCGGCTCCCCAGGACGACGGCAAGATGCTGCGTCTCGATCTGCCCGCACTCTCGGGTGACCAGCGCAAGAAGCTAGCCACCAAGGTGAAAGAGGCCTGCGAGGACACGCGCGTGACCCTGCGTAACGGCCGCCGCGATGCCAACAAAATGGCTGACGCCGAGAAGAAGAAAGGCAGCTTGACCGAGGATGAGAACCACGACCTCCACGATGGGATCCAGGCGACTCTCAAGGATTTTGAAGGCAAGATCGACTCGATCTTCGCAGCTAAGAGCAAAGAAATCCTCGAGGTCTAGGCCCCCTGGGATCTTCCTTGGGCCCGCCATCCGGACCCAAATCAAGCGGGCTGACTCGAGCATGTCTCAAGTCAGCCCGCTTTGTTTTGCGGGCTCGACCAAACCAAAGGCTGCGAAGCCCATCGGCAAGCGGCAGGCGGGCCCGATTTTTTTCACCCTTCGCATATTTTTGTGCCCTAGACCTTGGTCACCGCTTTTCGCGAGCCCCTGTAAACGCTATAGTCTCCGCCCCTGAGAGGCCACGGCAACTTGGGCGTGTCGCTCCTCACGGAGTGCCGCAGACAGAACATAAAAACAAGGTGGGCGCGTAGCTCAGTCGGTAGAGCAACTGGCTTTTAACCAGTAGGTCCCAGGTTCGACCCCTGGCGCGCTCACCATCTTGCAAGAAGCCCCCGCAGTCCATCTGGACCGCGGGGGCTTCTTCTTTGGATTCAGCCTCGAATCGAGGCTCTAACCTGGGGCTAGACGCAGGCTGCCGTTTGGCCGGCGCAGACTGCCTCGACGTCTTCGATGGTCTTTGCGATGCCGTCGGAGAGGTTGCGGTTGCCGTCGGGTGTGACCAGGATGTTGTCCTCGATGCGGACGGCGATGCCGCGCCACTTGGGATCGATGTCCTCGTCGTCCTCGGTGAAGTATAGACCGGGCTCGACCGTCGTGATCATACCGGGCTCAAAGGCGCGCGGGCCGTCTTCGCCGGCGTAGCTGCCCTGGTCGTGCACGTCGAGGCCGAGCCAGTGGCCCGTCTTGTGGATCGTGTACTTGGCGAAGTCCCGGTTCTCCAGGACCTCCTCTAGGGTGCCCTTGACGATGCCCAAATCGATCAGGCCCTGGGCGAGGACGCGGGTCGCGGTGTCGTGGAACACGTTGAAGGGAACTCCGGGCCTAACCTCTGCGATCGACTGCATCATAGCGTCGAGCACAAGCTGATAGATCGCGCGCTGGGGCTCGGTGAACTTGCCGCTGACTGGGAAGGTGCGCGTCACGTCCGAGGCGTAGTAATTCCACTCGCAGCCCGCGTCGATGAGAACCATCTGGCCATCGCGCATGACCTGGTTGTTCTCGCCGTAGTGCAGGATCGTGCCGTTGTTGCCCGAGGCCACGATGTTGTTGTAGGACTCGCCGGTGCCGCCGTTCTTCATGAACGTGCCAACGATCTCGCCGTCGAGCTCGCACTCGTTGCGACCATCGGCAGCCAGGGCCATGGCGGCGTGGTGAGCCTTCAGTGTGATCGAGTTCGCCTTCTCGACCAGGTTGACCTCGTTCTGGTTCTTGTAGAGGCGCAGCTCGTGCAGGGTGTCCCTGGGGTGCTCGATGGAGGCCGGTGCGCGGGTTCCGCCGCGCACCTTGTTGCGCAGGCTTGCGAGCACGTCTAAGAGCTTCCGGTCACGAGCCTCGTCAAGCCCCGTGGGCGCAATGATCGTGCTGTAGCCGATCAGCAGCTCTGTCAGGGAGTCCCACAGGTCGCCTATGGGCAGGGCCAGGTCGACACCCAGGGCTTCTGGCGCGCGGTCGACGCCAAGACGGCGGCCGTTCCAGGTCTCCATCAAGGGATCGCGCTCGCGCAGGAACAGGATCGAGCGGGGGCTTTCCGCAGTACCCTCGCCGTGGGGCAGCAGCACCAGGGCACAGTCGGGCTCGTTGAAACCCGTCACGTAGACGAAGTCACTGTCGGGGCGGAAGCGGTAGTCGCAATCGTTGTTGCGAGTCTGGTGCGCGCCTGAGAAGACGATGGAGGCAGCGTCGCGCTCGCCTAGGACTTCCAGGAAGGTCTCGCGGTGTTCGGAATACATGGTCGATCTGATGGCGTGTCGGGAAGCGGGTATTTGGGTCCAGGGAACACGCCCGTCGGGCACGTTTTGGAATGATCAGACTCTACCTCTCTTGGGCCTTCTTGGACAGGCGGCCCTGGGGGCAAAGTACAAAAACGAGACGGAATTCCACGGAACGACCGTTCCACGGAATTGCCGAATTCGAGGCGGTTTACGGCTATTTACTGGGCCCTGAGACGGCTGGCAGTGGACCGCCCTGGGACTCGATTTGGGAGATGACCGAGGCGAGCTTTGGGGCCTGGAAATCACTCGGAGCGAGATCGATACGAAGGGGTGTTGGGCCGGACTTGGCGCCGTGTATCAAGGACGCCGTAGAGGTGCTCACCGCAACGCTTAGGAGATCGGCCGCGGCCTGGGCAAAGGCCTTTAGTCGCGGTAGCTCGGGGTCTGTAGCCGTCGTTCTGAGCTCGATGTTGCGGTCCCGGGGAAAGGCCGCACCCGCCTTGGCCTTGGGCCAGGGAAGGCGCCGCGGCATACAGCGGGCCCAGAGCACTAGGTCTTCGGAACCGGGTACTAGGGTGATGCTGTGGATCGGATTCATGCCATCGTCGGACTCCATGCGGGTCCAATCCACGTACTCGATGCGCTTGGTGCGATTGTGCGGAGCGGGAATGCGAACGCGCAGGTTGAGCGCGGGCCCGGACTCGTGCACGAAGCGCAGCTCCACGCCCTCGGCGGGAACTTGCACGGCTATAGTGAAGGTCGTCTCGCCGATGCGCAGTCCCTCCAGGCGGTACTCGCGCAGTGGCGGCAGCTCGGTCCAAGTGGCCATGTCGTAGACAGGCACCGGCGGTAGGATCGGCTCGATGAGTGCAGGCATTTGGGTGCTGTCCATCCCGCCGACAAGTAGGGGCAGCAGATTTGCCGCGCCCGCGGGGGACAGGTGCTTCACATGGGCCCAGGTGTCCTCGGGGCGACCCTGGCTATGGGCGAGGATCGCTAGCCTGCGGTGGGCATTGCGGGCGACGGCCTTGTCCGTGCTCCATTGAAGCTTGACGTCGGACTTCCAAGCATCCCAAGGCGCGGCCTGACTCCAAGCCTCGGTGTCGGCCCAGTCGGGCCACGTGCTTGCGGATTTAGCGGGGACCGCAACTTGCAAGCCCGCATCTGCTCCGAGGCCCTGGAGCAGGTCGCCTAGGGCACCCGGCGGAAAGCTACCCGTTAGGTGGAGCACCCGCTCGGCATCCTGGGTCTGCTGGAGCGCAGCCGCCGGTGTCGCGGGGATCGGAGAGGCGGTTGGGATGGCGAGCAGAAGCAGGGTCGGGAGCAACATCATAGATAGACAGGATACCGAGCCCTGAGCCGTGAGTTTCGGGCACCAGGGCACTTCTAACGTAATTGTGGCGGGGCGAGGACCGGACGCCTTGGTAAAGTGCCCCCTCGAAGCGAGCGCTCCAGGCTCATCCTCTTCGACCCAAGCCCCAAGGACTCTCCGTGATTGACAAGGACCTACTCGAGATTCTCGCCTGCCCCGAAACCCACCAGCCCCTCGCCCTAGCGGACGCGGCCACGGTGGATGCGCTCAACGCCAGCATCGCTGCCGGTGAGGCTACGGATGTGGGGGGCGAGCCTGTGAGTGAAGCGATCGAGGGTGGCCTGATCCGCGAGGACGGCAAGGTCGTCTATCCGATCCGCGCTTCGATTCCCGTGCTGCTCATCCAAGCCGGCCTCCCGATCTAGCCCCGCCCGCGTCGTGCTGTTCCGCAACCCCGCCCATCCCGACCGCAGCTTGCGGCTGGCGACCTGCATGAACCTGTGGCCCGCGGAGGATCCCGCTGGAGTTCAGGCGGGCCTCGCCAAGGTTAGCTTGCCCCTGCGCGATGCCCTGCGCGACCTCGTTCCCGGCGGCAAGTACGGCGACGGTTTCGGTGTCGGCCTGTGGCTGCCAGCGGCCGCGGCATTCGCTTTGGAGGCGGATCCCTTCGCCGCTTCGGAGCTGCGCCAGTTCCTAGTCGAAGAGGAGCTCGACGCCTTCACGTTCAACGCCTTCCCCTTCGGCGGCTTCCACAAGGCCGGCCTAAAGCGCGACGTCTTCCAACCGGACTGGACCTCGCCCGACCGCGGCTTCTACACCCGCGCCGTCGCCGATTTTGGGCTCTCGATCGCCGAGGCGCAAAACTGGCGCAGCGCGGCTGTACCCCGGCACCTCTCCATCAGCACACACACCGGCGGACACCGCGCCACGGTCGTGGGGGACGCCACAGGCGACGAAGCCGACGCCCTCCTTGCGGACTTCCAGACCAAGTGCCTGGGCAACCTGCGGGCTGTAGCCGGTGGCCTGGGACGCCTGGGCCGAAGTGCGCGCACGCCGGTCAAGCTAGGGCTGGAACCCGAGCCGCGCTCCCTGGCGGGGGACACCCGCGAGCTGAGCGAACTGTGGGGTGAACTGGGCCCGTCAAGTGGGGCAGATGAAGTGCTCGGCGTGTGCCTAGATACCTGCCACGCGGCGGTTGAGTTCGAGCATCCAGGCGCGGCCCTGGAGCGCGCCCTTGGCGGTGCAGATCGGAGTGCAGGCAAGGCCGGTCGGCCCCTTGCCAAAGTGCAATTCTCAAGTGCGCTCAGCCTCGAAAAGCCAAGCGATAACCCGGACGGCGTCGAGTCGCTGCTGGGCCTTGACGAGGCCGTGTACCTGCACCAAACCACCGGCCGTGATGTCGGCGGCGAGCTGCGCTTCGTGGGCGACCTGCCCGAGCTCAGAGCGCTGCAGAGCGCAGGCGGCGAGGCCTGGCAGCAGTGGCTCGACTGCGAAGAGTGGCGCTGTCACTTCCACGTGCCCGTGGACCTCGATGCGACCTCGGGCCTTGGCACAACGCGCTCCTTTGCCGACGACCTCTTGACCCGTGTCACCGCAAACCCAGACGCCTGGGGTGTGTCCGAGCTGCACGTGGAGATCGAGACGTACACCTGGTCCCTGCCCGCCCTGCACAGGGGCGGTCCGGGGCAGAAGACCGAAGACCGAACCACTGCCACCATCCGGGGCATCGAGGCCGAGTACCGCCACGTGATCGCTCTGCTAAGAGAACTCGGCTGGACACCGGTTTAGCGGCCCACGCCCTAGTCAATCGGCCAGACATCCAAGAACCTTGGCTCAACTTCAAAAAGATGGCCATGGGCCGTTGACTCAACCTCCGAACCTCTTTATCTTTTCCGCCTCAAGACGCGTTTAGCGCATCTAACAACTCAGGTGAGAAGCAGCAAATCGGCCCACCAGCCGGCAGCATTTCACGCAAGCGTCCAAGGTGGCCCCGTCGTCTAGTCGGGCCTAGGACACCAGGTTTTCATCCTGGCGACCGGGGTTCAAATCCCCGCGGGGTCACCACTTCCAAAAGAAGCCCGTCGAGCATCTCGCTCGACGGGCTTCTTTCTATTTTGGACCACCCCCAAATGACGCTGGGTGATTTGGAATACAGATTCTGCAGCCAGAGATTTGGCAGCTCTCTGTCAGAAACAGAGCTGGGCATGGGCCCGGTGATCAAGTGATCTCGATTGAGGTCATCCTGCCGCCGGGCCTCTATTCGTTATAGGGAGCGAGGGACGCCGATGGTCTTGTCGGCGCCCAATCATGTCAGCTCGGCTAAGTCGCTGACCAGTAGACCTCGTACAGGACAATGTGTGCGTTCAGCACGCCCAGTATCAGGGCTGGAAGGATCTGGAGTAGCGAGTCGCGGATCCTGATCCTAGTGCCTATGGCCAGCAACATTAGCAGGAAGATGCAACCGGCAGAGATGGCTACGAGTGGCTGGAAGACGTAGCCCACTAGA
Source organism: Planctomycetota bacterium (assembly GCA_047629095.1). Taxonomy (GTDB): domain Bacteria; phylum Planctomycetota; class UBA1135; order UBA1135; genus CALBMX01. Next base: position 33,122 of record JBLHWM010000002.1, on the reverse strand, counting down.
AGTCCAAGGGCGCCGAGCAGCTCGAGAGCTCCCGTTAGCCTTCGAAACTTCGCAAGTCCATAGCGCTCAAATTCGGGGACCATGTGATCGGAGGCCAAGCAAATCCAACCGTAGAACAGAAACGCGGCGATCGATAAGATGCGTGACGCTTCAAAAATCAGATCGGCCATCGGTTCATCCCGTGTAGTTGAGGGTGACCAGGAGTGCACACATGATCAGCATGGATAGGGCGGGTACCGATCTAAGCATGGGATCCTTGACCCGGACGTGCATGGCGAGCGCGCCGACCATCAAGCCTAGAACAGTGAAGGCTGCGGGCTGTACCAAAGAGGGGACCCAGAACCCGACGAGTAGCATCAGGGCGGAGCCGATCTTGAGCGTTCCAACGAGGTAGAAGAACCAGGTCGGAAGTCCATAGGCTTTAAACTCCTCGCTCAGAGTGACTGCGTCACCGCCGCGATAGCGAGTTGGCTTGAAAGAGCGGATTAGCCAGACGTTCAGCAATCCTAGTGCGACGACGACTTGAAGAATATTAATGACCATGGGTGTGTGCGGGGAAGGAGTCAGGAGGGGAGTGCCGAGTAGATCGTGCAACTCGAAAAATGAGCTTGAAACGCAAGCGAGATCGTGTCCAACGGCAACCTTCCCATATGAAATGGAGCAACGGGAAGACCACCGAAAGGTTGGCGCTGTGAGCGAAGACGAGTCAACTTGGATGCCATCGCTGTGACTAACCATTCGCCTTTGGCGTCAAGTCGGACGCAAGAATCTCCATTCCGGCATCAGAAAGGAGCTGGCGTCGTGAGTTGGCAACCGCTCCAAGCGGCTGCTCCGAGTGCCCTGGCGGCTTCGCCCCTCCTAAGGTAGCGAGGCGGGGAGAGCGCCTCAGGCTGGTGATTCCTGTGGGGTCGCCACTTCGCAAAGAAGCCCGTCGGACATTGGGCTCGACGGGCTTCTCGCTATGGGCAGCGCTTGAATCGGGACTTGATCGTGCGATTTGCGGCTAGGTCTCGTGCTGTTTCTCGTGCTGCTCCCCATGCTCGTGGCGGTGGTGCAGGTCGGGCCAGTGAGCGTGGTCGTGGGAGACGGGCTCGTGGCTGTGTCGGTGGGTGTGGTTTTGGCCGGGAGCGACGCCTTCGTGGGTGTGGGCGTGGTGGTCGTCGTCGTGGCGGTGGGCGTGGGTGTGGGTGACGGCGGTGTGCTGGTGGGCGTGGCCGTGGTCGTCTTGGAAGAGCATCCAGATCGCGCCGGCTATCAGCAGGGCCGCGACGGCTTGGATTGCAGTGAAGGGCTCGTCAAGATAGAGCACGGCGCCGAGCACTCCGAAGACGGGAGCTGCGGCGAAGATCATCTGGGCGCGCACGGCGCCGAGGCGCTGGGCGCTGGAGACGTACAGGGTGATCGACAGGCCATAGGAAAGCCCGCCAACGGCCAAGGCGGCCAGCCAGACCTTCGGGGCCAGGTCCAGCTCTTCGGAAGTGGCAAGGCCGATGGATAGGTTTACCGTGCCGGCGACGAGCCCCTTCCAAAAGGTGCTCTCGGCGGGGCGAATGCCATCGATCAAGGCGGTGAAGTGGTTGTCGAATCCCCAGGCGAGGGCGGCTGCCGCGACGAGTAAACCGCCGAGTAGGCCGGGCGTACCTCCCTCTAGGCTCAAGAGCACACCTGCGACGAGCACGCCTAAGTTTGCGACCACGGTCCACCTGCCCAGGTGCTCCTTGAATAAGAGCACGCCGAGCAATGCGGTGGCGACCGTCTCGAGGTTGAGCAGCATCGAGACAGAGCTCGCCGTCGCGAGGCGTAGGCCGAAGAGCAGGGCGAGCGGGCCGAGCACTCCGCCGAAGAGCACGGCCCCACCAAGGTAGCGAAGGTTCTTGGCGTCCTTGGGCAGGCCGAAGGCGCTGATGCCGCTGCGCGCAGGCTCGCCTTGGCCCGGTGCGACGGTCTTACCCGAGGCCGAATTCAGATCTAGCTCCCGAACCTCACTCGTATTGCGGCCGCCGAGAACTACGGCGGGCAACAGCAGCAGGGCCGCGCCAAGGTAGAAGAGCCCTGCCAAGGTGAAGGGTGGCACGGAGTCGAGCAGGACCTTGGCAATCGGCGTGGAGACGCCGAATAAGATCGCGGACAAGAGCGCGAGTACGGCACCGAGGGCGGGCCGCTGCTTGGGTGTGGGATTAGGCAAGGCGATCGCCCCCGGCGCGCGGATGGGCCTTCTCATAGATCTTGCGCAGGTGCTCCACCGAGACGTGGGTGTAGATCTGCGTGGTGACTAGGTGCGCGTGGCCGAGCAGCTCTTGGACCGAGCGCAGGTCTGCGCCGGCATCCAATAAGTGCGTGGCGAAGCTGTGGCGCAAAGTGTGCGGAGTGGCGCGGCGCAGTAGGCCGGCTTCGAGCACGGCCTTCTCGACAATGCGTCCAAGGCTGCGGGTCGTGAGTCTGCCACCGCGCTCGTTGAGAAAGACCGCATCTCGATCGGCCGGGACCGTGGGCACCGGGCGGCCGGGATCCCCAAGGTAGTCCCGAATCGCGGTCATTGCATGGCTGCCGAGGGCGGCGAGTCGCTCCTTCTTGCCCTTGCCGCGCACGCGCACGACCTCGCTCTGGAAGTCGAGGTCCATGCGGTTGACGCCGACGGTCTCGGCGGCGCGGGTGCCGGCGGAGTAGCTGAGTTCCAGCAACGCGCGGTCGCGCCGCCCGCTGGTTGTCTTGGTGTCCGGGGCTTCGAGTAGGCGCTCGATCTCCTCGGTACTGAGGCAGGTCGGTAGGCTGCGCGCCATGCGCGCCTGGCGCAGGCCGGTGGTGGGGTCGACCTGTATGCGACCCTCGCGCATCATCTGCCGAAAGAAGGAGCGCGCGGCCGAGAGCTTGCGGTGAATCGTCGCGCGCGCCAGGTTGCGGTCATCGAGCACGATCAAGAAGCCGCGCATGGTGCGTGGCCCGATGCCCTCGGCGGATTCGATGCCGCGCTGGTCGAGGAAGAGGCACAGCTCCTCGAGATCGAGTCCGTAGGCCCGCAGGGTGTGGGGCGATGCGCCGCGGGTGGCGGCGAGGGTGGTCAGGAAGCGGTGGACGTCGGCACGCATAGTGAGCCATCCTAAGGGACGCGAGTCCCGAGGCAAGTCTCTTACCGGCGCCCTTAGGCTTTGCGCGCCAGGATCGTGCGCACGGGCCAGAAGCCGCGCGCTAGGAATTCCGCGGCCTTGGCGAGGGGCTTGCCCTCGAAACTGTGGAGCCAGGTGGCCTCGACGTGCAGGCCGGCGTCGTTGAGCAAGGCCTCGATCTCGGCCTGGTGATAAGTGCGCAGGTGGGTGGGCTCGCTCAGGATGGCCGACATGCCGGGCATGCGACGACAGAGGAAGCGGCGCAGGCCATGGAGTGGGCCGGGGGCGGGCAGACACCACTCGACGCACAGCACGGGCGCGCCGGGAGCCAACGTGGTGGTGAGCTCGGCCAGGAACTTGGCGGGCTCGGCCACGTGCATCAAGACGTCGCAGAGCCAGACCGCTTGCCAGGGCTGCTCGCCATCGACCGCGGCGCTCCAGCCGGGCTGGTCCAGATTGCAGCTGCGGATATCGAGGCCCTTCGCGCGAGCTTCTGCGCAGACCTGCTCAGACGCGTCCAGTCCCACGGAGCCGGGGCCGAAGTGGCTGAGGTAGAGTCCCGGGCCACAGGCCGGCTCGAGCACGCGCAGCTCGCCTAGGGGCACGCGGCGCGCAGCCGATCGGAGCTTTGCGGGCGCCTGCACTACTCCGTTTCGACAGGCTCTTCTTTGGGCACGGCGGGCAAGCCTACGGCCAGGAAGATCGGGACGATCAGGAGAATCGCGCCGGCGGTGTAGGCGGACTCGGAGTCAAACTTCCAGTAGACCAAGGCACCGAGTATGGGGCCTGCGGCACGGGAGAGTGAGCCCATCGAGCGGAAGGCACCTAGGGCCAGACCCTGGCGGTCCGCCGGTGTGTAGAGCGACACGAGGGCGGAGAGGCAGGGCATCACCAGGGCGCTACCAACCGCCATGAAGGCGAGACCGGCGTATAGCGCGCCAGTGGTGGCCGCGCCTCCGATCAGGAGGAAGCCGGGCACGGTGCACAGCATGCCGATGCGTGCGACGAGACGCTCGCCGTACTTCGGCGCAAGGCGTCGAACAAAGCCGCCTTGTACGATCGCGATGATGAAGCCAACGAAGATGAACATCTTGGCCATGTCCATGGGCTTGTAGTCAAAGCGCTCCTTGGCCAAGAACGTGAGCGTGAACTCGATCGCGGCGAAGGCAATCAGGTACAGCAGGTAGATCATGTTGATCCGGACGACACCAGGGAAGTTGAGCGTCTTGAGGCGCTTGAACGGATTCAGCGTGCGACCGCTCTCGGGCTTGGCCTTGCTGCGAGTCGACTCGGGCAGGGTCTCCTGGAACTTGGTGGCAACCCAGAGCAGGTTGAGCAGTGCCAAGATGAGCGAGAAGAGCGCCGGAACCGAGAAGGGGTTCAGGGCAAACATTGCACCGGTTGCCGCGCTCGCGTCATAGAGCGAGAGCTGCATGGTCAAGCCACCGATGGCGGGGCCTAGGATGAAGCCCAGGCCAATCGCCATGCCAACGATGCCCATTCCCTTGGCGCGGTCGGCGGCCGTAGTCGTATCAGCCACGGCGGCGGAGGCCGTGGAGATGTTGCCGGCCATGATGCCGCCGAGCACGCGCGCTGCGATGAGCACGGCGAAGCTGCCGGCGAAGATCCAGAGCACATAGGACAGTGCCGTTCCAACCAGGGTGACTAGCAGCGTCGGCCTGCGCCCGATGCGATCGGAGAGGCCTCCCCAGACCGCAGCAAAGAGGAACTGGAGCAGTCCGTACACCGAGCCCAGTAGGCCGCCGAAGAGGGTCACAACCGCAGTCTCGCCACCCCCGGAGAACTCCTCTAGCTTCACCACGAGATTGGCGAGGAAAGAGCCCTCTCCGCTGAGTGCTAGATAGTGATCCAGCAGGTCGGGGAAGAGCGGGAAGATGATCGAGAAGCCGACGATGTCGAGGAAGACCGTCAGGAAAACAAGTCCTAGAATGGAGCGCTTGCCTGAGTCTGCCGCTTGTGAGTTGGTGTCCATGGACTCCTCTTGTACGGTGCCCAGCCTCCGATGGGAACACCCATGAGCTTTCCCTTGGCAAGTCGGCCCCCAACTTGGCTAACCCATGCACAATTCATCCAAACCGACCGCTTTTGAGCCCCATATAGTGGACCTGAAAGAAGAGTTTTCGGGTGCTCGAACTCTGGCGCCTGCGAGCGTGCTGGGCATGCTGAGGAAGCACGATCGGTTGGTGCTGCTGCATAGTGCAGGAGGGAAGCCGAGGCGCTTCAGCCTACTTGGATTCGACCCGGTGGTGGCCTTGGATGACTGCCCTGTTGACGCCCTTGAGATCGCAACCTTTGAGCAGCTGCGAGTGGCAACCGAAGTGCAGTGTACCGGCTTCGTCCCGGGGCCCTTCGCCGGTGGATTCCTAGGCGCGCTCTCCTATGACTTTGGTGCCGCCAACCTGGACCTGGAGCTGCCCGCAGACTTGGCGCCCGAATCCTTAGGGCAGCCCAAAATCATCGGTGGCGTCTTTACGGATTTCGTGGTTTGGGATCACGAGGCCGAGTCGATCAGCTTGGTCGTAAACCGCAGCCGCACGGACTTCGAAACACGCTTGCGCACCGTGCTAAAGGAGCTCGACAGGAGCGCCCTGCCCGCGCCGTCCGCGAGCTCTACATTCCAAGCCGAGCCCGTGTTCTTTCGGGACACCGCCGCCGTCGTTCACGAGCAGCGTGTCGAAGCGACGCGCCAAGCCATCCGCCGCGGCGACCTCTACCAAGCCAACCTTGCGCATTGGATCCGCGGCCGGGTGACAGGCGACGCCGTGGATGTGTACCGCGCTCTCGCAGAGGAAAACGAGGCACCGTACATGGGCTTCGCATCCTGGCCCGGAGGCGCACTACTCTCGGCATCGCCGGAGCTTCTTCTCGAGCTTGTACGCGACAGCTCCGGTGACTTGGTCGCGACGACCAGACCGATCAAGGGAACTGCACCGCGAGGCGCAACGCCCGCCGAGGACAAGGCCCGGGCCGACCAGCTCCTCGCCAGTGCCAAGGACCGCGCCGAGCTCGCCATGATTGTGGATCTCGAGCGCAACGACTTTGGGCGAGTGGCTCGGGCCGGGGGCGTCACGGTGGGGGAGTTCCCGCGCCTCGAGACCTTTGCCGCCGTGCACCACCTCGTGGCCGACGTGTCCGCGATTTTGAAGCCGGGTGAGAATGCCTACTCTCTCTTGGCTTCGGTTTTCCCTGGCGGCTCGATCACCGGCGCCCCCAAGCTCGCCAGTATGGAGCTGATTGCCGAGCTCGAAGGCCGCGAGCGCGGCTTCTTCTGTGGCGGCCTTGGCTTCGTCGACTCCCGGGGCTCGGCCTGCTTCAACATCTTGATCCGCACGATCCTCTGGCGGGACGATGCGGGCGATGCGGATCAGGGCGATCAGCCCGCCAACATCGCCATGGCCGTGGGCGGCGGCATCACCTGGGCCAGCGATCCGCGCCTCGAAGACGAGGAGACCCTGCACAAGGCCGCGTCCCTGCTGTCGGCCCTCGGTGTGCAAGAGCTACGCGACGCGCCCTGATCCGGGGTTGCTTTGGCGCCCACCCCTTTGGACAATGACCCCATGGGAATCACGCCGTATCCAGCCTGGGTCTGTGGCCAGCTCTTCGAGCCTGGTGCACCTTCATTCGACGTGGCCGACGAGGGGCTATTGCTCGGTCTGTCGGTCTTTGATTCACTCTTGTGGGACCAGGGATGCGTGCTGTTTTTTGAAGAGCACATGACGCGCTTCCAGGACGGAATCCAGCAGCTCGGAATCCAGTGGCCACTCCCATGGGAGCCGCGCGCCGCAGTGGACGAGCTTCTTGCGGAGCTGCAGCGCCGTTTTGGCGAGCACCTGCCTGGCTCGCTAATGCTGCGCCTCACTGCGACCCGGGGTGTACCCGGTCGTGGGGCGAGCTTAGCAGTCACCGTGCGCGAGTGCGAAGCGCTTCCCGAAGGGGGCGTGACCGTGGCCCTTGCTGGCGAACTGAAAGCCATCGGCGATCCGGTCGAGATGATCAAGTCCACGAACCGGCTGCGCAACGTCTTAGCCCGGGAGGCCGGCCGCAAGCTCGGCGCCTGGGAGGTGCTGTTCGCGACCACCGAAGGCGACCTGTCCGAGGGTACGATCTCGAACCTGTTTGCGGTGGTGCCGGGCGACGGGCATCTGCGACTGGTGACGGCTGACGAGCAGCGCGGCTGTCTCGGTGGCATCGTTCGCAACTTGGTCATCGGCGCTATGAAGTCCGAGCCGCTCGAGGTGAACGGGCAGCGCGTACACCTCGAGGTCGGCCGCTTGTCGCGGGAGGCTCTGGAGGCAGCGAGCGAGCTCTTCCTCACCAACACTACCCAGCGCGTGATCCCCGTAAAGAACGTGCTTGGGAGCCCGGGCCGGCTCGCTGGGCAGAGTGGCCCCGTCACCCGAGCTCTCGCTCTCCGAATCGCCGCTCTAGAAGAGCGCTATCGGCACGAGCACTAGGCGTCTGGCCCCCGAGCCTGACCGGCCGGAGAGCTCGTAGCCAGGTCTTCGGATCGACGTCAAAGGGGAAGTCGACGGACGACATCGTGCAAAGATCACGGTTTAGGAGAGGGTTTATGGGCGTTTGGGCGTCAAGAGACCACGGAACGGGTCCTGCGTGCCGTAAAACTGGTAACAGCCTGCAGCTAGCTGCGTTAGTTGAGTTAGAACAGCACGCCCTCCTTATATGTAGACCGACGCGAGACCCTTCCCGGAGCCATTATGAAAACAATCAAACGATCCATAGCCTGCCTGACCTTCGCCGCGCTTTGCGGTGCTGCGATGGGCGCGCCCTTGGAAGCTACGACAGCTCCAGCCAACTCGGGGCTATTCTCCGTCCAAGATGACGAAGAGGAAGTGCCGGACAAGCGCGATGACATCAAGGAGATGTGCAAGACCTTCGAGAAGCACCTCACGAAGAAGGGCGCGGAAGATCCCGATGCCATTGCGGTGCTCGACTTACTGCTCAAGGAGTTCGATGGTTGTGGTCCGAAAGACAAGGCTGCCATCGTCAAGTCTCTACAGAAGGGCTTCGGTCTCAAGCGCAAAGATAACCGCGATGGAACTCCCGCGAACAGCGTGGCCTTGGCCTCGGCAGTTTGCTTGTCGAAGATGGCGCCCGAGAGCGTGAAGGCTCTGAACAAGCTCTGCTTTGACAAGAAGGTCACTGGCGATTCCTCCGTCCACCGGCAGGTGATCCTGTCGCTGGGCAAGACGGAAGACGCCTCTGCCGTCGAGACGTTGTTGAAGCTGACTTCCGACAAGGCCCCCAAGATCCAAGGTGCTGCGATTGAGTCCTTAGGCAGGTTCCGCAGCATTGATCAAAAGGAGCGCAAGGAAGTCTGCGAGCGCTTGATCAAGATCATCATGCCGATCAAGTCCACGGTGGACTCCGATACGGAAAATACGATCGCCCGTGAGCGCTATGACGTGATCGGTCCTCCGACCATCACGACCCTGCAGAAGCTCACGGACCAGAAGCTGCGCGACTTCGAAGAGTGGCAGCAGTGGTGGAACAAGAACAAGCGGGCAGACTGGGACGAAGAGGAAGATTGAGAACAAGCCTCTCTCACTCCAGCTCCTCATCACGGACGGGCAAGGGACTCTTTCTAGTTGTCTTCTTGCTCGTTTTCGGTGGGCTCCTAGTCCAGGCTGTGATCATGCGATCGGCAAGGCCTGGACCGACCGTGGACGAGGTCGCTTTCCCCGAGCAGAGTCAAGACATCGTTATTGGATGGCGCGGACCGGCCGAGCTCGAGGCCAAGGGCTTCCGCCTGCGCTTGACGCCCCTGCATGGCAACGCCGAGCGCCAGGCGTTTGATGCGATTGCACTGGGCGCAAAGCTGGGATTGCCAGCCGGCGCACCCTTTCGGTTAGAGGTGCAGTTTGACGATGACTTCGAGCAGTCGAGCGACTTTGACGAGGTGCGCGAGCTGCTGTCAAAGGACGCGAAGCAGCTTGTGATTACTGGTGAGGATGCAGCCCACGCCGAAGCTCTACTTGAAGTGGCCACAAGCAAGGTGCCGACACTCGACGCCCTCTTCCACATCCCGTCGAGCCTTGGCGTCGAGCCGAAGCAGCTCGTTCTGTGGGGAGAGATTCCTGAGGGAGCTGGCGAACTCAAGCTTTCCCTAGGCGGCGTGAGTCTTCCCTTGACCTCGGCTCGCTATAACGGGCAGGCACTGCCTAAGCACGTGGCCATGCTCCAGAACTCCGGTAACTAAGTCCATGATGCGCCTACTCTCCACACGACTCGGTCTCGGCAGCCTGTCCCTTGGAATTAGCCTGCTCGCTGGCGCCGGTATCTTCCACATGCAGAGCGCTTCCACTGGGCAGCAGCTGGCGTGGCAGAGCCAAGAGGTGCATCTGCAGAATGACCTCTTGACCCAGGCCAACACGGCTCTGTCCAAGCGCGTAGCGAAGCTCGAGTACGAGCTCATCGTCTCCGAGGAGCGTCGCTTTGCCCAGGAGCAGGAATTCCTGCTATGGCAGAACGTGATCTCGGGCATGGATCCCCAGGGCGTGTTGCGCGCCGCGGGAGTGCTCGACGCGATTGAGCCCGAGCCCCTCCAGGACGTGGTTGCCCTAGCCCCGGACCCGCTTGCGATCGAGGCGAGCAAACTCGGGATCAGCCTGAACAACCTGATGGCCTCGGAGGGAATCCACAGCCTAGATTTGCTGGAATCGGGACGCATGCAAGCCGGCCGCATGGGCCCCGTGGTCTTCCGTATGCTGGACGACCGCGGACGCCTTGTGGGCTCACTCTCTGCCACCAGCGTGCACTTTGAAGCGAGCGTGACTGCGCGCACGGTCACCATGATTCTGGTCGAGGGCAAGGAGACCCACGGCGGGTTCGCGACGCCCTTTGCTATGCGGCGCCTGCCGTTTAGCTTCGTGGATCCTTGGCCATGGGTCGAGGCGCTGCCCGGGCTGTTCCCCGATTTTCAAGCGGGCCAGGCGACTCCAAGTGGCATCGACGACGGCACATGGGAGATCGAGCCCCTGCGCGAGCGCCTCAACGAGCTGCTGCGTCAGGATTCGATCAATGGCTACTATAAAGTGAAGCACATCGACGGCGTTCTGAAGGACAAGCTGCGGGGCCTACACCTTGTGGAGTACTCGCCCGCTGGGCTCTCCATGCGGCACATCTTCGCGGATATCGGCACGATCACCCTTGGGGACCGCGGAGCCGCGATTCTGCTGGAGGATGGAGCAAGTATGCGCGGCAACGAGAAGACGGTCTTCTTGCGTGGACGCTTCAGGATCTATCTGCCCAAGGCGCAGCATGATCAGTGGAAGGCTGAGCCCCTACCGGGACTTTCTGCACCTGCGGCCAAGTAGACACTAGCGGTATTTCCTGACCGATCTGCGATTGAAGCGCACGGGCCATTGACCCGGCGCTGCGAGGCGGCGATAACAGGGCATGGCTAAGGATCCCAAACCGGCCTCGCCCGGGCTCTTTGACCAGATGCTTGCGGGTGAGGCACCCAAGAAAGAGCAGCCCGCCAAGGCGAGCACACTCTCCGTCACGGAAGCGACCGCCCGTATCAAGACTGCCCTGACCGGCGTCGGCGGCATGGCTGTGGAGGGGGAGATGACCCGGGCCACGAAGGCGGCTTCGGGCCATATCTACTTCACCTTGAAGGACGCTGGAGCGAGTATCTCGTGCATCCTCTGGAAGGGCAAGGTGGAGACCGCGACCAAGGGGCTGCGTCCCAAGGAAGGCGACAAGGTTATCGTGCGCGGCAAGCTTGACGTGTATGCACCGCGCGGCGGCTACAGCTTGATCGTGGATTCGATCGAGCCGGTGGGAATCGGACAGGAGCTCTTGAAGCTCGAGAAGCTAAAGGCCGAGCTGCGCGAGAAGGGCTGGTTTGACAGGCGCCGGGAGATCCCGGCCATGCCCAACTGCATCGGTGTGGTGACGAGTCGCGATGCGGCTGCCCTGCGCGACTTCTTGCGGACCCGGACGCTGCGCTGGGCGGGCTACCCCGTGCGCCTCTGCCATACGCCGGTCCAAGGGCCAGCTGCCGCCAAGCAAATCGCCAAGGCGATTGACACCCTGTCGAACAGCGGCGTGGACGTGGTGGTGGTGACTCGAGGTGGCGGCTCCCTAGAGGACCTGTGGTGCTTTAACGAGCGCGTGGTTGCCGAGGCGATCTGGCGCTCGCCCGTACCGGTGGTCGTGGGGGTTGGTCACGAGAGCGACACGACCCTAGCGGACTTTGTCGGGGACCACCGGGCGCACACTCCTACGGATGCGGCACAGATCGTCTTCCCGGATCGGGCAGCCTTGACCGAGCGCATCGAGCGCGTCGCGGGTTACCTCGACCGGGCGGTTGAGGATCATCTCGAGCGGCGTACGCGCAGATTAGATGCCTGTGCAACATCTCGGGTTTTGGCCAACCCAAGTTGGATCCTCGGCGACCGCGAGCGCTCCCTTGGGGCACTTCTGCGACGTTCGAACCTGGCGACCAAGGGCTACCTTGAGCGAGCCTCCTCGGGCGTCGCCAGCCTAGAGGGGCGCATCGATCGCGCCAGCCCCGTGGCTCGGCTCTCGGTCGACTCCGAGCGCGTGAACGTCTTGGGCAAGCGCCTGCTGCGCCAGGCCAACCTGCTTCCCGAGCAGGCCGAGCGGCGCATGCAGTTCCTCGCGCGCAGCTTGGATGCAGTCTCGCCCCTGCGCGTGCTTGGGCGCGGCTATTCGATCACGACCTCCAAGGGCGGCAAGGCCGTACGTCAAGCGGCCCAGGTCGCCGTTGGCGATACCATCGAGACCCGCGTTGCGGCGGGCCAACTGGTCTCCAAGGTGACCAAAGTGGTTCCGGCGGCCGAGGGCGAAGAGTCTTCATGAAGGTCGTCGCGGTAGTGCTCAACTGGAATGGTGGCGAACTCAACCTGGACTGCATGGCCTCGCTTCTGGATCAAGGTCTAGATCCTGAGGACATCATCTTCGTGGACAACGCATCGAGCGATGGTTCCTATGAACTTGTGCTCAAGGCGTACCCCAAGATTCAATCGATCCAGAACGGCAGCAACTTAGGCTTTGGAGACGGAGTCAACGTGGGCATCCGTCGCGCTCTTGAGCTTGCGGCCACGGACTGCGTGCTCTTGGTGAACAACGATGTGGTGCTGCCGAAAGGCGTGGTTGAGCATCTCTGTGGTGTCCTAGATCGTGATCCGTCGATTGGCATCACGGGGCCGAGGGTGCTCTATCGACATGACCCGAGTCTTGTTTGGTGCGCCGGCGGCAAGATGACCTACCGCCAGAACCTCTCGAACTTGCTCGGCCATGGCAAGCCGGATGGACCCGAGTGGCAAGGGCTACAAGACGTGGACTATGTGGCGGGCTGTGCGATGCTCGTCCGGCGCGAGGTCTTCGATAAGGCCGGGCTCTTTGACGGCGAGTACTTTGCCTACCATGAGGACGTGGACTTCTGCCTGTCCGCAAGGGAGGCCGGCTTCGGTGTCAAGCTCGCCGGGGATGTACATGCCCTGCACGCCCCGCACCACTCCACGGGCGGCTCTTATGGACCTGGCCGAAAGTACATGATGGCTGTCAACACCGTCTGGTTTCTACGCCGGCACGGGACTCCTTTGCGCTGGCTCGGCTTCGTCGTTTTCGACGTGGGCACGCTCGTGCCGCTGTTGGTGGTCGGGCTCTTCACTGGACGCCTACCCGGGGTGATCGCAAAGGCAAGGGGTACCTTCGATGGTCTTGTCGGGCGACGTGTTACGAAAGAAAGACTCGCGGCACGCCTCGGTAAGTCGAACCCCGTTTAGCGACCCGTTTCCGGGTATAGCTACGAAAGAGGCCGGAGCGATTGCGCTCCGGCCTCTCTCAATTCGAACTGCGGCGAAGCTAGTAGAGCTCGCCGATGAGTTCGAGGATTTCCTTCACGTCTTCTTCGCTCAGGACCTTGCTGTTGTCACGCAACAAGTCCTCGAAGCCGTCGACTTCCGTAGCGCAATCATCCGAGGCAAGCTCGGCGGCTACACATGCAGGGTGAATGTTGACCTGGGCTGTGCGCACTTGGCCAAAGAACTCGACCTCGCGATCTAGGATCAAACGCCAGCTGTCCTTGGGGATGGACTCCTCGCAGTGCTTGCATTTACTGCGGCCACTCTTGGCGCGCTCGGCCCAGGGAGCCTCCTTCTTGTCCGCCTTCTTCTTCTCGGCAGCCTCTTGAAGCTTCTTCAACTCGGAGAGTACGGGAACCTCGACACCATCAGCCCAGGACACGTTCTCGTAGGCGGCCTCGACGTCCTCGAAGCGACGGCGGGCGGCGCAAGTCAGGTGGTGCCAGAGGTAGCCAGTTCCATAGGGGCCCTCGAGCAGGATGCCGATACGCAGCATGTCCTTGTCAATCTTGCGCTTGCAGGTGCGGCACTTGGAGCGGGCCGAACGTGCCGCCTCGATCATATAGGGAGCAAGCTCCTCTTCGGGGGCGGCGTCTTCGGCGGGGATGTCGTCGTTCGTTTCTGGCATATCGAGTCAGGGACTAGCGGATTCTGGGTGTTAGCTGCGGGATGAGAGCAGCCGATAGCGAAGGGGCTCGCTGAGGGCCTCCGTGCGCGCCCTATTTTAGGCGGCAAAGGCCAGACCTCGGTAGTGGGGCTTGCGGTTTTCCCCAAGATCGACGAACCTATGGGCCGTTCTCCGGAGCGATTGCCACAATTCGGCTGCCCCTGCACCGTCTCCCCTCCCCCTCGATTCCCACCATGACTTCGTTCAACGCTAAGGCCGCCGCCGCCTATTCCATCCAGGACTACTCCGCCGTACCCATGATTGAGGGTGTAGAGATCGTCAATCTGCGGCGTTTCAACGACGATGGGGGTGCCATGACCGAGCTCGGTCGCTTCGACGGTGGCATGCTAGCTGGGATGGAAGGCTTCGAGGCGCGCCAGATGAACTACAGCGTCGTCGAGCCCGGTGCTGTGAAGGCATTCCACCTGCACAAGCGCCAGACGGATGTCTGGTACGTGCCCCCCGGAGACAAGATGCTGCTGGTTCTTGCGGACGTGCGCGAGGGCTCTCCGACCGAGGGTCTGGTGCGCCGCATCGTTCTTGGGGATGGCAACTCACGCCTGGTGCGCATTCCCCCGGGCGTGGCCCACGGCTGCCGCAACCTGCGCCCCGCCTCGCCGAGCGCGATCATCTACTTCGTTGATGTGCAGTTCGCCATTGACGACACCTGCGACGAGGGGCGCCTGCCCTGGGATCACTTCGGCACGGACTGCTGGGAGATCGAGAAGGGCTAGGGCAACTTCGACCCGCGACTCTAGCAAGGCGTCCCGCTACTTCGATTCGAAGCAGCGGGACGCCTTGTTTGTGGTCAGTGCCTTGTCGAGTGACATGGCCTGGATGCGTTGGGATTTCTAGCCGGCGTTGACGATGTCGATCATGCGCTCGAGGCTGACTCGCGCGTACTGAGTCAGCTCATTGCGCTCTTCGTCGGGCAAACGCTCTCGGCGCATGGTGATCTCGTCCACACTATCGCCTGCAAGCACGCGGTTGATGTCCGGAGCTTCACCCTTGCGCAGCAGGTCGAGCATTCCCGCGAGGTGGGGCGGATCGTTTCGACTCATCGTCGCACAGCCACACCCGGCGGACGCAAAGGGCTTACCGTTTGAGTCCACAGCGTCCCGGGGCATGTCTGCAATGTGCACAACTTCAACGCCGTTCTGCTTGCCGAGTTCGGCCGCATTGCGCACAAAGTGGCCCTCGGTTCCGATGGCGAGCTTGGTGCCCGGCTTGGCGTTTTGCACGGCCTTCCAAAGGAAGTCCGTGGACCCCGCGCCATCTGCGGCCATGACCGCATCGAGGGGAGACTCGGGATGAATCAGCGCGGTCCAGCCGCGCTCTTGCCACCAGCGAACCATGTCGCCGGAGAAGATCGTGTGCACGCCACAGGATGAGGCCCAAAGCACCATCTCCGAATCTGCGATTCGGTCGAGTTCAGCACTCTCCAGGTGAATAGCGCCCCTTTGGGGATCGGGCAACAGGTGCAGCTTATCTAGGTCCATGCCCAGCTTGGCGGCCGTGTTGCGACCGAGGTGCTGATCGGGAATGAAGACGATCTTCTTGCCCTGCTTGCGCGCCCAGTCCACAACCAAGTGCGCGTTGGAGCTCGTGCAGACCGCGCCGCCGGTGCGGCCCGCGATGGCCTTAATGCGACCGCTGGTGTTCATATACGAGATCGCGACGAGGTCGTCGCCGAAGCGCTCCTCGAGCTGATCGAAGACGGGCAAGACCATGTGGTCCTTGGCCAGCATCTCCATGGTGCAGCCGGCCTTGGGGTTGGTGATCCAGACGTCCTGGTCATCATTGGCGAGCAGCGCGATGGACTCCGCCATAAAGTGCACGGCGGACTCCACGATGACCTTCTTCTCGGGAGCCTCGCGCGCCTTCAACGCCAAGGCGTAGGAGTCACTCACGCTGCCGCCATAGCGCTCGACGAGCTTCACGATCTCGCCACCCATGTAATAGTGTGCGAGTAACAGCAGCGAGTCGCCGAAGTGCTCGACGGCTGGGGTCACGTAGCTATCGAGCCAACCGAAGATTGTTCCTGGCAGGCGGTCGGGAAGAGCCTGGAACTCTTCGGCGTAGGGTTTAAACTCCTCCTGGTACCAATCGAGGGGGAACTCGGTCTGGCAGATGGGCAGGTCGGGTTGGAGTACGAGGCCCGTGGAGCTTGACTGGGAAGTGGGGGAGGCCATAGCCGATTTTCTCGCGCCCGGGAGGGGCAAGCAAAGGGTTGGAGAGGTTTACCAGAGCTGGGTTTCCGGCGCTCCCAAGATGGTAAGGAATCTTGGGTCGGGATAGCGTAAGCTTCGCATCCACGAGGAAAGCTATGACCTTTAAGATCCTGTCTGATTTTGACGGCGTTTGGACCAACCCCGGCGACGAAGCCGCTGGTGTACAGACGCTCATGATTACCGAAACTGCTCGCTTGAGTGGCATCGACCGCAAGGTCGTTGCCGAAGACTTCAGGGTCTTCGGTGAGATTGCCCTCGGCACCCCCGGCGCCCATGGCTGGGCCCCTGACGGGCGAATCACCGCCTATGTGGACGAGGATCCATTCTGCCTGGGAAACTCCATGGCGGGCGTCCTGGACGGCCTGGCGTCAGGGCAGCTGCCCCTGGCCGGCTGCGCCCTGGGCTCCGTCGATGGCGCCCTGTTGCCACGCACCACGGTCTACGCCGGTGCGATCGCCGCCCGGGGCTTCGCAAACCCCTCGGCCTTTGCGGACCACTGCTTCCTCGAGGCCACCGCCGCCTTTGTGCGGGACCATCCCCCGGCCCTTGTGCCCGGCGCCAAGGCCATCGCCGAGCGCTTCCTCGCCATGGGCGCGGACGTGGTCGTGGTCTCGAACTCGGGCGAGGAGAAGATCCTCAACTGGCTGCGCGACGCGGACATCCCGGCCTATTCGGTCCACGATGAGTCGCGTCCGTTGGACGAGCCCTGCTTCCGCGTGCGAGGATCAGCCGCCAAGTTTGCCCTGGGTGATGGTCACGAATCCATCACCGTGAGCGGACGCAACATCTACGTGGACCGGCCCAAGTATCGGGCTGTGCTCGAAATCGAAAACGCCGATTTTGTGATCGGCGACGTCTTTAGTCTGGACCTGGCTCTGCCGCATAACTTGCGCAATGCCGGCGAGTCCTGGGCTCCGCGGGAGCTAGTCCTGCGCCGTCACAACTATACCCCCGAGTGGGTGTCTGAGAACCGCGCGGACGGTGCCATCGACCATGTGGTCGATAGCCTTGACGACCTCTGCGACCTCTGCGAAACACGCCTCTCCGAGTCTCCCTCTTAAGCCCCCCAGTTCCCATGCAT
Organism: Planctomycetota bacterium; assembly: GCA_047629095.1. GTDB lineage: Bacteria > Planctomycetota > UBA1135 > UBA1135 > CALBMX01. The sequence continues at coordinate 16,164 of JBLHWM010000002.1, read as the reverse complement.
TCTACCCTAGCGCTATTCCTCGGCGCGGCTTCGGACGAGCCCTCTCTCATCGAGCGCTTCTTCCCCATTCTGATCCTCCTAGTCGTGGTGATCTTTGTGATCGCGCGCCTGCCCCGGGTGGATCTCGGCGAGCACAAGCACTCCAATGCCTTTCGCTCGCGCCGTGTGATGAACTGGCTCCCCCTGGGGCTGACCTACGCGTTCCTGTACATGGGGAGGTACAACCTGACGGTTAGTAAGGGCAAGTTCGGCGACCTCTTGGGTCCCGACGGACTGCCCATGATGGGCAACGCGGACTTCGGCAGTATCTTCGGTATCGGAACGGTGGTCTATGGCCTGTCCTTCCTGCTCAACGGCCCTCTAACCGACCGGCTAGGCGGCAAGTTCGCGATTTTGATGGGTGCCGGCGGAGCTGCCGTAGCGAACCTCCTGATGGGACTCGCGACCTATTCCCTGATCAACCACGGCTGGGGCTACGAGACGATCGCCAATCACTTCGTACTTGTGTTCACCTTGTTGTACGCCCTGAACATGTACTTCCAGAGCTTTGGTGCCGTCGCCATCGTGAAGGTGAACGCATCGTGGTTCCACATTCGAGAGCGGGGCGTGTTCGGAGCCATCTTCGGAATTCTGATCTCCCTCGGCGTCTATTTTGCCTTCGATATCGGCGGCATGATTCGCGACTCAGAGACCTTGGGATTGACCTGGGTCTTCTTCATGCCGGCTGCACTGCTTACGGTGTTCTGGGTGATTGACTATTTCCAAGTTCGCAACACCCCCGGCGAAGCTGGCGTTTCGGATTTCGATCTCGATGACGCGTCTGCCGACGACGATGGAGAGCACAAGTCGGTGAAGCAGATCTTCAGCATGATGCTGCGGAACCCGGTCATTCTTACGATCGCCGGGGTGGAGTTCTGTTCGGGCTTCCTACGCCAAGCGATCATGCAGTGGTACCCGACCTTTGCTAAGCAAACCAACGAGTCCCTTGGACAGTTCGACGGCTTCGTTCGTGAGAACTGGGGCATGCTGCTCTGCTGCGCTGGAATCCTTGGCGGCGTCTTTGCCGGTACGATCTCGGACCATGTCTTCAAGAGCCGGCGAGGCCCCGTGGCAGCGGTGCTCTACGCAGTGATGCTAGTTGGCGGAATCGTACTCTGCTTTACGTATCAGACGAGCGCGGTGGGCTGGGTTGTGATCTTCATGTCCATGGCAGTCATCGGAGTCCATGGCATGTTGTCGGGTACGGCGAGCATGGACTTTGGAGGCTCGAAGAACGTTGGAGTCGCCGTGGGCATCATTGACGGTTTCGTCTACTTGGGAACGGGCCTGATGGCGCTGACCTATTCGATCATCCTGCCCAAGGTGGAGAAGGATGCGGTGACTGGCGCACTGATTGACCAAACCGGCGACCCTGAAAAGTGGCTTGCCTGGCCTGTAGCCATGCTCCCAATAGCTGCCCTCGGCCTGTTCCTAGCGATCCGCCTGTGGAACGCTTCGGCCCAACGAAAGACGGCGAGCTGATCTCGGACCTCAGTCCCTGTCGAACAAGAGGAGCGAAGCCTGGGCCAAGTGCCCCAGGCTTCGCTCCTTTATTAACATGTAGAGAGCGAGGATTCCACACGTCCGTATCCTCCAGGTTCAGGGGCTTTTTACGCCGAATTTGCGATTTCCTCCAGCGCGATTCCAGTTTGACCCATAGCGTGGAACGATAGGTGAGGAGGAGCGCGAGGCGGCCCCCCGCGTCCCACCTAACGCCGTCAATTTTGGCCCCCAAAGTTGTGGCATCCCCCCCAGTCGACCCACCCCTCTGGAGTGCGACATGCCCGAGACCCCATTCAATCCCATCCGCGAGACGCTTGTCTTCGTCTATGGCACTCTGCTGCGCGGCGAACGCAACCACAGCCTGCTATTTGGCTCTCGCTTCGTTGGCGACGGCTATACGACTCGTGAATTCGACCTGGTTGACCTCGGTGACTTTCCCGCCATGATTCCCGCCGAAGAGGGCTCGGATGGCTGCAGCATCTATGGCGAGATCTACGCTGTAGATCACGCCATCCTTGAGATCCTGGACGAGATCGAAGACCATCCACGCTTCTACCGACGAACACCCGTCGAGTTGAAGGACGGAAGCATGGTGGATGTCTATCTACTGACGGCGCACCAAGCTGCCTTCTATCCGCGTATTGAGACCGGAGATTGGCGCACCAAGGTCAAGGCTAGCTAGAGCCCGCTCGGTCCTGGCCGCTGGGCAAAAGTAAACTCGGGGGCTCCGCAGTGATGCGGAGCCCCCGAGTTTTTGATTGGAGCCTGATTCGGTCTTGTACGAATAGGACCAGCATGGGACGCCTACTAGCCCAGGAAGGGGTAGCGCCAATCGGTGTCAGGGACGAAGGTCTCCTTGATCGTACGCGGGCTAACCCAGCGCAGAAGGTTCAAGATCGAGCCCGCCTTGTCGTTGGTGCCCGATGCACGGCCGCCGCCGAAGGGCTGCTGGCCAACCACGGCGCCCGTGGGCTTGTCGTTGACGTAGAAGTTGCCCGCCGAGAAGCGCAGGGCCTGGGTGGCCTGGGCCACGGCCGCGCGGTCCTGGGAGAAGATCGCACCGGTCAAGGCGTAGGGCGAGGTGCTGTCCACCAGGGCTAGGGTCTCTTCCCACTTGTCGTCTTCGTAGACGTAGACCGTGAGCACGGGGCCGAAGAGCTCGGCTTCCATGGTCTCGTACTTCGGGATCTTGGCTTCGATGATGGTCGGCTCGATGAAGTAGCCCACGGAGTCATCGCAGGTGCCGCCGAAGACGATCTCGGCATCCTTCGAGACCCGGGCGCGCTCGATCGCGTCCCTGTTGCGGTCGAAAGCGCTCTGGCTGATGACGGCGCCGATGAAGTTGGAGAGGTCCGCCACGTCGCCCATCTTGACCTGGGGCAGCTCCTCGGCCAGAACGTCCTTGACGGCGTTCCACAGGCTGCGGGGCACGTAGGCGCGGGATGCGGCCGAGCACTTCTGGCCCTGGAACTCGAAGGCACCTCGCAGCATGGCGATGGCCAGCACACGCGGGTCGGTGCTCGGGTGGGCCATGATAAAGTCCTTGCCGCCGGTCTCGCCAACCACGCGCGGGTAGGTCTTGTAGTTCTCCATGTTGTTGCCAATGATCTTCCAGATGCCGTTGAACACCCGGGTCGAGCCCGTGAAGTGCACGCCGGCAAAGCGGCTATCCTTGATCACTTGGCCCGCGATCTCCGGCGCGGGGCCAGGCAGGAAGTTGATCACGCCCGCGGGCACACCAGCCTCTTGAAGCAGCTCGACTAGGTACCAGTTCGACAGGACCGAGGTCTCGGACGGCTTCCAGATCGTCGTGTTGCCCATGAGGGCCGGCGCCGCGGGCAGGTTGGCCGCGATGGACGAGAAGTTGAACGGCGTCAAGGCCAGCACGTGTCCCTCGAGGGGGCGGTGCTCGAGGCGGTTCCACATGCCGGGCGCGGACTCGGGCTGCTCCTTATAGATCTGCTCTGCGTAGCTGCAGTTGAAGCGGAAGAAGTCGATCAGCTCACAGGCCGCGTCGATCTCGGCCTGGTGCACGGTCTTCGATTGACCGAGCATAGTCGAGGCGTTGACGCGATCGCGGTAGGGACCCTCGAGCAGGCTGGCCGCCTTCAGGAAGATCGCAACGCGCTCGTTCCAAGGCATTGCTTCCCAACCTCGTGCGGCGGCTTCGCAAGCGTCCATGGCGGAGGCGACTTCTTTCTCGCCGGCCATGTGGAAGTGTCCAGTGACGTGCTTGTGGTTGTGGGGCACAACCATGGGTGACGTATTGCCGGTGCGAATCTCTTCGCCGCCGATCAACAGGGGCACGTCGAGCTCAATGCTAGATTGGCGCTTGAGCTCGGCCTCGATGGAGGCGCGCTCGGGTGATCCGGGCGCATAGCTGCGGACCGGTTCGTTGACGGGTGTAGGGACGCGGAAGTTGCCGTGGGTCATGGCTAAGTCGGTTTGGTAGAAATCAGCTTTCGGGGGCGTTCAGCGCGTTTGGGGCAGGTTCGATTGCCTCGATTCTTCCTATGAAGTCCAGAGGGACCCTTGCCCTCAGCGCTCACAAGGCGGCAGGATATCCCATGGCGCTCCGGGTTGTGCACTAGACCTGGCATCCGGGGCGCGAAACTTCCACATCCACACCCCTGATTACTCCAATCCCATGAAGTCCAGCTTCCAAGCCTCCGTCCTCCTGTCCTCGATCTTCCTCTCCTCCTGCGTACTCGCCATCGGCACTGACGGCATGGAAGAGGATATGGCCGATTGGGCGGAGGCCGAACAGGTCGCCGCTTCAGACGCATCCGGTACTATGGATGGGGAGGCCATTGCCATGAAAGCACCCTCTGCAAAGGAGGACAAAAAGGCCGCAGAGAAGGCCGACACCAGCGCTCTCGAATTCGATCTGATGATGGCCGAGCTTGAGCTGGCCGCCGCCGAGGCATCCCAAGCGCGCTCCATGGAGAGTGCACAGCATGGAATCGCAACGGCAAAGCGCGACCTCGGCCTTGCAATGGAGGAACTGGCACACTTCAGCGACGTGGACATGCCCCTCGCCGCAGCGGAGAGTGAGCTCTCCCTGGATCGTACCCGCGGCCGCTTGAATGACTCCAAGGCCGAACTGCAGCAGCTTGTGGAGATGTACGGCGACGAAGAGTTTGCCGAGAGCACGAAAGAGCTGGTGCTGACCCGCGGCAAGCGCGGCGTTGAGCAGGGCGAACGCTCCATGAAGATCGCCGAGCGGCGCGCCACGGACAAGCGCGAGTTCGAGCTTGCGCGCAAGGGCGGCTCGCTAGCCTTCAAAGTTTCCGAAGCGGAGCGTAGCCTGGCACTCAAAGTGGACGCCCTCGCAACGACAAAGATGGACGGCAAGTCGAAGTTGATGCGCGCAGCGAACAAGGTGGAGAAGGCTAAGAAGAAGCTCACCGACGCGACCGCTGAGGCAAACTAGTTCCCATGTTGCTCACCAAGCGAATCGTTTTGGTCGGGGCTCTGTGCCTCTGGCCAAGCCTGGCCCTTGGAGCCCAAAGCCCTGGGCCCGCGGACGAGGAGACACCGAAGAAGGAGGTGCCGGATACGATGCCCCCGGAAGCCGCGCAACTGTCCGTGGACGATGCTGTTGCCTGGTTTGAGGGCTACCAGAACGAGGACGGTAGTTGGGCCAGCCCCACGATGGAGTCGATCCTAGAGCTCGGCTTTAGCATCGAGACCTACTACGCCTGGCAGTTGGCCGCCCAGGGCCTCGGCATCCAAGCCATGATGGCGGTGGAGGAGACTCCCGAGCGCCGCGCAGTGCTCGATAAGGCCGTCGATTGGTTCCTCACCACGCGCCTGCCCAAGCGCGGGGATGGGTGGGATACGGACTACGTCTGGACGATGTTGTGCGACATGGTCGCCCTGGTGGACATCCAAGATGACCCGCGCTTCCAGGAGCCCGAAATGCAGGCGCGGATCGCCAAGCGCGGCAAGGACTTTATCGACCTGCTCGAGCGCAACCAGGCCTACCACGGCGGCTGGGCTTACTACGACAATCCCCCGTTCACGAAGCGCCCGAAGTGGGGCACGAGCTTTTGCACCGCGCTCGTTCTACCCGCATATAAGAAGGCCATCGATCTGGGGTGGAGCGCGGACGAAGATGCGATTGCAGCCTACGACCGCGCGCTCAAGTATGTACAGCGCTGCGCCCTACCCAACGAAGCCTACGAGTACTCCTTGAGCTCTGTGCCGCGTGTGGCAGGCGAGAGCATCTCGAATGTGAAGGGCAGCCTCGGACGTATCCAAGTCTGCAACTGGGCGCGCCGCGTGTGTGGGGATGAGCGCATCACGGATGACGTGCTGCGCAGGGGGCTCGAGGCATTTTTCCGCGAGCACAAGTTTCTGGATGCGGCCTTTATGCGTCCGGTTCCCCACGAGGCCTATTACGCAAACGCAGCCTACTTCTATCACTTCGGCCACTACTACGCGGCTATGGCGATCGAGCTATTGCCCGAGCCGGAGCGCGAGGCTTGGCACGCGAAGTTGCGTCCGCACCTCGTCAAGACCCAGCGTGCCGATGGCAGTCTGACGGACTTCTTGGGCACGGGCTACCTGCGCGTGGCGAGCACGGCCTACACAATCTTGGCTCTGCAATCTGGCCTGGAGTAGCCCGCCCTAAAATCGTCCTTTTCGACACTGAAGCGTCGGCCGGGATAGGGCCAAGTTGAAGCGGCCAGGGAGGAGAGGGAGGGCCGCTCGCTCCCGTTTCCATCTGCTATAGGGCCCCGGAGTGCACAATTTGCACACCGGGGCTTGCACTGTTTTCGATCTAGGCGACGCACAAGTCCTCCCAGCGGCGATATCCTTCTAGGCGACCCATGAGCACTAAAGTAATCCTTCGTAGCTTCCTCGGCAGCCAGGCCGCAATGATCAAGGCCGACGGGCTGGAGTGGCTTGACGCCGCCTCGGACGAGATCGCCAGCTGTGGCCTCGAGGGAATGGACGACACGCGTTTCGGCGCGCTGCTCTCCATCGCCTCTCGCAAGCTAGGCCACGCGGCCAAGCGCAGCTGGTCCCTATCCAATTCCGAGGTCGAGTCTGCAGGACTGCTGCGGGATGGATGGGATCCGTCCTATTGGACGCCACTCGAGGCGGCCCGCGTTCACCTAGTCCTCTCGCGCATGGATCTGGATCTAGAGTCCGGTGCCAAGGCTATCGAAAGCGCATTCCGCTTCGCCGATGAGAACGAGCTCTGCGCCCTCTACCGCAGCTTGGCGCACCTTCCCGACGGCAAGCGCTTTCTGTGGCGTGCCGCAGAGGGCTGCCGCACGAACATGGTCTCGGTCTTCGAGGCCGATGTGCTCGACACGCCCTTTCCCGCTGAGCATTTCGACGCCTTGGCCTTCAATCAGGCTGTGATCAAAGCGCTCTTCGTAGGCGTGCCCCTGTGCCGGCTCTGGAGCCTGGACAGGCGCCTCTCTCCGGATCTTGCGCGCATGGCCCTTGACCTGGCCGACGAGCGCCGCAGCGCTGGCCGCGACATCTCCCCGGACCTCTGGCTCTGCCTGGGAACCTTTGCCGGCGAGCGTGGTCTCGCGGCACTCGAATTAGAGATCACCCGGGCCGCTAGTCTCTCCGATGAGGAAGCCCTCTTTGGCGCCCGTGCCGCCGTGCTCGCCCTTGGGCGAGCGGGTGCAACCGACCGACTACGGGAGCTAATCGCAGCTGGTGATCCAGTGCTTGCGCCCGAAGCTGAGCTCGCCCTGGGCGGCGATGCCATGCAACATTCATGGAGCCGCTTTGTGGTTCCGACCCTGTGCTAGAGAATTATCATGTCTACAACGAAGCGTTTTTTCGATCCCCACATCCACATGAGCAGCCGCACTACGGTCTGCTACCAAGAGATGGCCGACGCCGGGATCCGCGCCGTCATCGAGCCTGCCTTTTGGCTGGGCCAGCCGCGCACCAACGTGGGCTCGTTCATTGATTACTTCTCCAGCCTGATCGGTTTCGAGCGCTACAGAGCTAGCCAGTTCGGGATTCAGCACTATTGCACCATCGGCCTGAACTCGAAAGAAGCCAACGACGAGGGCCTCGCGAAAGAGGTGATCGAGATCCTGCCGCGCTTTGCCTTGAAGGAGGGCGTGGTGGCGATCGGTGAGATCGGCTACGACGAGATCACTCCGGCCGAAGAGAAGGCCTACATCGCCCAGCTAGAGTTTGCCGTCGAACACGACATGGTCGTGATGGTGCACAGCCCGCACCGAGACAAGCACAACGGTATCCTGCGCTCCATGGATGTGGCCGCCGAGGTTGGCCTTGACATGAGCAAGCTGATCGTCGATCACAACAACGAGGAGACCTTCCGGGACGTCCTCGACCGCGGCTGCTGGGCCGGCTTCACGATCTATCCCCACACCAAGATGGACTCGGTCCGCATGGTGGATATTGTCGAGGCCAACGGCCCCGACCGGATCATCGTCAACTCCTCTGCCGACTGGGGTATCTCCGATCACCTATCGGTGCCGAAGACTGCGGGCCTAATGGTTGATCGAGGCCTGGACGCCGCGTGGATCGAGCAGACCTGCTGGAGCAACGCCATGGCGGCCTACGGTCAGTCCGGCGAGATCGACGTGGAGAGCCTCAACCGAGATCAGCTCGTGGACCAAACCCAGATGTTTGGGGACTCGACGATCCTGCGAGGCCAGGCCCCGCGGATTGACGCCGGCGCCGGCGTCTCCTAGTGACCATCGTCGAGGTAGCCTAGGGCGCGCAGCACTTCAAGGTCGTCCTTGGTATAGGGCACTTTGCGCGGCTCATAGGCGCGCTCGATTTGCTCCTGTTTCCAGCCTGAGATGAGTGACTTGTAGCGCTGCATGAGCGGGAATGCCTCCGGTTCCCGAAGCAGATTTAGGGTTTCGAGAGGGTCCGTACGGGTGTTGAACGCCTCGAAGATCGGCTTGTTGGTGTGGCGGATGAATTTGATGTCGCCGTCGATGACCCCCATGAGATGGGACTCTTTCTCGGCGTTAACCTTGTCGCCTGCGACGAAGTTCACCTCGCTGAAAACTGGCCCGAAGGGGAAGTCATCCACAGCGCCAAAGAGAGGCGCAAGTGAGGGCGCCCCAAAGGCGTACTTCACGTGGTCCAGGCCCGCGAGCTCCACAATCGTCGGGGTGACCGAAACGGTGGAAACGGGAGTGTCCAGTGGCTTGGCTGGTGGCGTGCCTTGGCGCGGATCGAAGACCGAGAGGGGGACGTGGATCATGCCCTCGAAAAGAAAGCGCGTGTGGCCAAGCCATCCATGCTCTAGAAACTCCTCCCCGTGGTCGGCTGTGAACACCACGATGGTGTTGTCCCCCAATCCGAGGCGGTTGAGCTCGGCTAAAACCTGGCCAATCCCGGCGTCGGTGAACTGAATCTCCTCGTCGTAGCGGTCGCGAATGTTGCCGATCTCTTCCTCGGACATACCTGGCGCTGTAGCCGCCATGTCCCGCATTTCTTTGATCGTCTCGAGCCCATTTAGACGGCCCGCTGTCTTCGCGGCGATGCCCAATCCATGGTTGCGCCAGTCGTAGTGGGGGTCGAAGTACAGGAGCGACAGGAAGAAGGGCTCTTCGGTGTTCGCGAAGTCTGCGAGATGCTGCTTAGCCTTGGCGGTAATGCCTGGGGTCGAGACGTAGCGATGGCCTTGGGCATCTCCCGAGTCGTAGGAGTCGAACCCCTGGCTATAGCCATAGCGCTCGTCCAAGAGCATGTTGCTGGTAACGGAGGCCGTCTGCCAGCCCTCGCCTTTCAAGATCTCCGCTAGAGTCACCACATCGCTGGGTAAGGCGGAGTGTGGACGCTCCACGGTATGGGCCGTGGGGAAGAGTCCAGTGTGAATCGATGCGACCGAGGGCTTGGTCCACGGGGACGGTGCGTAGGCGCGGCTGAAGGCGAGGCTCTTCTCCACGAGCTCGTCGATGTTCGGCGTCGTGTTGCGCTCGTAGCCGAAGGCACCCAGGTGGTCGGCCCGAAGGGTGTCGACCGCGATTAAGAGGATGTTGGGCTTTAGTGGGACTGGCCCCGGCGTCTCGGTGGAGCAGCCGAGCATTCCAAACAGGGAAAGGCCGAGTAGGCCCGGACCGATCAGGGAGCGTGCTGGACTGGTGCTAGGCCTGAGTCTCTCAGGATCGTAGGAGTGCTTCATGAACGTCACATGATAGGGTAGCCCCGTGAACAGATCACCGACTTCTTCCGCACTTGTCCCAAGGCCTGAGCTGCTCTGGATCTTCCTGGGCACGACCGCTGTGCTCGCCGCCCTAGTGGCCCGCTTCAACTTCGTCTCGGATGACGCGTTCATCCTGTTTCGTTACTCGAAGAACTTCGCCGCAGGTCTTGGCCTCGTCTATAACCCCGGAACCAGCCCTCCCGTGGAGGGCTATTCCGAGTTTCTCTGGGCTGTCCTGCTGGGAGGAGTCGAGAAGCTAGGACTTGAAATCACCCTCTGGGCGCGGCTCCTGACCATCGCCGGTTCAATCGTCCTGCTGTTCCAGATTTTGACTTTTGCGGGGTTGAAACTCGGCCTAGGGCGAGTTGGTTTAGTGGCCGCGGGTCTCTTCTTCGCCACGAATCCCACCGTGGGAGTTTGGACCACAGGCGGGCTCTCTTCGAGTCTGTTTGCCCTGTCCATTTTCATGTGCTTTCGTGCGCTCTTCGACGATCCCGCCAGCCCCCGTGGCTGGAGCGCTGGCTTCTGGGGAACTGCTACTTGTCTCTTTCGGGCCGATGGTCCCTTCTGGATTGTCGTGCTGCTCTTCGTCGCCCTGGTGGCGCACCTGCTCGCAAGTCGAAACGACGCGGATCAAGAGCGTGCGGAGCCCGTTTTCTTCCCAGCGTTCCTGCGCGGCTGCCTCGTTCTGATCGTGGCCGGCTCCGTCTTCATCGCGTGGCGCTGGAACACCTACGGCGACTATTTGCCCAACACGGCACGGGCCAAGGTCGGCATGTCCGCTGTGTCCCTCGAACGTGGCGCCAAGTACTTGCTGCACTACTGGGCCGTTTTGCCCGCAGCGCTGATCACCTTTGGCTTCGGCTTGGTGCACCTATTGGGTTGCCTTCGCCGGTGGGGCCGCATCGACGCACTGGGCGTCGCCTTCCTCATGGCGGCCGCAACCTTCGCCTACTCGATCATTGTCGGGGGCGACTTTATGGCCATGGGCCGCTTCTTCTTGCCGGCGATCCCATTCCTCGCCTTGCTCTTCGGAGTGATGGTGGAGCGAATACAAATGGCGTCCAAGAACTTCGGGCTGACCGTAGCCGCGATCCTTGTTGTGTCGAACGTGGCACCAGCAGCCGACGTCTATTTCTCCCCCGCATCCCTGCGCGAATCCCTGGGCTTCCGCTGGTCCAGTGGTAAGTACACCAGCGAGTTCAAGTTCTGGCAGGGCATGCGCGATCGCTGTGACGAGTGGTCCCTCATCGGCAAGGGACTCGCTCTCCACCGCAGTCCTACGGAGTCCATCGCGCTTGGTCCCATTGGCGCCGTGGGCTACTACTCAGGCATGAAGATCTACGACCTCTATGGGCTGACGAACAAGGAGGTTCTCGAGGCCTCCACCCCGGCCAGCTCTCGTAGTACACCTGGCCATGACCGTCTGGTCGACCCGTCCTTCTTCGACCGCTTCGAGCCCACGTGGAGAAGCGCCAAGCTCAGCTGGCCTGGCGCTTCCAAGGGGGGACTCGCGCAGATTGCGGAGAACCCGAAGAACGAGCTCTTCCCCCTGCCCGAGAAAGGCGGCTTTGGCCGGGACCGCTTCCTAATACTAGAGCGCTGGTAGGGGCGGCTAGGCCAAGCGGGCCTCCTAGAACAAGTTCAAGACGCCCTTGCCCGCACTGTCGAAGAGGCTAGGTGACCAGGCGGCGTAGTTCGAGCCCTCGGAGAGCTCCACAAACCAGGGCAGCCGCCCGCGCTCGCAGGACAACCCCAGGGCAATCACGATGTAGGTGCGCGTCAGGCCCGATGCCTTCTCGGCATACATGCGCGCGATCTGGGGAACCGCCGCCGCATCGCTGATGCGGCCCAAGGTGTAGGCCAAGGAGCCCGCAAGGGAAGTCAAGTTGGTGTCCTTGAGCATCTTCCGGAGTAGCACGGCCGTGCCGACTTGGTCGATGAGCGCGAGGCCGATGGACGTATTCTCCAGGTCCGTGGGGGAGAAGCGCACCTTTTCAAGGGTCTCGATCAGCAGGGGCTTAGCCTCGATATAGCCGACGAGTCCAATGGCCGTGGCCAAGAAGCCGCGCAGGGAGGAGGACGAGGCCTCTTCGAGCTGCTTGGCGAGGAATGGCCCCGAGGCGTGGTCCTCGGAAAGACCTAGGGCGAAGGCCGCGGTGGAGGCGGTGTCCGCCGAGCCACCCTCCTCGATGAGCTCGCGGAGCATGGCGAGCAGCGCCGGGCCCACAGTGCCCTTGAGCTTCACAACTCTGGCGTTGTAGGACGCCGAAGCAAGACCAATCCAAGGGCGATCCGCCGAACGGCCGCGCTTGCGCAGATCGATCAACAACTTCTCAAAGTAGGCCAAGGCGGCCGTGTTCAAGACACCGTCCACATCCGGCTTGGAAGCCAAGCGGGCCAAGCTGATCATTGCCAAGCGACGCGGGAAGGCCTCGTCACCCGTACGCGCGATTTTCTCCAGTAGCTTGGTGATCTCGCGCCCGAGTTCACTGTCCCAATACGCCTCGCTCTCGCCAAAGGCAAGCACCAGCGCAGCGGCTTCGTTGCGATCGAGGCGCGGCCCCCAGCTGGCTAGGAGACGGCGCGTGGCTGCCTCTAGTCGCAGCGGCGACGCACCGCGAAGTAGGCGCGCGATGGCTACAGGTAGGTGCGCCATGAGCTCGTCATCGGAGCCGTCCTCGTACATCTCCAGCAGGAAGGCGATCAGACCCTCGCGGTGAGAGCTCGGAGTCAAGGGGACCGAAGAGTCCTTCCAGGCCAGGTCGATGATGCTGAGGGCATTGAGGCTGGCGACGCGCACGTCGCTCTTCTCGCGCTTGTCGCTAATGCGCTCGAGCAGGCGCAGAACGGCGAGGTGCTTGACATCCTGGATCGGGCTACGCTTGGCAAGGAACCCAATGCCATAGGCGGAGTAGGCTCGCATGCGATCGTTCGCCGTGTACCCGAAGTCCTTCCGGTAGCTCTCGGGATCGGAGAGCAGACCGGTCAGCCGCTCCATGGAGTTGTGCCGGCCTAATAGGCCGAGCCCAAGGGCGGCCGTCTCACGGATCTCCCCGGACTTGCGCCCGAAGGCGGCTTCGAATGCTGCGGCCATGCGCGCATCCTGGGGAGCGCCGATGCGGCCGAGGGCGACGATGGAGCCGGAGATCAACCCGTCGTAGCTGGCGTCCTCCATAGAGTCGAAGAGTACTGGCAGGACGCGGTCGTTGATCAGACCCTCGGAGGGGCGTCCCCATGCACCGTTACCGCTGATGACCATGCCGCGCGAGAGCCGAGTGCGCAGGTCGAGCAGGGACTCTTTATTGAACTTCCACCAGAGCCCCCAGTGGGTCATGTCGAAGCTGGGTGCGGCGCCGGCAGTGTTGCTTGGCGCCGATGGTGCCGGGGCCGGAGCAGCTCCGGAGCCGGCGGCTGGTACGCCACCAGGACTCTTGGGAGCGGGAGCTCCGCCACTCGGTGGCACCGTGTCACCCGCTGGGTTTCCAACGGTTGGCAATGGAGGTGCCGTGGAGCCGGGGCCCTTGTAAACACCGCCGTGAGCGCTTGCAGAGCCGTGGAATAGGAAAACAAGCGCGAGTGTAGATGCGAGGATCGAGTTGAACTTCATGGCTGGAGCCGGATTTCCCCTTAGGGATGAATACGGGAAGCCGCGGGAACAGGTTTACCTGACTGCGGCTCGTTTGACGGGGTGGAGACTCACAAGAGCAAGGCTCGTGCCAAGCGGCGCTGCAAGCCCTGCTGCCCGGCTAAAGTGCGAGCAGCCGTCGAGCGTTGTCTCGGAAGATCATGGTCTGATCCTGGGCCGAGACCTCGAGTGCGCCGAGGGCTTCCCGCTGTAGGGTCAAGAGATCCCTACGCCAGCCGGGGGCCGTGGGCTGGCTATCGGTTCCGAAGAGAATACGCCCGGGGCCGAAGACGCCGAGGGCGCGCTCAAAGACGTCTTCGAGTCGTAGGTCTGAGGGCTGGGTTTTGATCCAGCTGTTGCCCGAGGATGTGTCTACATACACGTTCTCGCACATCTCGCCGGCCATCAAAGTCTCCCGGAAGAAGCCCGCGCCAAAATGCGGGATCACGAAGCTGACCTTGGGATGGCGAACCGCGGCGGGCAGGATGGACAAGGGATTGCCGAGGTTGAGATTCAGGGTTGGGACCAAGGCGAGCTCGTCGCGTTGGGAGGCCGCAAGCAGGCCGCAATGGACAACAACCGGTGTGCCCGTTGTGGCTGCGACTTCCAGTATGCCGTCCACCTCGGAACCATCCATAGAGAAGCCGTGGGCGGCCGGGAAGAGCAGAAAGCCGCGGTAGCCAAAGCGGCCGATGAGCTCTTCTGCCCGCGCTCCAGAATCGCATGTCGTCGGGTCCACGAAGGCGAAGGGAATCAGCCGTCCGTCAGATTCACTAGCTGCGGCAGAGACGGGCGCGGCTTCCCCGGGCCTAGAGGCAAGAGCGACCATGTGGTCCACGCCTGCACTGTCGAGCTCGGTCTTCCAAGCCTCAAGCTTCAGGGTGAGGTCCGCACCAGAGCTGCCTTGGCTCGGGGCCTGGGCGAAGAAGTGGCCGCGGAAATCGATCAGCCCTTGAACGTTGCTCATTGGGTGCGCTAGGCCTCGCGCATACTGCGCCAGGCACCGTGCAACTTGCCCTTCAGGCCATCCACATGGAACGGCAGGCCGCGCGTTCCGTAGAGATCAAGGCCGCCCTTGACCGGGTCCCTCGCCAGGGCCTGCTCGAGGATGCGCTGCTTGTTCATTGGGTAGGGTGCGGTGGTTGCCTTGCCCAGGGTAAATCCCATATCAAGCAGCATGTCAATCAGCTCGCCGGGCTCACAACCGCGCAGGGCGTAGGGCCAGAACTCGATCAAGAGGCCAACGTTTGGGCTTGCCTTGAGCAGCTCCTTGGCACCCTGGAGTGCCAGCCACTCAGAGCCCTGGGTGTCCACCTTGAGGAAGTCTATGGGACCCTTGACGTGGTCGTCCACGCGCTCGAGTTTGATCTCAATGCACGTGGCATCGGCCATGTCCGCGGGCGCGGATTCGTCGATGACACGGTTGTCGCCGTGGTTGCCCTCGCTCAGGGCGATCTCGGCGGTGCCCTTGGCGTCGGCGGCGGCGGCTCGGTGCAGAATGCCCTTGCCCGGACCAATCTCCATGGCGCGCTGCATGTTGCGCTCGGTGAGGTCGGCGATTCCTGGAACGGGCTCAAAGGCGTGCACCTCTGCTCCGGCAAGAATCGCTTGGACCGCGAACCAGCCTACATTTGCACCCAGGTCCAGCACCCGAGCGCCAGGGCGCAGGTGCGCAAGGAACAGGCGCGTCTCGTGGTCTTCCCATGCGCCGTTGGCGATGGAGGGACCGATGATCGTATCGTCGGCGAGGACGTCGAAGTCCATGCCGGATGGGCCGAGGGTGGAGACTCGAACAGTCTTGGGGCTAAAGTCCATGGGGGGCATCATAGGGGAATCGAGTGCAGATCCAATCGACAGGTTTGTGGTTTCCCCGGCTCAAGGGCCACTCAGGACAAAGTCAAAGTCGTCATTCCAGCTGCGCTCGCCCCGTTGGAAGGAGCCGGCTGGCCCCGGGCGCTCGGCGGGGTTCTCGAGGGCTGTGGAGCCCAACACGTAGAAGGGCTCGTCGTTCTGCTCCCAGGTGTCCTTACCGTAGACGCAATAGCGGAAGTGATATTGATCGTCATTGACTGGATCCTTGGGGACGGAAGTCAAGTAGCCGGCTCGCACAAGCTCCAGCAAAAACTGGCCATCGCGGGAGGACTCCCAGCCTCCAAGCATCGGGTCCGGAATATGCCAAGGCAGCTCGCCCTTGTCCTCGAAGTAGCTCGTCAGGGCGTGCTGGATGCGATACAGGCTTGTAACCCTGGCCTGGTCACGGCTCTCGATTGTGCTCGCGGCCGGGCTCTGGGGTAAGGCGGCGATCAGGAAGACGAGACCGATTCCAAGGAACCCAATCCTCGCCTGGGTTGGCTCGCGCAGTAAGTGTTTCTTCCTCTCCATAATGTCCGGTGCATCGTGTGATGCCACCTGGGAGCCCATTCGGCAGAAGGGCCCCCCGGACTTGAAGAAATCATTGACGCTGGATGAGTCCTGGCAAGTTCTCGTAGCCGTCTTCGTCCCGCCAGGTGGAGCCGTCCCATGTCGTGTAGTCCTGACCGTTCCCAAAGTTGTTGGGCTGACCGGAGTTCCAGTCATCGAAGGTCAGGAAGGCGCCGGAGGTCCATTGGAAGAAGCCCTCGAACTGCTCATCGGTGTACCCAATGTAGACGGGGCCCGACACCAGCCCAGAGAGAAAGAACGTGGACTGGAGCCAAGCATCCTCCGCGGGATTGGCGACGCTGACAAG
The DNA here is from genome assembly GCA_047629095.1 of Planctomycetota bacterium. GTDB lineage: Bacteria > Planctomycetota > UBA1135 > UBA1135 > CALBMX01. The sequence goes on along the minus strand of JBLHWM010000002.1, from coordinate 96 downwards.
GTGCCCGCCATGTTCGATGGCCACACCTTCGGTCTTGTGCCAGGTGCCCGGCGCGGTGAGGGCGTATTGCTTCCCGTTGTTGGGATGAGTGAACCA
>JBLHWM010000001.1:0-46155 GCA_047629095.1 Planctomycetota bacterium | reverse complement strand
ACAGCGCCACCCGCAACGTGCTCGACCTCGGCACCGTCGCGCACCTCAAGGGCGCCACCCACCTGCCCGTGATCGTCGACCCCTCCCACGCAGCCGGCCGCGCGGATCTGATCCGCCCCCTCGCCCGCGCCGGTGTCGCGGTCGGAGCGGACGGCTTGATTGTCGAGGTCCATCCCAACCCCGCCCGGGCCAAGTCCGACGCCGACCAAGCCATCTCTCCCAGCGACTTCGCGGACATCGCCCGAGACACAGCCGCCCTCTGCGCGGCCCTCGGTAAGACGCTCGTCTTGCCCCAAAATAAAGGCATCGCCACGGGCGGCGCCTCCCTCTCCCCCGACAACGAAGCGGTCGCCGCGCCGCACCCCGAGCTCCCATGAGACGTCCATTCCTAGCTGGTAACTGGAAGATGAACACCGACCGCCGCTCCGCGAGCGACCTGGTCGCCGCCGTGCGCGCATCGGCCGATCGCCGCGCCAACGTGGACGTCGCCGTGTTCCCGCCCTTCGTCTACCTCGACGAGATGGCCCGGGCCTTGGCCGGCTCCCGCGTTCGCCTCGGTGCCCAGAACATGTGCGATGCCGCCAGTGGCGCGCACACCGGCGAGATCAGCGCCGCGATGCTCAAGGACGTGGGCTGCGAGCTCGTCGTGCTTGGGCACTCCGAGCGCCGCCACGTCTATGGCGAGACCGATGCCCTGATTAACGCCAAGGTCAAGGCGGCCCTGACAGCCGGCCTCGACGTGATCCTCTGCGCCGGGGAGACCCAGGAAGAGCGCGAGGACGGCCAGACCGAGGCCATCGTTCGGCGCCACTTGGTCGAGGGCCTCGCCGGGGTCTCGCGCAAGGACGCCGAGCGCGTTACCATTGCCTACGAGCCAGTCTGGGCAATCGGCACTGGCCTGACGGCTACCCCGGAGCAAGCCGGGCAAGTTCACACCTACCTTCGCGGCGTGCTCGCTGGTCTTTACGACCAGGGGCTGGCCGACATGACGCGCATCCAGTATGGCGGCAGCGTCAAGCCCGACAACGTCAAGGAATTGATGTCCGTGGAGGGCATCGACGGTGCCCTCGTCGGGGGCGCGGCCCTAAAGGGCGATTCATTCACAGCGATCATCGAGTTCGACAACTAAACTTCTCCCATGTCCGTTTTTCTAATCCTCTCATACATCCTCTTCGTCATCGCCGCGATCGTTCTGATCGTGGTGATCTTGCTCCAAGAGGGCAAGGGTGGCGGCTTCGGCGAGGCCCTTGGTGGCCACGGCCAGGCAACCTTCGGCGTCGGCTCCTCCGGCATCAACCGTTTCACCGGCTGGGTCGCCGTGGTCTTCCTTGTGACGGCCCTCGGCATCCAAGTCATGAACCGCGAGCACAGCTCGACGTCGGTTCTTGATTCCGGTGTCACCATCGACGCAGCTCCCGCTGATGGCAGCGAATCCGGAGACAACTAACCATGGCCCCACTCGTAGGAGCAGGCATGGACTCGGCAACTTTGCTGGAGTCTATGCGTGGTAAAGAAGCCTTGCTCGAGGGCCACTTCGAGCTCTCTTCGGGCCTCCACAGTGACCGCTATTTCCAGTGCGCTCTCTTTCTCCAATACCCGGAGGAGGCAGGCGCCGCGGCCCTGAGCATCGCTCGGGTGGTTAAGGACCTAGACATCGATGTCGTCGTTGGTCCTGCCATGGGAGCGGTGACCTTCTCCTACGAAGTCGGTCGAGCCTGCGGGACGCGCGCGATCTTTACCGAGCGGAAAGACGGCGAGATGGTTCTGCGCCGCGGCTTCACCCTCAAGGAGGGCGAGCGCGTGCTCGTGGTCGAGGACGTCCTGACCACCGGCGGAAGCGCGCGGGAAGTGATTCAGGTACTCGAGTCCCTCGGCGCCAAGGTTGTCGTAGCCGGCTGCCTAGTGAACCGCTCCGGGGGCAACCCCTTCGAGGACCTGGGCATCCCGCTTGTGTCCTTGTCCGACGTGGAAGCCCGCACCTGGCAGCCCACCGAATGCCCCCTTTGCGCCTCCGGCACCCAGGCTGTCAAGCCTGGTTCTCGTCCCGGCGCTTAGGCGCCACGCACCAACTTTAGGAAGAGCTCAGATGCTGCGATCCATGACGGGCTTCGGCTCTGCGACCCTCGAACGCGATGGCCTGAGCCTCTCCTGCGAGGTGCGCTCGGTGAACCACCGGCACCTGTCCGTGCGGGTCAAGGGCCCAGCCGAGCTGAGCGCCCACGAGATCGCCTTGGAGAAGGTGGTTAAGGACAAGCTCGAGCGGGGCTCCGTGACGGTGTTCCTACGCCTCGAGCGCGGCGGTGCCCTGGCCGCAGCCTCGATCCACACGGACCTCGTGCGCCACTACGCCTCCCAACTCGATCAACTTGCGATCGAGCTCGGCAAGGCGGATCAGGGTGTGAGCCTCGACCGCATTCTCTCCCTACCCGGTGTCATCGGCAGCGAGTCCGGTGACGAGTGGCGCGACCAGGCGAAGTCCCTCAGCGACGAGTGCGTGGTCGCAGCGCTGGCGGACTTGATCACCATGCGCGAGCGCGAGGGCGTCGCCATGGCGGCCGACCTACGCATGAATGCCACCGCGCTCGAAGCGCGCCTCGTACAGGTCGAAGGTCGCATGCCTGAAGTCGTGCGCGAGCACGGCGAGATGTTGCAGAAGCGCGTCAATGCTCTGATCGCCGGGACCGGCCACAAGGAGGCCCTCGTGGACTCCGGCGACCTGGCCCGGGAGATCGCCCTGATCGGCGATAAGCTGGATGTGAGCGAAGAGACCTCGCGCCTGCGCAGCCACCTAGACCAACTCGCCCACCTACTGGACGAGGCCACGAATAACGCCGCCGCCGGTGCCGTCGGCCGCAAGCTCGATTTCCTGATCCAGGAGTTCTTGCGCGAGGTAAACACGATCGGTTCCAAGTGCAACGACGCCGAGGTCGCGCACCTGGTTGTGGACATGAAGAATTACACCGAGCGCCTGCGCGAACAGGTTCAAAACGTCGAATGAGTGCCCTTGGCAGCAGTTCCCAGGGTCGCATGCTGGTGATCTCGGGGCCGTCAGGTTGCGGGAAGAGCACCCTCTGCAAGCGTCTAATGGAGGACGACCGCGTCGAGTTTTCGATCTCGGCCACCACGCGTCCGATACGCGACGGCGAAGTCGACGGGCGCGAGTATCACTTCCTCGACGCGGATCACTTTCGCGAGCGCGTGGAAGCCGGTGACTTCGTCGAGTGGGCTGAAGTTCACGGCAACCTCTACGGGACTCTGCGTGCACCCCTCGATCGCGCGGTTGCCGCGGGCAAGATCTTCCTCATTGAGATCGATGTCCAGGGCGCACTGCAGCTCAAGACACTCGAGGTGGAAGGGCTCTACGTGTTCATCTCGCCACCATCGGCCAATGTTCTGCGGAAGCGTCTCGAGGGGCGCGCCACGGATAGCCAGGCCGTGATCGAGCGGCGCTTGAAGAAGGCCGCCGACGAGATGCTCGAAGCCCACCGCTACGACGCGACGATTGTGAACGACGACCTCGACCGCGCCTTCGTCGAGCTGCAAGGCCTTGTCGGGCTCGGCAATGGCTGTACCCAAGGAGAAGCCCGATGACACGTATCCTACTTGGAATTAGCGCATCCGCCGCCGTGGCTAAGGCCGCTGACCTCGCGAGTAAGCTGCGCGGCGCAGGCCACGAGGTCACCGCCGTTTTGACTCCACACGCCGCCGAGCTGATCTCGCCCCAGCTGCTAGAAGCCCTGACGGGCCAGCCCGCCCACGTTCACGAATACGGTCCCGGGCGCAATAGCGCCATGGATCACATCGACCTCGCGCGCCGCACGGAGCTCTTGCTGATTGCGCCCGCCACGGCCGACCTGATTGGCCAACTCGCGTGCGGCCTCGCGCCGAACCTCTTGACGACGCTCACCCTCGCGATCCCCGCCGATGTTCCCCGGGTTCTGATCCCGGCGATGAACCCGCACATGTTCGGCCAGCCCGCGGTCCAGCGGAACTTGGCGACCCTTGCGAGCGACGGTTGGCGCGTGGAGCAGCCGGACGTGGGCGAGGTCGCTTGCGGCGATGAGGGACCGGGCCGCTTCCTCGAGACGGCTGAGGTGCTCGCGCGCCTTGGGGACCTGCTTCGTGCCTAGTCCCGCGGGGCAAGTGCGCGCCGCTAAGACAAAACAATCGGCTCCGCGCCGTGTCGTCATCACCGCGGGCCCAACCCGGGAGCGCATCGATCCGGTGCGCTACCTCTCGAACGACTCCAGCGGCAAGATGGGTTTTGAGATTGCCCGGGCCGCCGCTGAGCGCGGGGACCAGGTGATCCTGATCGCTGGTCCCGTGACCCTGGAAACTCCGCCGGGGGTGACCCGCGTCGACGTCGAGAGCGCCCGCGACATGCTGGCTGCGGTCAAAACTGCGTTCCTTGGATCGGAATCTCGGGCCAAGGGCAGCTTTGGCAAGAAGGGCGCCGACGCCCTGTTTATGGCCGCGGCGGTAGGCGATTGGCGCCCTAAACGCAGACTTTCTGGGAAGTGGCGAGCAAAGGATGGCGGGGACGAAGTTGCATCCTTGGAGTTGGTCAAGAACCCCGATATTCTGGCAGGTGTCGGACGCCGCAAGGGTCGCCGGCTGGTGGTGGGCTTTGCCCTCGAGACCGGCTCGGGGCTGAAGCGTGCTCTGGCAAAGTTAATTAGGAAGAGCGCGGACTACATCGTGCTCAACAACGAGACGGCCCTCGGGTCGAATCGGACCACGGTCACCATCCTGGGCAAGGATGGCAGCCGAGTCGACATCAAGAACAAGACCAAGCGCGACGTTGCTCGCGCCCTAGTCCAACTCCATCACTCTAGCTCCGCTCAGGCGGAGTAGCAGGCACCACACTTGGCGAAGCGAAAGGCAAAAAAGAAGAAGGGGTCTAGCCTCCTCGAGCAAACCAACGACTGGCTTATGGGCCTATTCGGTGGCGGCGCTTCGAAGTCCAAGAAGAAGGCTAAGAAGAAAGCCTCCAAGAAGAAGGCCGCTGAGCCAGAGGTCGGCGAGCATCTTCAAGAGATCAAGGGCCTGCTCATGTTGGGATTCGCGGCGTGGCTCGTGGTCTCCATGGCGACCTTCTACAAGCCCATCGACGATGCTCTAGCCGAGGGTCACAACTGGGGTGGCCAGACCGGCTTCTATCTCGCTGATTATGTGTTCATCCTCTTCGGGTGGGCGGGCTACATGATTGGCTTCCTCATGTGCGCTTGGGGTTTCGTGATCGTGACTCAAAAGGAGCTCAGCGTCCCCGTGTTGCGTGTCTTCGGCGGTTTGTGCTTCTTGGTCTCAAGCGCCTACCTCTTCCAACTTGCCTTTGGCGAGAGCTACGGCGTCTCAAGCACCACGCCCTATGGGCCGGGCGGCTACTTCGCCTCTTCGACCGTCGAATTCCTGGTGACCAAGCTCGGTGGCCCGGGCATGTGGATGATCATGGGCCTGGTCTCCCTGGTCTCGTTCATGCTCGCCACGGAGATGGCCTTCTTCCCGGCCCTTGGCTCCATGCGCGACTGGTTTGCGGAGCAGAGCGAGAAGCGAGGCAAGGGCTTTGTCGCTGCGGTTTCCGAGTGGACCGTCGGACTCTTCGCTGGGCTCTGGCGCTTCATCCGCGGCACCGACATCAAGGACGGCGCTAAGAAACCCGCTAAGAAGAAGCCAGCCAAGAAAGCGGCGAAGAAGCCTGTCGTTGAAGTGGATGACGAGGAAGAGGATGAGGACGAAGAGCTAGGAGAGGACGAGGAGTGGGAATACGAGGAAGTCGAGGAAGAGGAAGACGAGGAGGAAGAGGACGATGAGGATGAGGAGTGGGAATACGAGGAAGAAGAGGACGAGCCCGAAGAGGTTGTCGTCACTCCGAAGCCCCGCAAGAAGCCCGTGGTCAAGACGAGCACGCAGCCGTCCCTGCCCCTCGAGCCTGTCACTCCACCCGCCGGTCCCTGGAAGCTGCCCCCTCTCTCCTTACTGAAGAAAGGCGTTGGCGTCTCGAACGCTAACGAGAAGGAGCTCGAAGAGGCCGCAACTAAGCTTGAGAACGCGCTTGCCTCTTTCCGCGTCGAAGCCCACGTCGTTGGCGCCCGAGTTGGTCCTGCGATCACGCTCTTCGAACTCGAAGTAGCCCAGGGTACGCGCATGAACAAGGTCACCCAGCTGTCCCAGGAGATCGCGGGAGCCCTGCTCGCAAAGAGCGTTCGCATCATCGCGCCGATCCCGGGCCGCTCGACCATTGGCATCGAGATTCCGAACAAGACCCGCGCCATCGTGACCCTGCGCGAGCTCGTGCGCCAAGAGGCGTACGACATGAAGAAGTACGCCCTGCCGCTCTTCCTGGGCATGGACGCCGAGGGCGAGCCGATTATCGGCGACCTGGCCAAGATGCCACACCTGCTGATCGCCGGAACCACGGGTTCGGGCAAGTCCGTCTGCATCAACACGATCCTTGCATCGATGCTGCTGACGCGCTCTCCCCACGAGGTGCAGTGGGTGCTGATCGACCCCAAGATGGTCGAGCTGCAGATGTTCACCAGCGTGCCGCACATGATGCTTCCCGTGGTGACCGATGCGCGCCAGGCGACGAATGTGCTGCTGTGGGCCTGCGAGAAGATGGACGGCCGCTACGAGCTGTTCAAGGACGCGGGTGTGAAGAACATCAAGGGCTACAACAAGCTCGGCGAGGAGAAGCTGCGCGAGAAGCTCGGCGAGAACTTCAGCGAAGAGCGTACGCCACGCGCGGTGCCTTACATCGTGATTGTGATCGACGAGCTCGCCGACCTGATGATGGTCTCCAAGAAAGAGGCCGAGATGGCGATCACGCGTCTGGCCCAAAAGTCACGAGCCGTTGGCATCCACGTGATCGTGGCGACCCAGCGTCCCTCGACGGATGTGATCACCGGCGTGCTGAAGGGCAACCTGCCGACCCGGATCGCGTTCCAGGTCGCAAGTAAAGTCGACAGCCGGGTGATCCTCGACGAGGGTGGCGCAGAGAAGCTGCTCGGTGGCGGCGACATGCTCTACGCTCCGCCGGCTTCGTCGGCGTTGATTCGCGTCCAGGGTGCTTGGGCCGAGGATGACGAGCTCCAGGCCATTGTCGACTTTGTCACGAAGGACTCGGCGCAGAACTTCAATCAAGAGCTCGTGCAGAGTGCAACGGGTACCCCGAAAGCCGGCAAGCCCGGTGACCAGGATCCCGCCGAGCGCGACGAACTTTGGGATGAGGCAGTGCGCGTCATCGTGAAGGCCAAGCGTGGCTCCGCGAGCCTACTCCAGCGCTCCCTGGGCGTGGGCTATACCCGCGGGACCAGGCTGCTTGAGATGATGGAGGAGTCCGGCATCGTCGGGCCCCACAAAGGAAGCAAGGCTCGGGAGGTCTTTTTGACCGTCGAGGACTGGGATGAAATGCAAGGCGTAACCGCAGGTGAAACAGATGAGTAATTCGAAGAACAGTAAGCACATTGGCTACGAACTCCTGTCCATGGCTTTTTTCCTGGGCGGCGCATTCTGCGCGGTGTCCGCGGGCATGTCCATGTACTCGGACTCCGGTGATGCCGGCAACCTTTCCACGGCGGCGATCGGTGCATTGATCCTTGGACTTGGGCACATCGCGGCCTTCGGTCTGTCGGCGGGCTGCACTGTGCTGGGCGGGATCATGTTCCTGCGCCCGGGTGCCTTGAAGCTCTCCATGCCCCTAGCGATGATTGCCGGCGGTGGACTCGCCCTGAGCCTCTTGGTCGGCGTGTTTAGCGTTGCGGCCGGTGGCGCACTCGGCGGCTTCCTCCCCGGTGCCCTTGGCGGCATCGGCGGCGGCATCATGAACGCTTTGCTGGCATTTGGAGTCGTATTTCTTGGGGCATGGCTCTCGATTGGAGCTCCCATGCCTCAAAAAAGGTCAAAAGTGGTGGAGTCGAGTTCCGTTGCTGCCGCATTGAGTGAGGTAGAGACTGATGGAGTGTCCGAGGCGGAAGCCGAGGCACTCTTCCCCGAACTGCCCGCTCCGATCGCCGCTGCGCCGGGAGTCACCGTTCACGAGCAGCGCGCACGAGGCGAACTACCCGATGGGGTTCGCCCCCTCGGCGCGCCCACCCAAGAGAATCATGCCCCAGCCGAATCCAAAAGTGACCGTTCATCTACGGCAGACCAAAAAGGGTCTACCGAAGGCGCAACCCAGCCCAAGCCGCTTGGCTCAAATCTGGCTGACACCAAGCCCGCGGATTCCGCTGGCACCCCGAAAGCCCGTGCCGTCACGGGTAAGCTCGCCGACGGAGTCTGGACTCGCACCGACGAAGACGAAGTAAGGCCCCTCGATTCGGGTGACGCAAGCGTGACTGTGCTCGAGGCGTCCATCCCCAGCGCCCCTAGCTGGGAGACCGCAGCCGAGGAGCCCGAAGATGCCGCTGTGCTTGAGGACGACCTAGTCGCCGAACTCGACGAAGACGAAGCGGACGAAGAAGAGTACGAGGACGAAGAGGCAGCCGAGCTTGAGGACGACCTAGTCGCCGAACTCGACGAAGACGAAGCAGACGAAGAAGAATACGAAGAGGAAGAAGAGGAAGGGGAAGAAGCAGCCGAGCTCGAGGGCGACCTAGTCGCCGAACTCGACGAAGACGAAGAAGAGTACGAAGAGGAAGAGGAAGAGGAAGCCGAGCTTGAGGACGACCTAGTCGCCGAACTCGACGAGGACGAAGAAGAGTACGAAGAGGAAGAGGAAGAGGAAGAGGAAGCCGAGCTTGAGGACGATCTAGTCGCAGAGCTTGACGAAGACGAAGCGGACGAGGAAGAGTACGAAGAGGAAGAAGCAGCCGAGCTCGAGGACGACCTAGTCGCCGAGCTCGACGAAGACGAGCTAGCCGAAGTGGAGTCCCCATCCGCGGAAATCGAAGAGGGCATCGAATCAAGCCTCGAGGACGACGATGAGATCCTTGGGGATCTTGACGAAGTGGAGAACTCGACTCCCAGGCCCGCATGGGAGCAGCCGGGCCTGTTCGACTCCGATGAGCCCGCTCAGCCCGCTCAGCCCGTTAGCCGGTTTGAAGTAGAAGAGAAGTCTCTCGTAGAGATGGACCAAGCTTCCGAGGCCTCGACTGTCGCCGAAGACCCTTCTAAGGAAGCGGAGACCGAAGAGGACATGGCATTGCTCCGGGAGCTCGAAGCCATCGAGGCCGAAGAGGCAGCCGCCCAGGCCAAGGCCGAAGATCAAGCTGCGACTGAAGCTAAGGCAAAAGCCGAAGCTAAGGCCGCAAGGGAAGCCGCGGCATTGGCCGCGGCCAAGGCAGCTGAAGAAGCACAGGCTGCCGAGGCGAAAGCTGTAGCTAAGGCCGCCAAGGTCAAGGCGGAAGAGGAAGCTAAGGCTGCAGAGGCTGAGGCGGAAGCTAAGGCCGCTGAAAAAGCTAAGGCCGCAGAGGCTGAGGCGGAAGCTAAGGCCGCAGAAGCAGCCAAGGCTGCAGAGGCTGAGGCGGAAGCTAAGGCCGCTGAAAAAGCTAAGGCCGCAGAGGCTGAGGCGGAAGCCAAGGCCGCAGAAGAAGCCAAGGCTGCAGAGGCTGAGGCGGAAGCTAAGGCCGCTGAAGAAGCCAAGGCCGCAGAGGCTGAGGCGGAAGCCAAGGCTGCAGAAGCTGAGGCGGAAGCTAAGGCCGCTGAAAAGGCCGAGCTAAAAGCGAAGGCGGATGCTGAGGCCAAGGCTGCGAAAGCCGAGGCGAAGGCAGAAGCGAAAGCTGCCAAGGCTGAGGCCAAGGCTGAGGCCAAGGCTGCCGAGCAAGCTGCTGCCAAGGCTGAAGCTGAGGCTGCCGAGGAAGAGGAGTCGTATGTGCTACCTTCCCAAGAGGCGGTTGCTGTGCCCGACGAGGCCAAGTCTGAATCGGAGCCCGAGCAGGCTCCGAACGAGCCCGTGGTTGAACTCTCCCAGGAGGAGAAGATCTTCCGCAGTGGCGCACTCTTCCTAGATCAAGGCCGGGTGGCGGTCTCGATGTTGCAGCGCAACTTCGACATGGACTTCCAAGAAGCCACGGCCATCCTCGACGAACTCCAATCCATGGGCCTCATCGGCCCGTATCTCGGCGGAACCCGCCGTGACATTCTAATGACCACCGAGGAGTGGGAGGCGCTTGGCGCCGCACGCTAAACATGACTCAACCAGCAGCGGTTTCCCTTGTACACCTAGGGTGTGCCCGGAACCTAATTGACTCAGAGCTGATGCTCGCTCGTTTCGCCGAAGCCGGCCTCGCCGTCAGTGGCGACGACCGCGGTGTCGATGCGATTGTGCTCAACACTTGCTCCTTCATCGGGCCCGCCCGGGAGGAATCCGAGACGGCTATGCGCGACCTGATTGCGCGCAAGAAGAGCGGCGAAATCCGCGCCGTGGTCGTCGCGGGTTGCATGGTGCAGCGCTACGCACGCGACCTCGAGAAGCGCTTTCCCGAGATCGATCTCTTCTCGGAGATCTCCGACTATTCGGCCTTAGCCACCTCCTTGAGCACGCTGCTCGAGGGCGGTGAGGTTGACCGGTACATCGCGTCGGAGCGTCCGGGCGAAGAACGCGAAGGTTCGCGTTTACTCGCGACGCCGCGCTCCTACGCCTACTTGCGTATCTCCCACGGGTGTGATCACACCTGTAGCTTCTGCGCGATCCCGGGCATCCGCGGTCCGCACCGCTCGAAGGGACTCGAGGGTGTCGTCGCCGAAGCGCGCGATCTGATCCGCGGCGGTGTCGGCGAGCTGATGCTCGTGGCGGAAGACTCTACGGCCTGGGGCCGCGAGCACGGCGACGACCTGTCGAGCCTGGTGCGCGCCCTCGCTGACATCAAGCTCACGAACAAGGAACTCGATGAGGGTGCTGATCCGGACTTCGGGTTGCGCCTCATGTACGCGTACCCGAACAAGTTCCCGGGCGGAGTGCTCGACCTGATGCGCGATCATCCACGGGTCCTACCCTACCTGGATATTCCCGTGCAGCACATTGCGTCGGGCGTCCTGAAGTCGATGCGACGTGCCGGCAACGGCGACGTGGTGCGCCGGACCCTGGACCATGTGCGCGAGGCCGTACCTGGCGTGACTCTGCGCTCGACCCTGTTGGTCGGCTTCCCTGGCGAGACCGAGAAGGACGCCGCCGACCTCGTGGACTTTGTGCACGACTACAACCTGGGCCGCATGGGCGTGTTCACCTATTCACCGGAAGAGGGCACCACGGGTTACGACCTACCGAACCGCGTGCCGGCTGCCGAGGCCGAGCGCAGGCGCCGAGCCGTGCTCGAGGCCCGCGATATCGTGCTCGCCAAAGACCAAGCGCGCTTCGTTGGCCAGGAAGTCGAGGTGCTTGTGGATGAGATTCACGAGAGCCGCGTGGTGGGACACACCGTCAAGGATGCTCCCGAGGTCGATCCCTTTGCGATTATCGAAGGAGTTCAAGTTGCTGTGGGTTCGAGGTTGCCCATGAGGGTGTCGGAAGTGGATGATGAGTTCAACCTGATCGGGACCCTCTCCGAACTTCAAGCATGACACAAGGCGTTTTTAAGCACTGGCCCAACCGCATTACCGCGGTCCGTTTTGTGGGCGCTATCGTCTTGTTCGGAATCTTCGCAAGCTGGGGAGACCCTGGCGAGGCGGACGTGGTTCGGAAGACCTCGACACAGATTGCCTTCTGGCTCTTCATTGTGACGGCCCTGACGGACTACCTGGATGGCTACCTCGCTCGGCGGGATAATTTAGTCAGCGCCTTCGGCCGCATTGCGGACCCCTTCGTGGACAAGGTCCTGGTGCTTGGCTCGATGATCTTCCTGGCCGTGATGCCTTGGTCCCAACCTTGGTTTCCTGCGTGGATCGTGGTGATCGTCTTGGCACGCGAATTCCTTGTGACCGGAATCCGGAGCTATGTCGAGAGTCAGGGTGGTTCCTTCGCAGCCGACATGTTCGGCAAGATCAAGATGGTGGTGCAGTGCTTCGCCATCGGCTTCGCACTGGGGCGGATCAGCTTCGACTGGGAGGCCATCGGCATCGAGTTGGCCTGGTTGTCGTGGTGTACCCACGTTCTGGTCTGGGCCACCTTGGTCACATCCATAGGCTCGGGCATCTCCTATGTGATCAAAGCCCGCGCCTATTTTGAGGGCGACGAGTAACGCCCAGTTTGCCGTGGATCGCCTTAAGCTAGCTTTTGTCTCTTGCGGGTTCCTGGGCCTTTCGCCTGTGATGCCGGGAACCGTCGGGACCCTGGGCGGCGTGCTCTTCGCGTACCTGATGCGCGGCGCCGAACCGTTCTGGGCCTGGTGTCTCGGGCTCGCCCTTGTGATCTATCTTGTGTCCAGAACCCTGGGCGAGTGGGCAGAACAGCACGGCGGCCAGAAGGACCCGGGCTTCTTCGTACAGGACGAGGTGGTGGGCTACCTGATCACCGTCGCGTGGATTGGGGAGCCGACCTTGTTGTCCCTCGCGGCAGCCTTCTTCGCATTCCGGCTCTTCGATATTTGGAAGCCCAAGCCCTGCCACTGGCTCGAGCGTGTGGGCAAGACCGAGTCCAGCGCCTTCCGCCCCGGCGACGGCATCTTGCTGGACGATGTGATGGCGGGGATCTACGGCTTCGCTGTGATGGCGCTGCTGCGCGCTTATGTCCTGGAGCCCACCGCGTGGGTCGTCGCCGTTTAGGTTCTGCCCATGGCTCGCTCGAATGACGTACGTGTGAAGGGACTTGGCTTGGCGGCTCGGTTCGCCCTGGCCATGACGATTGCCCTCGCGGTCGTTATGATTGCAGCTGGCTATTGGATCCACACAAGCGCGGACAATCTCGCGGCCAAGGGACGCGACTTCGCCCTAGCTGGCGGCATCGAGCTGACCCTGGACGATCCGGACTACGACCTAGACACCACGGGTTGGCTGGTGCCCGGCTTCCACGGCGTACAGGTCTTCAACGTGACCCACAGTGGGGGCAAGAAGGCTCTGCTCTACCGCACCGAGCGAAACGGCCGCAAGACCGAATGGCTGGTGCCCCTCGAGGCGGAGAGCCTCGGCTCTAAGCTGGCGAAGGTGATCGGCATCATCATCCTGCTGGTGATCCTGGCTGGCGCAGGTGTTTCGATGTTTGTAGCCGGACAGGTGACCGGCCCCCTGCGGCGCATCGTGGACGACATCCGCCAGATCGCCCGGGGCAACTTTGGGCACCGAACGCGTTCCAAGGGTGGCGGCGAGATCGCGCTGCTCGCCAGGGCCATCGACCGCATGGGCGCGGACCTAGAAGGTGCCCGCGAGTCCGAACTTGAACTCAACATGCGCGAGCGCGAGCTCGAGCTTGCGTCGGGAGTCCGCGAAGCTCTGATGCCCTTCGGCACCCCGGATGTGGTGGGCTACGACATCCGCTCGAGCCACCTACCGTCGGGTGAGCTGCTCGGCGACTTCTACGACTTCATCGAACTCGAGGACGGCCGTGTGGGCGTGCTGGTCTGCGACGTCAGCGGCACGGGAGTCCCAGCGGCCCTTGTGGGTGCGACGGCCCGCGCCTATCTCGCCGCAGAATTAGTGCGCGGCGGTGACGTTGCGGAGTCCTTCAAGTATGTGAACCGCACCTTGCAGCAGGATGTTCGCCGCGGCATGTACGTGACGGCTTTTTACCTGCTGCTGGATCCGACACAGGCCAAGGCCCAGGTCGTCTGCGCCGGGCACAAGGTTCCGCTCCTGCACTACTACGCCGCCGAGAAGAAGCTGCGCAAGGTTCACCCCGGTGGGCTTGCCCTCGGCTTTGACAAGGGCCCCGTCTTCGACCGCAGCCTTGAAGTGATCGAGCTGGACCTTGCGGCCGGCGATCGCTTGATGCTCTCCAACCAGGGACCCGTGCAGGTCTCCAACGCGGAGGGCGTAGAGCTCGGTGAAGAGCAGTGGTTCCGGGCCTTTGGTCGCTCCGCCGCTCTGCCCACGCCGAAGTTTCTGCGGGCCCTACGGACCTGCATCGACGACTTCGCCGGCGACGAGCCGATCCCCTTCGACATCTCCATCATCACTGTCCTGCGCGAATCGGAATAGCCGGGCTCTTTATGGTGCCCCACAACGATTTCGCCCGCCTTGCTTCGACGGCATCGCCTTCGTCCCCCAGGGACTCTCTACCAACGGACTGCTAAACCATGCAAATCGCCGAGTTTCAAAAGCTGATCGAAGCCATCTATTTCGAGCGCGACAACGAGCGCGGTCTCCATGCCACTCACATGTGGTTCGCGGAGGAGGTGGGGGAGCTCACTCGCGCCCTGCGCCGCGGCCAACAGGATGAGCTCGAAGGCGAATTCGCCGACGTCTTCGCTTGGATGTCGACCCTAGCATCGATGGCCGGTATCGACCTGACCGCTGCCGTCGAGAAGAAGTACGGCAAGGGCTGCCCGCGCTGCGAAGCGACACCCTGCGCCTGCCCCCACGCCAAATAGTCCACTCCACGCGCCTTGGCCGAAGAACGATTCACTCCCGGTAGCCTGTTTCCCGATGCCTTTCCCGAGGCTCCGGCGAAGAAGCCGAAGCAGCCCAAGCCCAAGCGTCCGGCGAAGGAGTATGGCCTCTATTGCACGGTCGCCCTAAACCGCCCGGTGCACACGGAGTTCACCTACGGTGTGCCCGACGAGCTGCTTGGCAAGGTGGAAGAGGGCATGCGCGTGGCCGTTGGGTTCGGTGCGCGCGGCGTGGCTAAGCGCGAGGTCGGCGTCGTGGTCTCGACCTCGCCTCATTGCAGTTTCGACCTGCGCAAGCTGCGCCCGATCACGCGGGTTCTCGACGAGGCGCCCTTGATTGGAACCGAGCTGTTGGGTCTCACCGCGTGGATGGCCGAGACGTACGCATGCGCTTGGGGCGAGGCCTTGGCCGTCTTGTTGCCCGCGCCTCTAAAGCGCGAGAGCAAGCGCCGCCGGGTTCGCTTCCTCGCCGTGCACAAGGAGTACGCGGAGAAGATCCCGGCCGAGGTCTACCACGAACTCGAAAAGAAGCACGCGAAGCAGCACCGCCTGCTGCGAACCTTGATGGAGGTCGGCGGCCGCATGGAGTTGGTCGAGCTTCTGCGCAAGACGAACTTATCGGATGCGCCGGCCAAGTCCCTAGCCAAGCGCGGCCTAGTGGTCATCGAGTACGTCGAGCAGACTGGCGACCCACTGTGGACCGACGAGGCCGCAGAGCGCCCGACCCACAAGGAGCTCTCGAAAGGCCAAGCCGCCGCAACCAAGCGCATCGGAGAGGTACTCGACAAGCGCGAGGCTCGTACGTTCCTACTTCAAGGCGTCACCGGCAGTGGCAAGACCGAGGTCTACCTGCGCACGATCCAAGCCGCCCTCGACCAGGGGCGCGGCGCGATCTTGTTGGTTCCAGAGATTGTGCTCACACCCCAGACTGTCGCCTGGTTCCGGGCGCGCTTCGGCGAGGTCGCTGTGCTACACAGCCGCATGACCGACGTGCAGCGCCTAGGCATGTGGATGCGTGTGAAGAGCGGCGCAGCGCGTGTCGTCGTCGGCGCTCGCTCGGCACTGTTTGCCCCGGTGGAAGACCTGGGCGTGATCATCTTGGACGAGGAGCACGAGCCGTCGTTCAAGCAGGAGTCGAGCCCGCGCTATCACGCCCGCGACGTTGCTGTGGAGCGCGCTCGGCGATCGGGCGCGCTCTGCATCCTCGGCTCCGCGACGCCTTCCCTAGAAGCCTGGGACCGGGCGCGCCGTGGTGAGTACGAGCGACTGATCCTGGACGAGCGCGTGGGTGGCGGCCGCATGCCCCGGGTGGAGATCGTCGACATGAAGCTCGAAAAACCGGGTCCTGGTGAGTCGCGACTCTTCTCGCGCCATCTCGTGCAGGAGCTCGGCGCAGCGATCAAGCGCAAGGAGCAGGGCATTCTATTCCTGAACCGGCGCGGCTTCTCGCCGGTGATGTGGTGTCCCAACTGCAAGGAGACCGTGACTTGCGAGCAGTGCGATGTGAGCCTGACTTGGCACCGGCGCGTGAACCGTTTGGTGTGCCACGCCTGTTGCGAAGAGCAGTCCGCACCCACGGCATGCCCGGCATGTACGGCGCCCGGTTTGCGCATGCTCGGAGCTGGCTCCGAGCAGGTGGAGGCCGCGCTGCGCGATGAGTTCGGGGACGCGCGTATCCAGCGCATGGACTCGGACACGATGCACCGTCGCGAGGACTACGAGCGCTGTCTCGAGGCCTTTGGCAAGGGTGAGATCGACCTCTTGGTAGGAACCCAGATGATTGCAAAGGGACTCGACTTCCCGAACGTGACCGTGGTCGGCATCGTCTCCGCGGATACGTCCCTTCACCTGCCGGATTTCCGCGCCGCAGAGCGCACCTTCCAGCTTGTGTCCCAGGTCGCGGGCCGCGCCGGTCGCGGCGCACTCGAGGGGCGCATCTACGTGCAGACAAACTCTCCCGAGCATCCCGCCCTGCGCTTCGCTACCAAGCACGACTTCGAGGGTTTTGCCAAGCAGGAGTGCGAGCTGCGCGACGAACTCGGCTACCCGCCCACGGGTCGGCTTCTGCGAGTGATCTTCGAGGACGAGGATGCCGAGCGCGTCGACCAGGTGGCGACCCAGTGTGCGGGGCTTCTCACTGAAGCTCTGAGGGATTTCCATGTGCCTGTACTTGGCCCGGCGCCTGCACCGATGTCGCTACTCCGTGGGCGGCATCGCCGGCATATCCTTATTAAGGCGTCGGCCCGCTCGGTGACTGGACCGGAGGCCTTTGGCATCGCCAGACAGCAGCTTGTCGAGTTTGCCCAAACGCAACGGGCTACTAAAGTCGTGGTGGATGTGGATCCCGCTTCGCTTTTCTAGGGAGGCGCATTTGGTTTGGAAGCTCGACGCTTGGCCCAGAGCGACGGTTCGGTGGATGGGGCACCTTGATTCCTGCGCCTAAGTTATGGAATTTACAAGCCGGGAGCTTCCCTGGGGAAAATCTCCCCCTCTATTCGGATCTCGATGTAGAGTTGAGTTCGAACTAATGATGTTTCGCGTCTACCTCAAGAGAGGTACGTGGATTGATGAACTCCGACGGGCCTGGACCTGGCCCCTTTCGAACCCGAGAACACCAAATGAAGCCCTTCCTTTCTACCTCACTGATCACGCTCGGTGCCTTCACCCTTGCGACGACCACAGCCGCAGCTCAAGCAACCATCACTCCGCTGCCCAGCGGCTTCACGGCCTACCACCTCTCGCCAAGCGGAACCGCTGTTTCGGGTGAGGATGTCAGCGGTGCCGCTCGATTGGTCGCCCCTTGGAACCCGGCCGGTAACCAGATCACTCTGCCCGGCACGATGACGAACATTGGGTCCTTCGCCGGCCGCATGAACTTCGACGGCAGCATCATCGCTGGTGCTTTTGAGGATCCCAACATCGGCGCTGCCGCCCCCGGCTTCTGGCAAGCTGGCGCGGGCAGTGGCAGCACCACCGCACAGTTCCCTCCGGGTTACGCCGATGGTTGCAGCATTACCTCGACAAACAGCTCCGTCAACTGGGCTGGAACTGTCGGCGGCGTCAGCGCCGTTCAGGGCTGCAATCTGTGGCCTCTTCGCTGGGATATCGTCAACAACACGTACCAACTGCTCGACACGAGTTCGTTCATCGTTCCCACTGCTCAGCCTAGCGCTAGGGTCTCCGCGACCTCTGGCGACGGTTTGGTCAGTGCTGGTTGGATTCAGACAACTAGCCGTTCTGGCGCCGTTTGGGACCAAGCAGGAACTCTCTCCTTCCCCTACCTGACCGTCGCAAACCCGACTGGAGGTGGCGAGGTTTTCGCTACGGACTTCACCGGTGAATCCTTCGTGGGCACCACCTTTGACGGTCCTGTTGTCGCCAGCGGCGGCGCTCTGCACTTCCCCGCAGGCGAAGCTGGCCTCAACAATTCCGGTGAGGGCATGCTCGACATCTCCGCTGATGGCCGCGTGGCTGTTGGTGCTGGTGGCGGCGCAAGCGGTCCCTTCGGTTCCCCCGATACGGGCCTAATCTGGACCGCGTGGACCGGAGGGCAGAACATCAACGACCTCTTCGCAAACTACGGGATCACTCTCCCGACCGGCAACACGATCAACCGCGTGCCCGGTGTCTCCCTTGACGGCCACACCTTCCTCGTCCAACAGCCGCCCATGTTCTTCGGCTACGGTGACTCGTTCATCGTGACCCTGCCCAACAGCTGGGGCAACCTTGGTGGCAACTCTCCTAGTGGCGCCAACGGCATCCCGCAGCTTCAGGGCTTCGGCTACCTGACGGACGGTGCTCCCGCCCGCCTGACCCTCTCCCAAGCTGCTGCTAGCAGCCCGGTCTTCTTGGCGCTCTCCGCCACGGACAACCCGGTGCCCCTCTGGGGTGGCGTGCTCCACACCACCAACTACTTCAAGCTGGTCAACTTCAACACGAATGCAGCTGGCGGTGCCGTGCTTGACTTGACCTGGCCCACTGGGCTCGCTGGCGTAACCATCTACTCTCAGATGGCAACGTTGGACTTCTCCGTGCCTGACAACGTGACCCTGACGAACGCCCTGTCTTCCACCGGCTTTTAGTCGCAGGCGTTTGACCAGGTTGGCCCTCTCCATCGAGGGCTAATAAAAAGCGAGGCCCCCCTGTCTAGAACAGGGGGGCCTCGCTCTGTTTGTGGCCGATGATCGCAGCGGGCTACTTACGCAGTAGAGCGCCGAAGCGTGAGAAGAGGTGCGTCGAGTCCAAGGGGCCAGGTGCCGCCTCGGGGTGGTACTGAATACTGAAGATCGGCTCCGTGCGGTGCTTCAATCCCTCGACCGTCCCGTCATTGAGGTTGACGTGGGTCATCTCCAAGTGAGCGGGCAGGGTGTCCGTGTCCACGGCGAAGGAGTGGTTCTGCGAGGTGATCTCGACCTTGCCCGTCAGGATGTCGCGCACGGGATGGTTCGCGCCGTGGTGGCCAAAGGGCATCTTGTAGGTCTTCGCGCCCAGCACGATGGAGAGGATCTGGTGGCCGAGGCAGATGCCAAAGATGGGCTTCTTGCCGATCAGGTTCGCGACGGCATCAATGGCCGGCGTGACCGCGGAGGGGTCGCCCGGTCCGTTCGACAGGAAGATGCCATCGGGGTCCATGGCGAGCACCTCGTCGGCGGGAGTTCCAGCGGGCACAACGGTGACATCGAAGCCAGCGTGCACCAGGCTGCGCAAGATGTTGCGCTTGGCTCCAAAGTCATAGGCGACGCAGCGCAGACGCTTCGAGGTCGTCGCGGGCGCAAGGAAGGGATACGAGTCCTGGTAGCCCTCCTCCCAGGTGTAGGGCTCCTTGCAGCTGACGACCTCGGCAAGGTTGGAGCCGGTCGTGGTGACCGCGTCTCGGGCTTTCTGCACAAGGACCTCGGGGTTGCTCTCTTCGGTCGAGATGACGCAGCGCAGAGAGCCGGCCTCGCGAACAATGCGGGTGAGCTTGCGGGTGTCGATGCCCTCGATGGCGACAATGCCCTCGCGCCTAAGCCAGTCGGGTAGGGAGAGGTCAGCACGGTGGCTGCTGGGGGTCTGGCACATCTCCTTGCAGATGAAGGCTTCTGCCCAGGCCCCGCTGCTCTCAGCGTCCTCTTCGGCAACGCCGTAGTTGCCAATCATGGGGTAGGTCATGAGTACGACCTGGCCCGAGTAAGACGGATCCGTGAGGATCTCGTGGTAGCCAGTCATGGCCGTATTGAAGACGAGGTCGCCGCTCTTTTCGCCTAAAGCGCCAGCAGCCCTGCCTTCCATAATTTCGCCGGTCTCGAGGGCCAGCCACGCTTTTTGAGTTGTGCTCATGTCGGCTGCGAATTGGAATGCATCGGAGCCCCCAACGCTAGTCGAAGCTGGTGCTTTTTCGACCGGACTTTGCATCTTTGGGGCTGGCGTCCCCAAGTCCTTATCGAGGCGATGCGTCCAGGGTCATGTCGCCAACTTTACCGCCCTCCCAAAGGGGCCAGCCCAGCCCCGCGATCATGGCGGCGTTGTCCGAGCAGTAAGCCGGCGAGGGGAAGACGGCGGTCATGCCAGCGGCCGTCGCAGCCGCGGACATCTTCTCCCGGAGCCGCGTGTTACACGCCACGCCGCCGGCCACAAAGACGCGCTCGAGCTGCTCGCGCTTCGCCGCTTCAATGGTCTGGGTCACGAGGGCATCCACCACGGCTTCCTGGAAGGATGCCGCTACATCGGCTCGGCGAGGGATGTCCTCGGCGGCTGGCGTCGGAGCCAAGGCGTCCTGACCGCGCACGTGGTAGAGCACCGCAGTCTTGAGCCCCGAAAAGCTGAAGCCGAGTGGACGCAGCAGTCCGAGCTCCTTGGAGTTGGGCAGGGCCTTTGGGCGGTAACGCGGAAAGCGGAAGGCGTCCGCGGTGCCCGACTCGGCCAACTTGGAGAGGGACGGTCCACCGGGATAGGGCAGCCCCAAGATCCAAGCGACCTTGTCAAAGGCTTCGCCCGCGGCGTCGTCTAGGGTCTGGGCGATGGGGTCGAACTCGGTTGGACCCTTGACCAAGTACAAGGCGGTGTGCCCGCCGGACACCACCAGGGCAACGGCGGGAAAGGGCGCGTCGTCCACGGGCAGCTCCATGGTTGCCGCCCAAACGTGAGCGTGGATGTGGTGGACGGGCACGATGGGAAGATTGTGGCGCAGGGCGAAGCCCTTGGCCGCGGAGAGCCCGACGAGCAGGGACCCGATCAGGCCTGGCTGGACCGTGACGGCGACGGCATCGAGCTGGTCGGGAGTGACCGCGGCTTCGGCGAGCGCCTGCTCGATGACTCGATGAACCTCACGCAGGTGCGAGCGCCCCGCGATCTCAGGGACGACGCCTCCAAAGGCGGCGTGCTCCGCCACCTGGCTGTGGACGACCGACGAGAGAATGCGCTTGCCGCGCTGCACAACCGACGCGGCCGTCTCGTCGCAGGAGCTCTCGATTCCGAGGATTAGACCGCTCACAGGCTCTCCATGTATAAGGGCTGCTTTCCAAGTAGCAAGTCGACCGCGGCGACAAGCTGCTCGTCCGCGCTCCAAAGGGGGGCACTCGGCAGGCCAAGGGAGTCGCGCAGATCGCCGACCGCGGTCCGGTAGGCACGGGGTGCCGAGTAGGAGCGGAGGCGCGTCCGGACCAAGTCCTCGCGCTCGGTGGCCTGGGCGACGAGCAGGTCGGGCGTGATGGCGGCCTCTTCATCACCACTGTAGTGGCGATCGATTTGGCGCCCGGATGGGGTCGTGTAGAAGGCCGTCGTCACCTTGAGGATGCTGTGGGGGCGCTCCAACGTGGTGAGGGTCTGGACCGTGCCCTTGCCATAGGAAGGCATGCCGACGACGACCGCGGCTCGGTGATCTTGGAGGGAGCCCGCAAGCACTTCACTGGAGCTGGCGGAGTCCCGATCGATCAGGATCACTAGGGGCAAACCCAAGAGGCTCGCCTCGTCCGGGTCGGCGCGCTTCTCCTCGCGCCCCATGCGGGAGTCGGTGTAGAGCAGCGGACCCTCGTCGACAAAGCGGTTGGCAATGGACAGGGCAATGCGCAGTACGCCACCGGGGTTATTGCGCAGGTCAAGCACGAGCCCCGTCATGCCCTCGGCTTGGAGTTGCTCGATCTCCGTGTCGAACTCTTCGAGAGTGCGCCGGCTGAAGGACGTGATCGCCAGATAGCCGACCGAGTCTCCTAGGAGTTCGCCGTGGCGCACGGTTGGATCGACGATGCTCTCTGGTTGCACCGTTAGATTGCGGGTCTCACCCGTGCTGGATTCGACCAGCAGTTCCAGGGGTTCTGCGGTCAAGCTGCGCAGGATCGCGCGGAACTCGCCCGGCGCCATGCCATCCAAGGACTCTTCGTCGATCGCAAGGATGCGGTCGCCAACGCTGAGCCCGGCTCTCTGCGCCGGGGAGTCCACCATGGGGAAGAGCAGCAGGCCCTCTCCGATAGGCTCGGCAAAGATGGCGCCGAGGCCAAGGAAGGTGCCCGATGTGGAGCGCTCGACGCGGGCGAGGTCATCGCCAGAGTAGTAGCTGGAGTAGATGTCCAGGTCGCCCGCGATGCCTTTCACCGCGGAGATCAGCAGCTGCTCGTCCGTGCGCTCCTGCACAAACTCCGCGCCCACGATCTCGCGTACCTCGCGGTAGAAGGCGAGGTCCGAGTCCATGGTGTCCCGATCCTTTAAGGTCATCGTGCCCATGGCGAAGATAAAGGCACCGACGAAGCCGCCAATCACAAATGCGATGGGGCCCTTGGCGTCCTGGCGAAAGGTGGGTGGTTGGTCCGCGGTCATGGCGCAGATTGTAGCGAGAGGTTCGAGCTGGGGCTCTAGTGGGGCCTAGGACTCTGGTGGGATTGAGGCGCTGGGCCTTGGCTGTACCTGAGTGGTCAAGGGGCGCCATTTGGGAGAGATCGGAGTCGCCCGAGGACAGGGGGTGTCCACTTTCGGGCACGGCGGATTGAGGCGCTGGTCGGTCATGCCTGCTGCGCTCTGCACCTGTAAGTCTATTCCTGGTTAGAGTTTATGGTCGCAACCTGTCCAGGGATGCCCCTTGGCACGCAAGTCGCATAAGCCAAGGGTCGCTTCGAAGTGGAGCGACAAATGCCCCACGAGACTGACTATGAAGAAGACCGCACTGCTCTCCCTGCTTACCGCAGCCATGCTCCCCCTTGCCGCCTCCGGCCAGGAACAAGCCCAGCCCCTTACTTCAGCCGACGCGACCGCACTCTTCCGTCGTATCGACGTCAACCAAGACCAGCAGGTTACCCAAGCAGAGGCTCGTCCCCACGGACTGACCGCTGCTCTGCTCAAGGCCCACGACCACAGCGGTGATGGCAAGTTCAGCGAGTCCGAGTTCCTCTTGGCCTTCAAGGCAATGGCGGAGGCCAACGGCTCCACCGTCTCCAGAGACCTAGCCAAGCAGGCAACTCGAATCCAAGCCGCCCAGCGCGCTGCCGCCAAGGAGGCCGCCGAGCTCAAGGCCCAGCGGGCCAAGTACAACCGCCGCCTCGACGCAGCCAAGGACAAGCAGTCCGCCAACGAACGGGCACAGGCCAAGCGCCGCCAGGATGCCGTTGAGACCGCACGAAAGGAAGCTAAGCGGGCAGCCCAGAAGCAGGCCGAAGCCAAGCGTAAGCGGGCCGGCCAGATCAGTCCGGGCAATCGCCCCGAGGCCCAACGTCCAAGCCGGCGTAAGCCCTAAACCAAAATCACTGTGATTGGGTCAATGTGTCCCAATCGAGAGGCGTCGCTCGGGGGGAGTGGCGCCTCTCTTTTATTTAATCTCGAGAGTTGGGGCCGCTGTAAATCTCGAGTCACGGAGAGCCACCGGGAAATCGGATCTACTGGACGTCTTGGCAGCCGTGACAGCGCCCTCGGACGAGCACTGAGACCTCTTCGACCTGTCCCTGGCTCAGCTCTTTGCAATCGAGCTCGCCCGTGCCGCTCAGGGCACTAGCGGGCAAGTCCGATAGGGCTCCACAGGCAGTGCATAGGAAGTGGTGGTGGGGCTCGGTGTTGGGGTCAAACCGCACAGATGCACCGGGGTGCTCGACGCGCTTGAGGAGGTTCAGCTTGGTGAGCACCTCCAAGGAGCGGTAGACGGTGGTCCGAGAGACCTCAGGAAGCGTGAGGGTCAACTCCGCATAGATCTGGTCGACTGTCGGGTGGTCCGGACGGCCCGCGAGCACATGGAGCAGCGTGCGGCGCTGTGAAGTTAGCGGCAGACCGGCTTCTGCGTAGCCGCGCGTCAGCTTCTCAAGCCTCGATTTATGGTGTGTTGGATTCATCGTCTAGGTGGTCTATAGGGCATCCCTAGTCTAGCGCACCCCTGTGGTCAAGCCGCACAGAATACCCAGACGCATAGTATTCCTCAACGGTAATCATTTGCATCCACCGGGGTGGCGGTCTACTCTAGGCGCCTCGCGGTTGCACGCAGTCGTAGCGGTGCACCCGAGATCCGTGTCTCAATCGACCTATGGAAACGCCATGAACCAACGCCTTACCCCACTTCCAGTACTCCTAGGCCTAGCCCTTGTAGCCGGTAGCTATGGAGTCTCTGCCCAGGAACGCATGAATCCCTATACGCCCCAAGAGGCAACGAATAGGGACTGGTGGCCCGAGCAACTTGACTTGAGCATCCTTCATCACAACTCGCCTATGGGGAATCCCCTGGGCAGTGACTTCGATTACCCGGCAGAGTTCGGGAAGATCGACCTCGATGTTCTCAAGCAAGACCTGGCCAGCCTGTTGACCACTTCCCAGGACTGGTGGCCCGCGGACTGGGGAACCTATGGCCCGCTCTTCATCCGCATGGCCTGGCACAGTGCTGGTACCTACCGAGTTGGCGATGGCCGCGGCGGCGCCTCGGATGGAACTCAGCGCTTTGCGCCCCTGAACAGTTGGCCGGACAATGCCAACTTGGACAAGGCTCGTCGACTGCTGTGGCCGATCAAGCAGAAGTATGGCCAGAGCATCTCTTGGGCCGACTTGATGGTCCTCGCCGGCAACGTTGCTCTGGAGTCATCTGGTTTTGAGACCTTTGGATTCGCCGGTGGCCGCGCGGACGTTTGGGAACCCCAGAACGACATCTTCTGGGGGCCAGAGGGCGAGTGGTTGGGGGATGATCGGCATACAGGCGATCGTGAGCTGTTGAAGCCACTGGCCGCCGTGCAGATGGGCCTCATTTACGTGAACCCCGAGGGCCCGAACGGCAAGCCGGACCCCCTTGCCGCGGCCCGCGACATCCGCGAGGCATTCGCACGCATGGCCATGGGTGACGAGGAGACGGTCGCATTGATCGCCGGTGGCCACACCCTGGGCAAGACCCACGGCGCCGCCAAGCCGGACGGCAATGTAGGCCCCGATCCCGAAGGCGCCGGTCTGGAAGACCAGGGCCTAGGATGGAAGAACAGCCACGGTACCGGCAAGGGAGCCGATACGATCACCAGCGGACTCGAGGGCGCTTGGACGGCGACGCCGACCAAGTGGTCGAATGGTTTCTTGGCCAACCTGTACAGCTTCGAATGGGAGCTCACCAAGAGCCCGGCTGGCGCGCACCAATGGACTCCGATCGGAGGCGCCGCCATCGTGCCCGATGCCCACATCGCCGGTAAGTACAACAACCCGGTCATGTTGACCACCGATATGGCCCTGCGGATGGACCCCATTTATGGGGAGATCTCCCGGCGCTTCTTCGAGAACCCGGATCAGTTCAACGCCGCGTTTGCGAGTGCCTGGTACAAGCTCACGCACCGCGATATGGGACCGGTGACCCGACTGCTTGGCAAGGATCTCCCCGAGGCACAGCTGTGGCAGGATCCCGTCCCCGCGGTGTCCTATGAGCTGTTGAGCGCAGCCGAGCTTAGCGAGCTCAAGTCATCGATCCTCAACTCGGGCCTGTCCGTTTCGCAGTTGGTCTCGACGGCTTGGGCATCGGCCGGCAGCTACCGGGATAGCGACAAGCGCGGTGGAGCCAACGGGGCTCGCTTGCGTCTTGCGCCTCAAAACGCGTGGGCTGTGAACGAGCCGACCAAGCTCGCGAGCGCACTGGGCGTCTTGGAGTCTGTGCACGCCGAGTTCAATGCCAAGCTTCCCGAGGGCAAGCAGGTCTCCCTCGCCGATGTCATCGTGCTGGGCGGCAGTGCTGCGATCGAGGTCGCCGCAAAGGAAGCCGGCTATGAAGTCACTGTGGGCTTTGCCCTCGGCCGAGCGGACACGACCCAAGAGTGGACCGACACCGACTCGTTCGATGTCCTGGAGCCCCTCTCCGATGGCTTCAGGAACTACCACTCTTCGGCATCCTACTTCCGGTCCGAGCGAGCCTTGGTGGACCGCGCCAACCAACTCGCACTCAGTGCCCCCGAAATGACGGCCTTGGTCGGCGGATTGCGGGTGCTCGGAGCGAACTACGAAGGTTCAAGTCACGGTGTCTTTACAGGCCGCCCCGGAGTTCTGAGTAACGACTTCTTCGTCAATCTGCTGGATATGAACACGGAGTGGAAAAAGTCAGAGTCCGATCAGGGCAACTACACCGGCTTCGATCGAGCGAGCGGCCAGGAAAAGTACTCCGCAACCTCCGTTGACCTACTCTTCGGTTCGAACTCCCAACTCCGAGCGATCTCCGAAGTCTACGCAAGCAGCGATGGCCAGCAAAAGCTAGTCAATGACTTCGCCACGGCCTGGACCAAGGTCATGCAACTCGATCGCTTCGACCTGCACCGCCCAGCCCGCTAACCGAAGCTAGGACCAAGCTCCTGCCAGCGCCCCAACTTGACAAGGTCAGGTTGGGGCGCTTCGCTTAGGTAGCAACGTCGAGCGTGCCCCCCCAAAAAAAGAGCCTCCCGTCCCGCGGCAACCCCTTCGGAGGAGAGCGCCGTGGAACGGGAGGCTTCTAAGTGGGACTCTTGTTTAGGCTGCGAAGGGCTCGATAGCCGCCTCGCGAAGGAAGGCCTCGCCCGGACGCCAGCCGAAGTTCTCATCCATGCCGGGGATGAAGACCTCAAGGGGGTCGGTTAGGGCAAGCGAACATCCAAGGCGGTCGAGTTCTTTTCCAGCGCGACGCAGTTCCATGCGCTGACTGGCGAGCTCCGCCTGATGGCTTTGGATGTCGTCTTTGTGGACTCGAGCCGTCGGACGAAGGGCTTGAATCATGGATTCGATCGTGAGCACCTTCGTTTGACGGTCTGCGATTTCGACAGTGATCCCTTTGAGAAGCGGGATCAGGCTGAGTGCTTGGGTACGCGTATATTTGTTGTTTTTCATGGGGTCTTCCTTGGTGACTCTTAGAGCCAGAAAGGACGGAGATCCGCACGGAATTGATTCGTTCAATTTTGTACAGACTTCGTGGCCTCAGACCTAAAGTGCCAGCAGGGAGCAGCAAACGGTGATTTCAAGGCATCTCCGGCTCTCATGATTTCGAGAACTCTTTCGGTTTTTCCGAAAGCCTGATTCTGGAATCTGGTGCCTAGATCAGGTCGGTGGTTCGGTTACTCTCTAGCCCAGTAAATTATGAAGAAGAACCCCATAGTAGAGATCACCGTACGAACTGAGTTCGCCGCCGCCCACCGACTCCACGCACGCGAGCTAAGTGATGAGGAGAATGCGCGGCTCTTCGGACCGTGTAACAATAAGAACGGGCACGGGCACAACTACGATCTGTTTGTGACGGTGCGAGGGCCCGTGGATCCCGTGACGGGCATGGTCATGAACCTCTTTGACCTACACACCATTGTCAAGGAGCACATCTTCGACGTGGTGGACCACAAGCACCTCGACGAGGACCTCGATATCCTGGGAGGGCGCACTTCGACTGCTGAAAACCTTGCGCTGGTCTTCTGGGGGATCGTCCTTGCTCAACTCGGTCCGTTCCCCGGTGTGGAGCTGGCCAAGATCCGGATCCACGAGAGCCGTGGCAACATCGTGGAGTACTGCGGGGCTTGAGCTCTGGCTTACTTGGGCTTTAGCCCGAGCAGCTCGAGCATCGTGGGCACGCTCTCCGTCGGAGCCTGGCAGGTGA
The DNA here is from genome assembly GCA_047629095.1 of Planctomycetota bacterium. Classification (GTDB taxonomy): domain Bacteria; phylum Planctomycetota; class UBA1135; order UBA1135; genus CALBMX01. Next base: position 18,726 of record JBLHWM010000001.1, on the reverse strand, counting down.
AGTCTTGGCAGACAAAGGCCCTTGCGGGACCGTCGTTGGTCTTCTCTTTCAGGACCGGCATGAGCTCGAAGTCGGTTCGCCCGTCCACCAAGGCTACGACGCGGTGGGGCAGGTAAGCGCTTCGGATTGCGGTGAGCATCGCTTGGGTACTCGGGCTGGTGAGCTCACCGGCGACTACGATCTCGAAGGGCTTGGCCAGTAGCGTGTCGAGCACAAGCAGCTGCTGGCTAAACCGGGTGGGGCTCTCCTTTGCGGCCACTCCGCTCGACTCCAGCGCCTCGTTGGCCCGGACCCCAAGCTTGGGGTCTCCCGTGAGCTCGCTAAGGCGAAGTAGGTTCATGGTCTGGATCGCTAGGCCGGCGGGGATCGCTCCATCCGTCGTGCTCTGCAGCCTGAGGAGCAGGGTCTCGTGGCTGTCACCGGTACTGTAGAAGCCACCGTCGGGCGCGGCGAATTCGATCTCGACGACTTGGTTAAGGGCGAGCGCCTGGTGGATCCACTTGGGGTTGAAGTCGGACTCGTACAGGTCGATCAAGCCAGCGATGACGAAGGCGTAGTCGTCCAGGTACCCATTCAGATGGGCCTTGCCATTGCGGGCCGTAGCGAAGAGTCGCCCGTCCTCCTGGCGCATCCCTTGGAGGATGTAGTTGGCCGCCCCACTCGCGGCATCCACGTAGCGTGGCTCCCCCAGGACTTGGCCGGCCTGGGCGAGGGCTGAGATCATCATGCCATTCCAGGAGGCGAGTACCTTGTCGTCCCGGGCCGGATGAATCCGGGTCTCCCGGGCCCTGTACAGGAGGTCCCTTGAATCGCCCATGGCGGCCTCGAGCCGCTCTTGTTCAACGCCGAGGGCCTTCGCGACGTCCGAGGCGCTCTCGTGGCGCCAGAGGGCGCTCTTGCCGTCCTCGAAGTTGCCGGTGGGTGTGACTCCGAACCACTTGGCCGCCCACGTGCCTCGCTCATCTCCTAGTACAGCTTGAAGCTCGGCCTTGTCCCACACATAGAAGAGCCCCTCTTCGCCCTCGGAGTCTGCGTCGAGGCTGCTGGCGAAGCCGCCTGAGTCGGTCATCATCTCCTCAAGGACCCACTCGCAGGTCTCCCGGGCGACCCGCGCATAGGTCTCGTCACCCGTGATCAGATAAGCGTCGAGGTAGACGGGGACCAACAGAGCGTTGTCGTAAAGCATCTTCTCAAAGTGGGGAATGAGCCACTTCTCGTCGGTGCTGTAGCGGGCGAAGCCGCCGCCCACTTGGTCATAGATTCCACCCTCAGCCATTCGGTCCAGGGTCGTGGTGACCATTTGCAGGACCGTGTGGTCCTGGGTTCGGCTCCAGTGCCGAAGAGCCAGGCGCAGGTCCATCGTATGCGGGAACTTCGGCGCCTGCCCGAAGCCGCCCCAGACGGGATCGAAGCTGGTCTTCATGTGGGCCAGCGAGCGATTGAGAACGCTCACATCCAGCGAGGCCTTCCCGCCGGCTCGGTTGACCTCCTCCATGTGTGCCGTGATCTCCTTGCCCAGCTCGAAGACCTGCTCGCGGTTGTTGTCCCAGTGGTCGCGCATGGTCGTGAGCACATCGTCGAAGCCACTGTGCCCACCTCGCGCTGACGGAGGGAAGTAGGTCCCGCCGTAGTACGGCTGCAGGCCCGGCGTGAGGAACACGCTCATGGGCCATCCGCCTCGTCCGGTCAGGGCCGTGACCGCGGTCATGTAGATCTCGTCGAGATCCGGGCGCTCCTCGCGATCGACCTTGATGCAGACGAAGTTCTCGTTCATCAGGGCGGCGATGCGCTCGTCCTCGAAGGACTCCTCCTCCATGACGTGGCACCAGTGGCATGCGGAGTAGCCGATGGACAGGAAGATTGGCTTGTCGAGCTTCTTCGCGAGCTCCAGCGCTTCCGGGCCCCATGGATACCAGTCCACGGGGTTGTTCGCGTGGGCGAGCAGGTAGGGGCTCGTCTCCCCGATCAGATGGTTGGTGTGCTCGGATTCCACGGGGATGTCCTGGGGCTGGGCGAGGGCGAGGCTGAGCAGGAGCGAGAGCATGGGGTGAATCTAGGGTAGGTGGGCTTCGGCAAGCCTACCAAAAAAGGAACCAGGGGGCCCTCCGACGCGCGGAGGGCCCCCTGGCCTATTGGTCATCTCCCGGGACGCGCCCGGGAAGAAAGACTCAGCTGGATGCGCCGACCGTAAGGCCAACAGCGATCACTTCGTCGGCGGCGGCGTCGTCGTCGATGTAGTTGATCTGCCACTTGGCGTTGTGTCCGTGCAGGTAGTAGTTGAGGCCGAAGCTCTCAACGCTGGTGTCGGCTGCGTCGTCACGATCTTCGTGGCGGTAAGCGGCTTCCATGTTGTCAGCGAAGAGGTAGCCGAAGGTGATGGCAAAGGGTGCCTCACCAAGGCCAGCGCCGACGGTGTCGTCACCAGCATCGGCAAGCTCGGCCTGAAGGCTGAACTGACCCATGGTCATGGCGAAGTCGATGCCGAGAACAGCGTCAAGGCTGTCGTCCTGCATGTCCATGTAGCTGACGCCAATGGTGCCGTCAAGCTCGTCGCCACCGTGCATTGCGCCGTCGCAGCAGGTGTTAGCGCCGTTGCCGAGGTTGTACTCGACGTGGGCGAACAGGTTGAGGTCTTCGCCAGCAGCGTCGGCGCCGTTTTGAGCAGCGATGGTCCAGTCGAGGCCATTCATGGAGCCAGCAACCGAAACACCTTGATCGTGTGAGTAGTAGTTCGCACCGAGAAGGCTGCGATCGATGAAGAGCATAGACTCTTGACCAATCGTGGCGCTGCGGAACATGGGCAGAACGAACTGGCCCCAGGTGCTGGTGATGTCGCCATCGTAGTCCCAGGTGACGTAAGCGTCCTCGAGGACAGCGGTGCCGCCTTCGAGGTTGAAGCTGATGCGCCAAGAGAACTCTTCGAGAGAGCCCGTCGCGTTGACGAGGACGTCTTCGAAAGCCCAGCCGCCGGTGGTGCCACCGTCGCGGTAGGAGTTGCGAAGAAGAGCGCCGACTGTGGCGCCTCCGTCAGCAGCTACCGTGCTGGAAAGGGACGCGATGTCCTGGTCAAGTTGAAGCCAGTCGCCGTTGGCGAGGCTGGCAGTAGATGCGACCGCAAGGGCGATCGACGTAGTGATGATCTTGTTCATTCGTATGTGCACTCCGAAATGCAATGGGAATGGTTGTTCCGTCAGGGATGGGGAACTTATTGAGGCGGAGAGGATGCCGTGCACCCGCGCCCGATTGAAGACCTTGCGGCAAATTTCCTTCGGGTTATGCTCCAGACAAAGAGATCGGTGAGAGGGTCCTACACCGTGCCCCTCATTTGCAAACTCTTGTTGAGGTGGGCCCGTAAGTCATTTTGCAGTATGGGCTTAGGTGCGAGATTCGCCCCAGAATGTCGGGGGCGGCTGAGCCAGAATGTCGATTTGGAAGGGGCTATATTCGGGCATAAGCCTTTTTGAGAAAATGGCTTACGCTCGTGGGCGGATCTTGGAGAGCTACTCGTCGAGCTTGTCGAGGTAGGGATCGAATGCTTCGTCAGCCGCCTGAATTCGGCCCCGAAGTACCTCTGAGAGGGGAAATCCGAGGTGCTCGGCTGCTTGGATTCGCTGCTCAAGTTGCTGCCTGGAGGCCGCCGCATAAGCAAAATCGTACCTTGGATGTTTTAAGTAGTCCGGGTTGATTGAGAGGCAGAATTCGTCCCCGGCGAGGCCGAGTTCGTCCGCAACCGCAGTCGCCCACGCTTCGTTCTGCGGCTGAACGGCCTTCAAAATGAGCTCGAGCGTCACGCTGAGTCCGCTCGATTCGCCTTCGAGAATCAGCGATCCGAGGGGGAGCAGGAGCATGCGCGCGTCATAGCGGCTGGGCTTGCGCTCTTCCTTCGTCAGGACCGCAATCGCGGTCAGTGCGTCCTTGAGTTCGGCGGCTGGATTGCTGTCTTGATTAGTCATGGAGGGGTCGAGGGTCTGGATAAGTGCCGAAATCGGGACCTATTCCCGAATTCGGTGATTTTGGACGGGGGAGAGGTCCCAACAGTTGGCCGCGCAAGCACCCCGTCATTTAGAGCTTGCGGCGCATCTTCTTGGTGTCGCCGCGCTGTTTCTTAGAACTGAGCCTGCGCTCCTTGGAGCCCCGGGTGGGCTTGGTCTTGCGACGCTTTTTCTGAACAGCGAGCGCCCCCCGCAGGATGGCCACCAAGCGCTCCACGGCATCCGTGCGGTTGCGCTCCTTCGTGCGGTGCCTGGAGGCGTGCAGTACAAGCTCGCCCTCTTTGGTCAGGCGGTTGCCCAGCTTCTCAAGGAGCCTCAGGCGCTGACTCTCATTAAAGGAAGAGCAAGTGCGAACATTGATGCGCAGGACGGCCTTGGTCTCAACCTTGTTGACGTTCTGGCCGCCGGGCCCACCGGATCTGGCATAGGTCACGGTGAGATCGCCAGGGTCAAGGGTCAAGCTGGGCAAGACCTCAAGGCCGGGCTCCGCGCTCATCCCGCGGCTCCGACCTGCCCGTAGAGGACTGGCCAGGTGAAGAGTCCCGTGTTGTGCCCGTCGGCAAAGGTGACTCGCAGGGCGTAGTTGCCCACCAGGATCACGTCGGTTTGGGTCAGGTCGTCCGGAACCGAGTCCGGATTGAGCATGCGCACGCCCGTGTGCTCGTTGACGCAGTGGGCGCAGGGGCAAATGCGGCGCAGGGCTGCAGCGCTCACATGGGTGGTCTTGCCATCGGCCCATTCGACCGTTAGTGACTCGGGAGCACTCTTGGTGATCACGAGGGGAGAGGGGCTCGTCATCGGGGACCTTGCCTGGGGTCTGCTGGCGCCCGCATGGGCGGCCATGTACTGCGCGAAGTGGTCGGTGGTGGGCAGAGCCGGACTTGAACCGGCGACCCCTTGATTTTCAGTCAAGTGCTCTACCAACTGAGCTACCTGCCCTTTGTTCCCGTGAGGGAGGGACCGACCACGGTCCTTTCGGACCGGGGCGAGGCATTGTGCCGCGCAATCGCCGCGCGTCAATACCGATGCTCTGCATTCCTCGACATTCGCCCCAAGGAACCTGAGTTCGATTCCCTATTCGGTGGCCTGCAGGCGCACCCGAGCGCTCTCGACGTCCTTGCGGATCGCTTCTACCAAGGCGTCGATGGATTCGAAGCGCTGCTCGGGCCGCAGGTATTGGACGAACTCCAAGGCGGCGCGCTCGTGGTAGATGTCCTCGTGGAAATCGAGCACATGGACCTCGACTACGGGGGTGGAGCCGGCCTTGGGCTCCCCGACGATCGTCGGGCGCAGTCCGATGTTCGTGACACTGTGCAGGACGGGGTGCTGTCCCGATTCCGTCCTGCGCTCCAGCAGCGTGATCAGAGTCACATAGACCCCGTTCGGCGGTACCAGCTCGTGGTCTAGATCTAAGTTCGCGGTGGGGAAGCCGATTCCGGCCCCGCGGCCATTGCCGTGCACGACCTTGCCACGGACGGTCACGGGACGGCCGAGCATGCGGACCGCGGCGTCCAGGTCTCCCAGGGACACGGCCTCGCGGATCGCTGTGCTGGAGACTGCGCGGCCCCCTTGGCCCACGGCTCCGACAACCTCGACATCGAGCCCGAGCTCGCGCATGCGTTCGGGTGTGCCCTCGCGATCGCGCCCGAACTTGCTATCAAAGCCCAGGACAAAGGCCCTCGCATGGAGGCCCTCCACTAGGTCCCGCTGGACGAAGTCAATGGCGGACTTCGAGCGCAGGTCCTCGTTGAAATCCAGGACCAGGGTATGCTCGATGCCCGCCTCGGCAAACAGCTCTAGGCGGTGATCGAGGCTGGTCAGGGTCAGGGGGCCGCGTCCGAGCAGCAGCTTCTTGGGGTGGCCGCTGAAGGTGACGACCGTAGGAGTGGCGTCGAGGCTGCGGGCGCGCGCGATATTCGCGGCGAGAATCGCTCGATGGCCACGGTGAACGCCATCGAAGACGCCGATGGAGACCACCGCGCCTCGGCCGTCAGGCTGCTCCGCTGCCAGAGCCGTAAGTCCACGGGTTATGTTCACGGATTCGCCTAGCGCCCGAACAGGCCACGCTTCTGGACCGGCGCGTTGGCGGCCTTGTACTCGTCCACCAGCTCGCCGAGGGCGTTGCGGTGCTTGAGCTTGTCCGCCGCGGACATGCGGTCCACCAGCAGGATGCCCTGGAGGTGATCGTATTCGTGCTGCACGACGCGACTCGCGAAGCCCTCGAACTCAAGCTCGAGCTTCTCGCCGTTGATGTCTACGGCCTCGACCTTGCACTTGTCCGGGCGCTTGACCTCGGCGTAGATCCCGGGGAAGGACAGGCAGCCCTCCTCATAGGTGCTCTCGTCGCCGAAGCGCTCGACTATGGTCGGGTTAATCAGGGCGAGCTCGCCGGACTTGTCCTCTTGCTCGCCGCTGGGATTGATCACCAGGATGCGCTTGGGCAGTCCAACCTGGGGCGCGGCAAGGCCAACCCCCTTCGAATCGTACATGCGGCGATACATAGCCTCGACGATCTTGGCTAGGTCCTCATCAAAGTCCTCAACGGGCACGGCCTCCTTGCGGAGCACGGGCGTGGGGTAGAGGGTGACGATATAGTTGAGCTCTTCGGTCATCGAAGTGGGAGGCAGGAAGTGGGGCGGTTTTGAAGTCAATCATTATAGGTAGCGCTGGAAACCGCCGCGCATCGAACCGCTAGCAGTCTCTTGCAAAACCCAGCCCTTGCCGCAACTCGGCCTATCGCGGTATGGTCTGTGCCTGTTTCTCATCCCCGCCTCTTCCCGTAGCTCGATCCCGGGCCGCCCAGCACCCGCGCCAACCACCTTGGACTTCTCCAAGCAACTTAAGAAAGCCGACGAGTCCATGCGTCGCCGCAATTTCGACTTCGCCGTGGACCTCTACCGTTCTCTGCTGGATATCAACCCGGATCTGGGCGAGGCCCGGGCCGGACTCCGCCAGGCGGTCCGCAAGCGGGCCGAGCGCAAGAAGCGCGGGCTCTTCAGCAAGGCGGGGGGCGCAATCCCCCTGGGGCGCGCGAAGGCCATGGCGAAGGTCAAGAAGTTCGACGGGGCCGTGAAGGCCCTGGAGGACTACCTCTCCGGCAACCCCACGGACGAGGCTGGGAACCTGATGCTGGGCCAGATGCTCGAGGCTGCCGGGCACAACAAGTCCGCTTTTGCGGTGTATGCATTCTTGGCGGAGATTGCGCCGAAGAACGTGCAGGGCCTCAAGCAGGCCGGCTTCCTCGCCCAGCGCGTAGGTGAGCCTATGCGCGCGATTGAGTACTTCGAAGCGGCTCTAGCAGCTGATCCGAGGGACCAGGAGGCAATCAAGGCACGCAAGAACCTGTCCGCCGAGGCCGCCCTGCAGCAGACGGGGCTCGACAACGTTGCCCACAGTCGCGACGCGCTGAAGGACAAGGACGACACCAAGCGCCTCGAGCAGCGGCAGCGCCGGCACCGCACTCCGGAGGAGCTGCGCGAGGAGGTTACGGGACTCGAAGCTACCCTTGCGGAGACGCCCTCGGACCCAGAGCTATTGCTGCGCATCGGCGGCCTATACAAGGATCTTCGCGACTGGCCCGCGGCCCTAGAGTTCCACGAGCGGGCTCTGGAGTACCGCCGCGACGACTACGACCTTGAGTGCACCGTGGCGGACCTGGGGGTGCGCGCCTTGAAGAAGCAGATTGCCGCGGCTGGCAAGGCCGGGGACGAAGCTAAGGCGGATCGACTGGAGAAGAAGCTCGCGGAGCACGAGGTGCAGGACTTCCAGCGCCGGGTCGTGCGCCGACCGGGCGATATGAGCCTGAGGTTGGGTTTAGGCAAGCGTTTGATGCGTGGTGGGGAGCTCAATTTGGCCCTGGGGGAATTCCAAAAGGCCCACGGGGACTCCCGAGTGGGGGGCGAGGCACTTTTCTTAATGGCCCGATGCTTCCATGAAAAGGGCGTTTTAGACATCGCACGCAAGGAATATGAGCGAGCGCTTGAGGGATGCCGAGGAGTGGATGACAGGGCCAAGGAAATCTTGTATAACCTTGGGCTCATTTCAGAGGCCGAAGGAGATCCCGAAAGCGCACGAGGCGCCTTCATTCGGATCTACGAGGTCGACATCAGCTACAGAGACGTGGCTGAAAAGATGGAAGCACTTTAGAAAGATATGCCGAACAATAAGCAAGCCAACAAGCGCGTGCGTCTCACCGAGACCCGCCGTCAAGAAAACAAGATCGTCCGCAGCTCCATGCGCAGGGCGATTCGCATCGTGATGGAAGCTGAGAACGCTGAAGTCGCGACGTCAGCCCTGCCGGTCGCTATGAAGCGCATCGACAAGGCCTCTAAGAAGAACGTCATCCACGAAAACGCCGCTGCTCGCTATAAGAGCCGCGTCGCTCTCGCCGCCGCTGCTAAGTAGCGCGCTCTCTTCCCATGGCGTCCAGTTTCGAGACTAGTCCTAGCCACTCCTCCACCTACCAGCAGCCGATTCAGGTTGCTACGCGGAAGGAGTACATCTTCTCGTCTGCTAAGGAGATGGTTGCCGATATGAAGGGCTGGGTCCTCGATCAGACCGATGAGGAGAACACGACCTTGCACTGCACCAAAAAGGGTGGAGCCCTTGGAGGAACCTCAACGATCACTGTGATCGTCGCAGGCTCCGAAGAGCATCCCTCCACTACGGTGAACTGCAAGGTGCAGGTGGAGGGCGGCCTGATGGCTCGCCCCCAAAAAACGGCGGAGGAGTTCATGAAGCTCTTCTTCCGCCGCATCTGCTAGAGCGACCCCTAGGCACAAGCACAAGCCCCGCCCGCGCAACCTGCGCAGGTGGGGCTTTCTTGCCGTAGGGAGGCCTTTCCGAGACCTGGTCGTCCCTACGATTTCGTGCTGGGTAAGAGGCGCCTCTTACCTTGCTCCTGTGATGTTGGGATAGCGGAAGTAGACCTCGATGCAGAGGGCCATCATCGCCGTCGAGTAGACCCGGCCGCCGGAGAATCCCCAGGGCCCGGTCGGATCCCAGGATCCCTTGGCATCGCCATCCTTGCGCTGGTTCTCCAGCAGAGTCGTCTTCAGGGAAGCTTCCCACTGCTTCCAGTACTTGCCCCCGAGTTGGAACATGGCGTAGGTACCGTAGTACCAGTAGTACATGTCGTTGCCAAAGCCGTCGTCGTCCCATTCGGGCAAGCTGCGCATCATCAGATCGCCGTGCTTTTTGAGGATCGGATACTCGCGCAGGTCGCTCTCGCCCATGAAGATCCGGCACAGCAAGCCGACGGCCGTCATGGCCTCGCCCTTGTCCGCGGGGTAGTGATCGTTGATGCCCGTGATACGCGAGGACCGGTTGCCGTATTCGCTGTAGCCAACGCGGCCGCTGGCCGTGTCGGTGACAGCGTTCAACCAGGCCATCGCACCGTCGAAGGCGCCTTGATCCACATCGAGTTTCGCGTCTTCGGCGGCCTTCAAAGCGAAGACCATCCAGCCCGTGACCGAGGTGTCACTGGCGCCAATCGGAGGCTGGTCATAGCGCCAGGCACCGTAGGGATTGCGCGCCATCTGGATGTAGTTGACGGCCTTTTGGCTGGTGATGCGCAGCAGCGGCGACGCGTTGTCGTAGTAGGCTTCGCACAAAGCGAGAGTCGCGATCGCGTGGTTGTACAGGAACTCCTTGCTGGACTTCTCGCCGACGAGGCCCGAGTCCGGATCTTGCATCGTGCGCAGCCACTTGATGCCCCGCTTGACCTGCTCTTGGTAGGGACCGTGGTTGGTCGTGTTGTCTGCGGCGATGAAGGTCAAGAGCGCTAGCGCCGTGACGCCAACATCGTGCTGTGCGTAGCCGGGGTCCTCACAAATCGAGCCGCCAATCCCACCACAGTGGTCGGAGAAGCCGTCCGAATCCCAGTAGCCCTCGGGGCTCTGGTGATGCTTGAGCCACTCGAGCGCATCATGCAGGGAGCGCTCCATCTGCACTCCGCCGCGCCCACCGTTGCCGCCCTTGCCGCCGCCCAAGTCTCCACCATTGCCGCCTGGCCCGCCAACGCCAATCTCGTTACTCATGGCTTCCAAATTGGACTCGAAGGGACTGGCGACTTCGCCTACGACCGGATCGAAGGCAAGGTCATCCTGGTCGGAGATCTCGTCCACAGACTCGGTCAAAAGCATGTCGTCCAGGTCTTCCACCAGCTCCGCTTCTTCGGGAATTAGGGGCAGCTCTTCGGGCTCGATCTCATCGACGATGTCGGGTGCTGGTTTCTCTATCGTGCCGATGATTTCAGGCACCTCTTCCCTATGGAAAGCGCCCCAGGGAATCGCCGTCAGCACGAAGAAAGCGAGCAAGTGCGCGGCACCTGAAACGGCGAACCACGGTGCGCGGCCCATCCAGTCGTACAGCACTTCACTGAAGGAGTGCTCTTCCTCCCAAGGCTTGGGAAGGGTCGATTCAATCTGAACTGTGGAGTAGTCTGAAGTTGTCATTGGGAACCAAGGCCGTCTCCCCAAGTGCGGACCTCTGCTCGGAATCAGAGACCAGTCACCCCAAGAGTGTCCTGCGGCCGCGAACCTTGCGGCCGCGACAAGAGAGACAACGGACAGGCAAGAGTTCGGTTCACATCGCCCTGACAACAAACGGGGAATTCCCGTTTAGATGCCCCTGGAAGACCTCTAAACGGGAATCAAGTCCCAAAAGGGAATCACCTGCGCGCCGCGCTTGACCTTACAGGTAACCCAAACCGCTGAGAGCTTCGGCGAGCGGATCCTCGAGCTGGAATGAAAGACACATGGTCATGAGCGCGGTGGAGTAGACGCGTCCGCCGGATGAACCCCAGGCCCCAACCGGATCCCAGGATCCCTTCGCGTGGCCGGAGGTTTGTTGGCCTTGGGTGGTGGCTTGCAACATGGCGGCGTTCCACTTTTCGGCGTAGGTGCCACCTAGTTCGTTCATGGCGCGGGTCGCGTGGTACCAGTAGTACATGTCGCTGGTGAACTCTTGCTGCTCCCACGTGGGTAGGCTGCGCAGGATCAGTTCGCCGCCCTTCGCTATCAATGGGTACTGCTCTGGCTCCATCTGCCCAAGGGACATACGGATCGAAAGGCCGATGGCGGTCATGGCCTCTCCGGACTCCGGGGGGAAGTGCTCGTTGAGCCCGACGATACGCGCGGAGGTACTGCCGACTTCGTTGTAGCCGACCCGACCGGTTTGCTCGTCCGTGACCTCGTCGATCCAGGAGAGGGCTCCCTTGAAGGCGTCTTGGTCCACGGGCAGCCGTCCGCGCTCGGCCGACTTGAGGGCAAGCATCATCCAGCCGGTGACCGACGTGTCGTTGTCTCCGATTGGCGGCACGTCATAGCGCCAAGCACCGTAGGGATTGCGCGCGTTGGCGATGTATCTAATCCCAAGGTTGCTGGCGCGCTTGATCAGCGGGTTCCCCCGGACAACGTTGTTGGCTTCGCACAATGCGTAGGTTGCAATCGCGTGGCCGTAGAGGAAGTCGTGGCTGACTCGCTCCCCAATGAGGCCGGTCTGTGGATCTTGTTGATGGCGCAGCCACCTCAGAGCAGCGCTAACCTGGTCTCGGTAGTCGCCAGAATATTCGGACTGGCCAGCGCTCAGGAAAGCCAAAAGCGAGAGTCCCGTTGCGGCCACATCGTGCTGGACCGAGCCCGGGTTTGCGCAGGTCGTCTTGCTGGCCTTTGCGCACTCGTCGCCAAAGCGATCCGCATCCCAATGCCCGTCTTCGTTTTGGTGAGCGCTGAGCCAGTCCAGTGCATCCTTGATCGGCCCAGGTTCCAGGGGCGCGCTGGACTCGGCGGGCTCTTCCACTATGCGTTGGGTGTCGTTCTCGATGGGCACAGGATTGGCGCTGCGGCAGCCGGTTACCCAGGAGAGCGAGAGGGCGAGAGCACTTCCAATCCAAAGCGTGTTCTTCATGCCATGAATCCTAGCGCCCGATCGACTTGCCGCCCACGAAGAAACCCCCGGGCCCGCATTGCGGACCCGGGGGCTTCTCGATTGGTGTCTTGTCGACCGTCTAGCGCGCGCCGGCAACTTTGCCGTAGCGGAAGTAGACTTCGATGCAGAGCGCCATCAGCGCGGTGGAGTAAATCCGGCCGCCGGCGTAGCCCCAGGGTCCGATCGGGTCCCAAGAACCCTTCTCGTCGCCGTCCTTGCGCTGGTTTTCGAGGATGGTCTTCTTAAGAGCAGTCTCCCACTTCTTCCAGTGCGTTCCACCGAGCTGGTACATGGCGTAGGAGCCGTAGTACCAGTAGTACATGTCACTGCCGAAGCCGTCCGGATCCCACTCGGGAAGGGTGCGCAGCATCAGGTCGCCGTGCTTCTTGAGGATCGGGCTCTCCTTGGGATCGGTCTCGCCCATGAACATGCGGACCAGAAGGCCCACAGCAGTCATGGACTCGCCCTTCTCGGCGGGGAAGTGATCGTTGACCCCGACGATACGAGAGGACAGGTTGCCGTACTCGCTGTAACCCACGCGGCCGTTGGCCTCGTCGGTGACTTCCTTGAGCCACTCGCGAGCGCCGACGTAGGCACCCGGGTCGATCTGCAGCTTGGCGTCTTCGGCGGCCTTGATCGCGAAGATCATCCAGCCCGTGACGGAGGTGTCGTTCGCGCCCATGGGCGGCTCGTCGTAGCGCCAAGCGCTGTAGGGGTTACGAGCACGGTTGATGTAGTTGATCGCGTTCTGGCAGGTCCGCTTCAGCAGGGGACTCTTGGTCGCGTAGTAGGCTTCGCACAGGGCGAGGGTGCCGATGGCGTGGTTGTACAGGAATTCGTGGCTGGACTTGTCGCCGAGCAGGCCCGAGTCGGGGTCCTGCACGCTGCGCAGCCACTTGATGCCCATGGCCACTTGGACCTTGTAGTCACCGGAGTCGGTGGTGTTGCCCTCGCCAAGGAAGGCCAGTAGGGCCAGGCCCGTAGAGCCGACGTCGTGCTGGGGGTAACCGGGGTCGCCGCAGACCGTGTTGCCGATCTTGCCGCACTCGGTGTTGAACTCGTCCGTGTCCCAGGAGCCGTCGGGGCCCTGGTGGTTCTTCAGCCACTCAAGGGCGTCCTTTAGAGCCTGGTCGAGACCCTTACCGTGGGCTGCGCGCAGGTTCTTACGGCCACCGAGGCGTCCACCGAACTTGCCACCGGCGCCGCCGCCGATGCCCATGACGTCGTTGGAGTTGTCGGAGTCGAAGGGTGAGTCCGAGTTCATGTCGGGGTCACCGACCATGGACTCGAAGGGCTGGTCCACATCCTCTTCGTTGTGGTCCGAGACCTCGGCGTCCTTGAGGATCGGCTCCTCGATGGGCTCGATCTCCTCTTCCTCTTCTGGGATTTCCTCCTCTTCGGGCTCCTCGATGGGCTCGTCGGCGGGGGCTTCCACAGAAGCGGTGATCGCGGGTGGTTCCTGCTTGTTGAAGGCGTCCCATGGAATGGCTGCAAGTACGAAGAACGCTAGCAGGTGGGCTGCACCGGAGATGGCAAGCCAAGGGGCGCGTCCCATCCAATCGTAGAGTACGTCGTTGAAGGTGGTCTCCTCTTCCCAGGGGCGGGGGAGAGTGCTCTCGATCTGTTCGACGTTTTTGTAGTCCGCGTTGCTCATGCCTAGTGTTGGGCTTTTGAGCGCCGGGTGGCGCTCGGGGGTGGCCTTCAGGGGCCTATGTATTCGATATCCAGTGGGGCCGCTCAGCCGACCTCCATTAAAGGAGGTAGCGACGGCAGACCCCAAACGGGGCCCGAAATGTGGGGTTCAAAGTATATCGAGGGAATCAGGAAAGACTACGCCCGGCTAAGCGATTGCCGCCTATCGCCGTGCGGCTGCTCGCTGGGCCCAGGGCGGGTCGATGCGGATGCCGTTGGGCAAACGGATGTAGGCGGCGCGCCAGAGCTCGTCGGCGCCGTTCGCGATCCGAATGTTGTCCCAGCGGCTCTGCAAGCCACGCTGCAGGGCGATCTGGATACCTGGCGAGTTGAAAGCCGGCGCTTCCTGGCCCTCGAGCATCTCAACCACCCTCACGATGTCGTAACCGGCGATCACGTCCCCTTCGAAATACGGCATGACCATGGAGAGGGCACCGCGCCGGGCGTCCCCCAGGAATCCGCGCACGCCGGGTTCGGCGACCTGGTCGAGGGCGACCTGCTCCGTGATCCCGCGCCTCTCGCGTAGAAAGGCGCCGTACTCATCGACGAAGGCGCCCATATCGGCGCCGCCGGCGATCTGCTCGCGCAGGTCCGTGGCCACTTCGAGGGCCGTCTCGGCGTCTCCCCAGGCGTTGGCCACCAGGCGCAAGTACTGCAAGATGTAGCGGGTGGGAGTCTCGTAGCCGCTCTTGTTCACGTAATAGGCCTCCCGCAGCTGGCCCGGCCGCACATAGCGATCCTCGCTGGGGCGATCGGCGCCGCTGGTCTGGCCGCTGATGTTCTGCATCCAGAGGCTACGGTACAGCTCCTCGCGGATGGACTCGCGCATCTGACCGAGGTCCTGAACGCCCTCCTCCAGGAACCAGTCGGTCGTGTCGGTGGCGGACATGCTGCGGCGCTTGTTGTCTAGGAAGCCGTTGATCGTGCGCTCCACATCCGACCCAGCGACCCCGAGCGAGCGGCCGGCTTGGGTCTGGAGGTGCATCATGATCGAGTCGCTGATGACGCCGTCTCTAAGGGCGAAGGCGTCCTCCTGGGTCGTGGCCTCGGCGTTGCCGCGGGCGTCGTTCACAGAGGTGTTGAGCTGGCGCAGGGTCACGATCTCGTCGTTCACGATCAGCGCAACGCCGTCGAAGACCTGCCAGCCCTCGTCCTCGGCCTCGACCTGGGTAGGGGCCGGGTCCTGGGGTAGGGGCGCAGCGGTAGCGGCGAAAGTGGCGAGGGCAATCAGGCTGAGGTTCGTGATCATGGTTCTAGATTTGGGCGGCTAGGCTGATTCTCTTCGCTTTGGGGTCGCCCCGCAAGGCTGCTTCGAGCCACTCGGTCGCTTTTCTTGCATCGAGTCCCTTGGGGACCATAAGGATGGCCTTGCCTTGTCCCTGGGGCCGCATCTCGATGGGGGCGCCGCTGGAGGCGAGGGCGGCTTCGAGGGTGGCACGGTCCCGGAAGGCGATCAGCCAGCGATCTTCGCGCAAGGCGACCCGGGTCAAGCTCGCGCTGCCAAAGAGCACGCGCAGTTGGAACTGGCGCACCAGCTCCTTGGCCTCGGCGGGCACGCGTCCGAAGCGGTCCCGCAGCATCGCAAGGGCCTCCTTGCCGTCGCCGTCCGTGCGGATCTCGTGGAACGAGCGCAGCAGCTCCAGCCGGGAGTCCGAAGACGGAATCCACTTGTCGCAGAGGTACGCCTTGAGACCGAGCTCGAGTTCGACCTCGCCCGGATCCACAAACTCGTCCGGCCGGATCTCGGTCGACTTCACGTCGCCGCCCCGCTGCATGCGCTCGACAGTCTTGCGCAGCAGGCGGCAATACAGGTCGTAGCCAACCGACGTGATGTGGCCCGACTGCTCCGGACCCAGGATGTTACCGGCACCGCGCAGCTCGAGGTCCTTCATCGAGATCGCGAAGCCCGAACCGAGGTGGTTGAGCTCTTCGAGGGCCTTGAGGCGCTGCTCGGCGATCTCCGTGAGGGTCTTTTGCTCGTCCGTTAGCAGGTAGCAGTACGACTTGTGCGAGCCGCGGCCCACGCGGCCCCGCAGCTGGTGCAGCTCGCTTAGGCCGAAGTGGTTGGCGCGATCCATGAGGATCGTGCCCGCGGTTGGGATGTCGATGCCGTTCTCGATGATCGTAGTCGCCACCAGCACATCCGCCTCGCCCCGTGTGAACAGGCCCATGATCTTCTGCAGGGTCCTTCCGCCCATCTGGCCGTGGCCCACCAGGAAGCTGCACTCGGGCACCAGCTCGGCCAGCTCCCGGGCCACGCGGTCGATGGACTGCACGCGGTTGTGCAGGAAGAAGCTCTGGCCGCCGCGGTTCTTCTCCCGCAGCAGAGCCTCGCGGATGGCCTGCTTGTCCGCACCCGAAGCCAGGATCGTCTCGATGTCCTGGCGGCCCGGCGGCGGAGTGGTTAGAGCCGAGATGTCGCGCAGCCCAGACATGGACATGTGCAGAGTGCGCGGGATCGGCGTCGCGGACAGGGTCAGGATGTCGACCTGGGCGCGCATCTTCTTGAAGTGCTCCTTGTGGGTCACGCCAAAGCGCTGCTCCTCGTCGATGATGATCAAACCGAGGCGCTGGAAGTTGACGTCCTTGGAGAGGATGCGGTGGGTGCCGATCAGGATGTCGACCTCGCCGCGGCCGGTGGCCTCGGCGATCTCCTTCGCCTTGGCGCCGGTGACGTAGCGCGACAGGGACTCGACGCGCACGGGGAAGTCGGCGAGGCGCGTGCGGAAGGTCGAGTCGTGCTGGCCGGCGAGCACCGTCGTCGGCACGAGAACGGCAACCTGGCCGCCGCCCGCAACCACGCGGAAGGCGGCGCGGATCGCTACCTCGGTCTTGCCGAAGCCCACGTCGCCACAGAGCAGCCTGTCCATAGGAAGGGGGCTGGTCAGGTCGGCGTGGATCTCGGAGTCGGCAAGGGACTGGTCGGGCGTGTCCACATAGGGGAACTCCGCCAGCATCTGGGTGACCATGGCCTGCTCTTCGGTCGGCTCACCTCGGTTGTCCTCGGTCGCAAACCAAGCCGGGCGCTTCTTCATCTCGCGGTTGGCTTGCACTTCGAGCAGCTCGGCCGCGAGGTCGGCAAGGGCCTTCTCGACCCTCTCTTTGCGCTTCTTGAAGGACTTGCTGCCGATCTTGTCCAGGGAGACGCCGGAGCCCTTGCCGCTGGCGATGTAGCGCTGGACCAGGTCGACCCGCGACGCGGGCACATACAGAACGACCTCGTCCTGGTACTCGAGGCAGAGGTGCTCTTCCTCGCCGCCGCTGCGGTCCATGCGCTTCAGGCCGAGGTAGCGCCCGAGCCCGTGGACTGCGTGCACAACATAGTCGCCCAGGCGCAGCTCGAAGAACGACTGCAGGGCGCGCGCCTTGTGGATCGCTTGGCTCTTCTCGATGCGCTTGGTGCCCTGGATGCCGATCAGCTCGCGGTGGTTCACGACGATCAGCGGCGGCTTGGTCAAGCGGAAGCCGCGTCCAAGGGCGCCCATGCGCAGCTCGACCCGGTCGTCCTCGCAGAAGACCTCGGACATGCGCGAGAGCTCTGCTTCGGTAGCGCAGAGCACGATGGCGCGGGCCTTCTTCTTCGCCGCCCGATCCAGGGCCTCACCCAGAGCTGCCGCCGCCTCGGTCATGCCCACGGAGAGTCCCTGGACGGACAGCACTCCGAAGGCGAGCCCGCGGGTGGGCAGGCTCTGCAAATCCATGGATGCGTGCCGTTCTAGGCTTCTATTCCACTGGAGTAGCGCGGCGCCGTGCATCGAGGATTGGACGCGCAGGCCCTCGGCCATGTCGGCGATGCGCAGGGGCTCGACCTGGACGATGACCGCAGTCGGCGCGATCAGCTCGTCGACGCGCTTGCCCTGGCCGGTCTCCACGTCGCCCGCGTCGCTGGCGATGCAGACGGCAATGCGCGTCAGGGTATCGGTGCTGCGTTGGGAGGCGGGATCGAAGACGCGGATGGACTCGATCTCCTCATCGAAGAGCTCGATGCGCAGGGGCTCTTTGTTCGCGAAGGGGAACAGGTCCAAGATGTCGCCGCGCAGGCTGACCTCACCGGGCGTCTCGGCCAGGGGTTGGCGCGTGTAGCCGGCCATGGCCAGCCGCGTGAGCACAGCCTCGGCGTCGAGCTTGCCGCCGACTTGAAGGTGCAGGAACTCCTTCTCGAGGGTGTCCGCAACCGGGAGCGGCTGCAGGCAGCCGAGCAGGGAGGAGACGATCAACCGGGGCCTGCGGGGGGCCGGACCGCCGAGCAGGCCGGCGACCTGCAGGCGCCCGCGGATCGTCTCGGGGTCGGCGTGGGCCTTGCGGTTCGAGCCCGATGAATACGTCTCCCGAGCGGGAAGGTGACAGACCTCGATGCCGAGGGCAACAAGGTCGGCCGTGAAGGCCTCGGCTTCGGGTTCGGAAGAGGTGACCACGAGCCAGGGACCAGGCGCGTGGTTGACGAGGCCACCGAGCAAGAGCGCCTGGGACGATCCCCAGAGTCCGCCAGCGGAGACCCGGCCACCGCCGGCCAACTCGCGGGCTAGGGTCTGGAACGAAGCTTGGTCTGAGAAGATCTCGGTGTCGAGCACGGGGCCGCCGTAGATGCCGTCCTGGGTTTCCGTAGCAGTCATGACGCCTCCGTTTCGATGACCTGTAGGGCTTCCATCGCGGCATAGCGCTCGGCTTCCTTGCGCGTCCTACCCCAGGCGGATGGATAGGGCTCGCCGTCGACACTGGCCTGCACTAAGAACGCGCGGCGGTGGGCCTCGCCGCGCTGGTCGAGCAGGCTGTAGTGGGGCGGCTCGCCGCCGCCGGACTGGGCGAACTCCTGCAGGCGCTGCTTGTGGTTGCGCTCTTCCCCCGCACTGGATGCCAAGGCGAACGCGCTCGCCAAGGTCTCCAGGGTCCAGGCCCTGGCGGCCTCGAGCCCGGCGTCTAGGTAGATGGCACCGAGCACGGCCTCGTATAAGTTGGCGAGCACCGAACGCGGGGCGGTCTCGGCCGACATGCCGCGGCCGAAGTCGGCCTGCTCGGCGAGTCCGATGTGACGGGCCGCTTCCGCCAGGGTCTCCCGGGAGACTAGCCACGCCTTGGCGGCGGTGAGCCGGCCCTCGCTGTGGCCCGGATGCTT